>JAPPIE010000259.1 GCA_028874765.1 Gemmatimonadota bacterium
GCGAATCGTGGGAAGTCTCGGCATACAAAGGAATGGAAAGCATTGTCGCAGACGGTCCCCTTGCCGGACAAAACCTCGCCGACCTCGTCGCAATTTATGGTGCAGACCTCCTCGGACAGCGCGTTATCCAGCGTTACGGCACCGAATTCCCCTTGCTCATCAAACTCCTCGATGCGCGCGACGACCTCTCCATCCAGGTACACCCCGACGACACCTACACCCGTGCAGAAAACCTGGGCACCTATGGCAAAACAGAAGCGTGGTACGTACTTAAATCAAATCACGGGCGCGTGGCGTGTGGCCTGAAAGACGGCGTAGATAAACACAGCTTGAAATTATCCATCCGCGAAAACCGCGTACAGGACACCGTGCAATTCTTCGATGTCCAGGAAGGTGATGTCATCTTCGTACCGCCCGGCACAGTACACGCCCTGTGCCAGAACGTCATGATCTACGAAGTACAACAATCCAGCGACCTCACCTTTCGCATCTACGACTACAACCGCCCCGGCACCGACGGCAAGCCGCGCGAACTGCACATTGACCGCGCCCTCGACGTCATCGCCTTTGACGCACCCGCGCCAGAACCACAACACTGGAGTCATCTCGCAACCGATACAAACACCACACTCATCGGAGCGGAAGACACCGAATACTTCCGCCTCGAACGCTTCGTCCCTACAGGCACCATTCAACACACCTATCCCACATTCGCAGCACTCACCATCCTCACCGGCCATGCCCAATTAAACAAAACCCACACCGCTCAAACAGGCGACACCTTCTTCATCCCGGCCAATCGAACCGTCACCGTCTCGCCCGAAGAACAGGTGGAATATTTAATCTCATCCTGTGGGTAAATCGCTAAACCTGTGCTTCACCATAAAGATCAATGCGGGCGCGGAGGGAGGGTTTGATGAAAACATCATCGAGGGGCAGTTTGGAAAAAGCATGTGCGAGGATATCGACCTGCGTGGGCACATCGAGTCGGTAATCGAGAATCAGGCGCTGTTCGCCGCGCACAACACACAGACCACCGGTACCCCCCATGAGGTCTTCTCGGGATAAGGGGATATTCAGACGATGGGCAAGGGCTTCAAACTCTTGCAGAAGTTGGGAATCGGTCATCATGTAAAAATCGGGACTGGGAACTGGAGGAAGGACACACCTGATATTTGCAAATATAGGGAAAAAAAAGAAATGCACAACTGGATCGGCGAAGGCTGGTCCAATTTTTTATGCAAGAATATGCTCTTTAATATATCCTTTCAGGGCAGACAACGTATTTGCATCCCCCGGCAAGAGCGGAAGGCCACCGATTCCATAAGACAGACTGGTATAAAAAGCGTGAGTCTGATACGCGGAATCCACCTGAGCGGGAAACAGGACAACAGCACTTTTGAGAATGCGTTGAAAATCTGTATCTATCACCTGCCCGATAGCATCCCTATAAGCGTGCATCTTGTCAATATCTTCGCGCATGGGAATCCACGTCCCATTGTAATCTTCGCGGCGATATTTGGCGTCAAATGCATAAATAGCGCGTTCCCCATTCGAGTTGTTGATCTCGATAATCATATCGGGTCTCAGATCATGGGTGAGCGCGCGTCCCGACGAGGTGGTATAGGTCATATTGTAAAGACAACGAATACGGCGCTCACCGCGCTGAAGATATATCGCAGAGGCTTCACCCTGCGCGGGAGAAACGCTCAAACCGCGATCGGTCAGGTGAAAAAGGTTATCGTCGCTGATCGGAACAAAGCCGATATCACACAAAGTGTGAACGAGCGTAAAATAGACCCAGTATTCGTAAAGCGCGTGCGTATCGCGATAGGACAGATCAAATGGACCACCCGTACAGGGCACAAGCGCGCGATTGAGATCGCGAATGAGCGCGAAAGCCGTCTGGTAACGCACATCGATATGAATGGGTAAAGTGTCATCGCGTCGCGCAGGTGGCAAAGGGAGCAAACGCAAGTAGCGATCCACGTATATTTTCAGACGATGTCCCAAATCGGTATGTGCAATAGATCTCGCGCGCAGTGACAGACGTTTTAAGTGTGCAACGAGATGGCGATTGAGCGGCGTGTCAATATCGGAATGGCGATGGGTCTCGCGCAAATGCGTACACCCGATACCGTCCGCTATAGGCAAATGTGGGAGATCGGTCCCGCTATGCGTCCAGAATTGTGGCGAGCGAATCATGTGAGCAACAGCATCGGGATCGCGGCCCTGTGCGCGATCAACCGCGCGGATGTGTTGAACGGTTTTGAGACGGCGATGCGGGCGTTTGAGAATCGCATGCAAAGTGCGGACCAATTGATTCAAAAGACGATCCAGCACTTGATGAAAGTCTAAATTGCTACCCTTATCATCTGTCAGACGCGTTGAGATACGAGTTTGATCGGGCAAAAGGTAAACGAGTTCGCGGCTGATGCGCTCGAGATCGGCGCGCATGATTTGATAATCGGTTTCGTAGTCGAGATGCGAGGGACGCACATCGAGTTCGGCATAGAGCAGATCGACATTATCCGAGCGAATGCAAAAACGGATATGCCCCGGATGATCGCCCGTAGCGAGCCGTCCCCACAGCGTGTGACCGTCGCGGAGAAAACCGAGCGTCTCAGCGGGTTGATCGTCGATATAGACCGAAATATCTTTCTCATTCAGTGGACGGATGAGACAGTTGCACTCGGTAGCTTCTACCAGATGATCGGAAAATACCTGCCCTTGCACCGGAGAGAGCAAAATGCGGGCATAATCATTTTCCGCGACAAGACCATCGGATGTTTGCGTGAAAGAGGCGCGGATGTGTTGACCTGAGTCCATTGTTCGCGTAGATTTCAAAAGGGGTTGTTTTCAACCATTTTGCGGAGGTCGCCTGTGATAATGAATATAAGGAGGAGTTGTGATTCGTGCAATTTTGTGGGACAATGATGGCGTGCTGGTGGATACCGAAGGTCTGTACTTTCAGGCGGGACATGAGATATTGGCAACACAAGGCGTTGAACTAACGCATAGGGATTTTGCCGAACAATCGCTACAAAAAGGGCTGAGCGTATTCGATTTTCTGCCCGATCAAAATGCCGAATTGATAGAGCAGTTGCGCTTGAAACGCAATGCGCGGTACAGCGCATTATTAGCCGAAGGCGTGCAGGTCGTGGATGGCGTGGTCGAAACACTCGAAACATTCCATGGCCGCGTACAAATGGGCATTGTAACGGGTTCTCGCAGAGATCACTTTGACATTGTTCACGCAAAGACGGATTTACTCCCATTCTTCGATTTTGTGCTGGCAAGAGAAGATTACGAAGAAGCAAAACCACATCCAGATGCGTATTTGACGGCCATGCGATTGCACGGGCTACAACCCGATGACTGTGTTGTTGTGGAAGATTCC
>JAPPIE010000216.1 GCA_028874765.1 Gemmatimonadota bacterium
AATTAGTAGGACCAAGGGCTTCGGTAATATCGTCGAGATAGAAATGCGCCGTAGTGATAAAAATGGGGATACGCACCCGAGAATCCTCAAGTATATCGGCGGGCAGACTCAGGGGAAGCCAGTCAGTATGGAGATTCTGATCGGGGCGACCGGGGCCAGTCATCCAAGCGGTCATGCCGATACAGTGGCAATCGTCGCCGTGTATGGCTTCAGCGAGCTCGATCACCCTGGGGCGGTCGAGAAATTGCAAAAAATGAGCGTGTCGGTTGAACGCATTATTGATGTGTTTATTTATAAATCCGACATCTTCAGGACGCCCATTTTTGTCAAAACTTTCCGAAATCGGTGTAAGCGCGTCCATATAATCGCGGAGTTTTGCCACTTGATCGGACGTCAATACACCTGGCAGATACGCATAGCCATCGCGGTACAGAGCTTCTGTTTGCTCTGCAAGCGTATCGTAGGCGATAAGAGGAAGAGGATCGACCATATCAGGACTCCATAGCAATGTAGTTTGTAAGATCGCGCAGAGCGATTACTCTGTGTCCATTATCTGTGAGATGCTGCATACAGCGTTCAAAAAATGCGGGTTCGGTATGCACCCAGGGATGATCGAGGTCGGGTACCCCGTGGAAAGTGAGGACTGTGGCGCAACCGTTTTGAGCCTGATCGAGCGACCACAAGAAATCATCAAAGTTCCAGTGCGGTCCCGACGCGCCCGTAGTTGGAATGAGAAGCGGATCGTGTTGCTCGGGATTATAGGCTGGGCCGCGACTACCTTCCCGATCATAAGGATATTCGGGTGCAGTCCCACGTCGGGCATAAGTAAAACCGCGTTCTTTGAGTACATCAACAGCTTCGGGGGTATTGGTGTAGCCAGGGTAACAAAATGTAGTGGGAATCGGGATACCGTAACGGTTGCATTGCCGATCGATGTAGCGGATATCGGATAAAAGTTCCTCCCGCGATTGGTTGGCAACGCTTTTGTGTTGCCGCGTGTGATTCCCAATTTCAAAGCCCAGATCGTGTAATTTGCGCACCTCTTCCCAGGTGAGATAGCGCGTCTTATCCGTGAGAAAGTTCAAGCCTTCAGTAATATAAAAAGTGGCGTTGAATCCGCATTCGCGCAAGATGGGTGCGGCAAAGGTATATTGTGATTTGACGCCGTCATCAAAGGTGAGGATAACGAGGCCATCTGGTATAGATACGGACATTTATTTGGAGATTAATAGGGCCAAACGCGCAATCCCTCACGCACGCAGTTGATCAAATCATCGGCGTGTTTGCTCGTCATGGGAAGAGAAACACAGCCGCCCTGGCGGATCACAATGCCGTGATTCAAAAGATAGAAATAGAGCCAGCGGTGTTTTTCGCTACTGTCTTGTGCAGCCTGGCGATAGTTGACAGGCGCATAGTCGAGAAAGTAGATGCGAAACAGTGAGCCAGCAGTAACAATAGTCGCCGGGATATCGGCACACTTGAAAGCATCATTGAGACCAGCAGCAATGTATTCGGTAAGCGAGTCAATGTGGCGATATGCATCTGAGGTCATGGTTTTAAGAGTCATAAGACCAGCGATGGCCACAAGAGGATTGCCATTGTACGTACCAGATTGTGGGATGGCGGGCGATCCAGAAGTGGGATCGTACAGCGCCATCACATCTTTGCGCCCACCAAAAGCACCAGCCGGAGTACCGCCAGCAATGACCTTCGCCAGGCAGGTCAGATCGGGCGTGATATTGTACGCCGCCTGTGTACCACCCGACGTCATACGAAAACTGACAATTTCATCAAAAATAAGGAGAATACCAAATTCTCGCGTCACATCGCGCAAGAGCGTGAGAAACTCGGAATCCGGCAAAGCCATACCAGCAGCCGTAGAAAGCGGGTCAATAATGACGCACGCGAGTTCTTCGGCGTGTTGGCGAATGAGATGTTCACAAGCGCGCGCGTTATTAAAGGGCAAAACGAGGACATTTTCAGCTGTCGCGGGTGCCAGACCGGCAGAAGAAAGCACCGAATGAGGCGCGTTTTCGGGACCGAGATCGGGAGTAACAGGTGGCACATAGCTTATGAGAGCCGGATCGTCAATACCGTGATACGCACCCTCAAATTTGGCAATTTTTTGACGCCCAGTAAAAGCGCGAGCAACGCGCAAGGCATTGCCCACAGACTCGGTACCCGAACTGCAAAAGCGCAGATGCTCGAGAGAAGGGACGCGCTCGCGCAGGAGTTCTGCCCATTCGATTTCGAGTTGGGTAGGACCAAAAAAGGCCGTACCACTATTGATACGCTCGCGCAGGGCATCGCTCACAGCGGGATGCGCGTGACCCAGGATGAGGGCGGTGGCGTTATTGACAAAGTCGAGACGGCGGTTGCCATCGACATCATCGATATAAACACCCTCACCCCGGTCCGCGTAAATCGGGAAGGGATTGACAAAAACACCGGTGCGCGTATTGCCGCCGGGCAAAACTTCTTGTGCACGCTTGAAAAGACGTTGCGAGTGTGCGTTTTGATCGCAATAATCGGCGATGAGTTGGTCGAGAGAAAGAGGTGGCATAAATGCAATTCTTTAAGGGTGAATAGAACCAATAGCTGCCTGTAAGATCGTAAATCCGCATGTATTTAGCAAGCGTACATTGCGGCAATGAAGAACCTCCTCTTACCGATAGGCCACCGGATCTTTCATACCATTCTGTGCAAACCCCTGCAAGCGCAACAGACAGGCGTCGCACTGCCCACACGCACGACCTTCTGTATCGGGATCGTAACATGTACAGGTCATAGCGTAATCAACACCGAGTTCTAATCCCCGTTTGATAATCTCGACCTTGGTCAGGGCAATAAGCGGCGTGTGGATCGTGAACCTATCCCCTTCAACACCGGCTTTGGTGGCGAGATTCGCCATGTTTTGAAAAGCGGCGATATATTCGGGACGGCAATCGGGATAACCGCTATAATCAATTGCATTGACCCCAATAAAAATATCGCGGCTATCGAGAGACTCTGCCATTGCAAGCGCGTAAGAAAGAAAAATCGTATTGCGAGCAGGGACATAAGTGACCGGGATACCATCGGACATTTCGCTCTCGTCTCGATTTTTGGGCACATCGATATCATCGGTTAATGCCGAACCACCAAAAGCGCGCGAATCAATATTGGCAATAACGTGATCTCGCACACCAAAATGAGCGGCAATTTTTTTCGCACACTCGAATTCAATTTCGTGCCGCTGCCCATAGCGAAAGGTGATCGCGTAACAGGCATAACCCCGATTTGTGGCAATAGCCAAGGTTGTAGTAGAATCCAAACCACCACTGAGTAAAACAACAGCTTTCTTTTTCATGATCTTTTTCCTATCCCGTATCCACGATCCAATCAGGAGCC
>JAPPIE010000006.1 GCA_028874765.1 Gemmatimonadota bacterium
GACGCTGGCATGTCTGCCGACCAGCTCGAACGGGCCTTTGGCGTACTCACAGCCGCTACAGAAGCCGGGCAAATTGGCGCGGCCTCGCTGACAGTTGCGCGGCACGGCAAGGAAGTCTTCGCCCGGGGATGCGGACAAGAGCACCCTCGCACAGGCCAGCCAGTCGATGCGGATTCGATATTTCTCCTCGCCTCAATCACCAAGCCAGTTACTGCCTGCGCGCTGATGATCCTCGTAGATCGGGGGCTGATCTCACTCAACGACCCGGCCATCGATTATCTACCCGAATACACCGAAGGCGACCGCCCCGCTGTCAAAGTGCGCCACTTGCTCTCGCACATATCCGGCATGCCCGACATGCTACCCGAAAACACTATCTTGCGACAGTCGCACACCCCCGTAGCTGGCTTCGTCGAACGGGCACTCCAGACCCCCTTGCTCTACAAGCCGGGAACCGATTTTTGCTACCAGAGCATGGGCATCCTGCTCGCAGCAGAAATAGTCGAACGAGTCAGCGGGCAGCGATTGCGCGACTTCGAGCGCGAGGAAATTTTCGCGCCGCTGGGAATGGCGCGAAGCGCATTGGGAATGGGCGAATGGACACTTGAAGACCTGGTATGGTGCGGAACGGACGCCGAAGAGGATGAAGAGCAACAGAGTTGGGGCTGGAATTCCCCATATTGGCGCGACTTTGGAGCACCGTGGGGCGGCATGCACAGCACCGGACGCGATCTGGCGATCCTCTTGCAAACCATGCTCAACGGCGGTACTTATGGTGATCGGCGCATCTTCAGCCGCGCCGCTGTCGCCACAATGACACAAGATCAAAACGGGGCACTCAATGCACCCTGGGGAATCGGTTGGGGCGTATCCGGAGCGCGGGTATGGGGCTTTTGGGGCGACCTGGTATCGCGGCGAACCTTCGGACATACCGGAGCGACCGGCACAGTAGCCTGGGCAGACGCCGAACGTCAACTCAGTTGCGTCGTACTCACCAATCAGATGGTCGCTGGAGGCAGCCTCCTCCGCCGGGTTTCCAACGCAGTCGCAGCAGCAGTGGAAGAATAGTTTTCAGCCATACACTAAGGAGACAGTATGAATACCGCAGCAAAAACGCGACAGACCAAACGCGACCGCGAGCGCATTGCATGGTGGGAAGAAGCGCGGTTTGGCATGTTCATTCACTGGGGCGTGTATGCGATTCCCGCGGGCAAATGGAAAGGCAAAGCCATAGAGGGCATTGGGGAATGGATTATGCGCCGTGCGGAAATTCCCGCCGCGGAATACGAACAACTCGCCTCACAATTCAATCCAATAAAATTCGATGCCGATGCGGTTGCCAAACTCGCACGAGATGCGGGTATGAAATACCTCGTGATCACGGCCAAACACCACGACGGCTTTGCCATGTATGACTCCCCGTGCAGCGACTACGACATCGTCGATGCCACGCCTTATGGCAAAGACATTATGGCAGACCTATCCAAAGCCTGCCAAAAATACGGCATTCGCCTCTGCTTCTACTATTCTCAAGATCAGGACTGGCACGACCCCAACGCCTCTGGGAATAACTGGGATTTTGATCCCGCGACCAAAGACTTCGCCTATTATCTCGAAAACAAAGCCAAACCCCAGGTACGCGAGTTGCTCACACAATACGGGCCTATCGGCCTGATATGGTTCGACACCCCCGTCTCTATTTCCCTGGAACAGAGCCAATCCCTCTCCCGTCTCGTCCACGGCTTGCAACCCGACTGTCTCGTAAGCGGTCGCGTGGGCAATGGCGTGGGAGACTACGGCAGCCTGGGCGACAACCAGATCCCCACCGGCCGCCTCGAAGGCTACTGGGAAACACCCGCCACCCTCAACGATACCTGGGGCTATAAAACCGATGACCACAACTGGAAAAGCGTAAAAACACTGCTCCATCTTCTCGTGGAACTCACCAGCAAAGGCGTCAACTACCTGCTCAACATCGGGCCGCGCGCCGACGGCAGTGTGCCCCAGCCCAGTATCAATCGCCTTCGCGCCATTGGCGAATGGATGAAAACCAACGGCGAAGCGATCTACGGCACCAAAGCCACGCCATATCCCTATGAATTTCCCTGGGGCGGTATCACGCAAAAAGACAACCGTCTCTACTTGCTCTTTACCACATGGCCCAGCGAAGATTTCACCCTCCTGGGCCTGCGCAACCGCGTTACAAAAGCGACCTTACTCGCCGACAAAAGCGCGCACATCGACATCTCTCAAACCCGCGACAGCGATTGTGATATCTTAACATTGCGTCTGCCCGAATGCCCCGATCCAAACGTCTCGGTCGTCGCCCTCGAACTCGATGGCGCACCCGATGTCGATCAAACCGCTCTCCAGCAAACCGATGGCTCTATCACCATGATCGCCAGCATGGCGAACTTGCACACGCCCGAATCGGGAACGCAAATCCGCATCGGTGAAAGCGGCGTTATTGAAGACTGGTTTGACACATCCAACTGGATCGATTGCGACTTCAAAGTATTCAAACCCGGCACCTTTGAAATACGCGTTCACACCAGCGCACTCCGCCGCGCCCGAGAATGGACAGGCGGCCACGAAGTGCGCGTTGACATTGCGGGCAACACATTCCACAAAACCATCACACCCGACGCGTGGAGCGACAGCCCCAAAGCGCAGTATTTCCCAGAAGCCGCAACCATTATCGGCCAGGTCCAGCTCGACGAACCCGGCCTTTACACCATCGAAGTCCGCGCAGAATCTATCAACGAACAATCCCAGGCTGGATTGTCTATCTCAGCCATTTCCCTGATGCGCGAATAGACGAATAGGAGGATCCCATGCCACTGGAAGTATGTGCCCTATCACCCGAAAAGATGGAACTGCGGGAATACGAGGTACCAAAAGTTGGAAAAGGACAGATGAAAGTGCAGAGCATGTACGCTGCTGCCAAGCACGGAACCGAGCTATCGGGCATAAAAGGTGACAGCGCAAAACGCGGACCTTATGATCCGGAACTCCAGGTATTTCCAAACACGGGCAAAGGGCGGTCGTCCCGGACAGGCAATATGTTTATAGGCACTGTAATCGGCGAGGGCGTAGATGGGTTCGCAGAAGGCGACGTGGTGCTGAGCTACGGGCCATTCCGAGAAGTCCATGTCATCTCAACCGAACGGTGCTGGAAGGTCCCAGAGGGATTTTCGTGGAAATCCGCAGTCTGTTTGGACCCGGCGGATTTTGCCATGTGTGCGATCAGAGATGGACAGGTAAGAGTCGGAGACGCAGTCGCCGTATTTGGAATGGGAGCCATTGGATTGATGGTCGTACAAATCGCCAAA
>JAPPIE010000455.1:0-27600 GCA_028874765.1 Gemmatimonadota bacterium
ATGAATGAAGACCTTTTTTTAAAACCCGTGTCGCAAGCCGAGCAGGAGATGGCAGACGTGCCTCTGGCAGAACGCCTGCGTCCCCAGGTGCTGGACGATATTGTGGGGCAGGATCATCTCGTTGGGCCGGGTGCGCCCCTTAGGGTGCTTATCGAGAGCGACCGCTTGCCGTCCATGATTTTTTGGGGACCGCCGGGTTCGGGCAAGACAACGCTGGCCCGGGTTATTGCGGGTACGACGGAGAGCCGGTTTGTGTCTTTTAGCGCGGTTACCGCGGGTATCCGGGAGGCGCGAGAGATTATTGCGCGGGCGCGAGAAGAGCGACGTTTGGGTAAGCGCACTATCTTTTTTGTGGATGAGATTCACCGTTTTAACAAGGCGCAGCAAGATGCTTTTCTGCCCCATGTGGAGAATGGTGTTATTACGCTTATTGGTGCTACTACTGAGAACCCTTCTTTTGAGGTCAATTCAGCCCTGCTTTCACGCACGCGCGTTTTTGTGCTCAATTTGCTCGATACGTCCCATATTCGCCAGGTGCTGGACCGCGCAATTGCCGATTCGGAACACGGGTTTCCCGATTTGCAGATTGATGACCAGGCTTTGGATCTCATTGCCGAGACTGCGGAGGGCGATGCCCGGCGGTCTCTGAACGCGCTTGAAACGGTTGCTGCGGCTGTTGAGGCTACAGGTTGCGAACCCATGCCCGAAACGGTGCGCGAAATTCTCGGTCGCAAGGCTCATCTTTACGATAAGACAGGGGAAGAGCACTACAATATTATTTCAGCTTTTCACAAGAGTCTTCGCGGCAGCGATCCACAGGCCTCACTGTATTGGCTCGCGCGTATGATGACGTCGGGTGAGCATCCGCATTATATTTTGAGGCGTATGATTCGCTTTGCTTCTGAAGATGTGGGTGCTGCTGATCCGCGCGCTTTACAAGTTGCGCTCAATGCCCGCGAGGCGTACGATTTTCTGGGCAGTCCCGAGGGCGATCTATCCATTGCTCAGGCGGTGGTTTATCTCGCTACAGCTCCCAAGAGCAATGCCGTTTATGCCGCGTATAATAGCGCGCTTTCCGATGTTGAGAAACATCCCAATTTGCCCGTGCCCCTGCATATTCGCAATGCGCCGACAAAGCTTATGAAAGATCTCGATTATGGCAAGGGGTATCAATATGCACATGACGATCCGGATGGATATGTTGATCAGGAATATTTTCCCGATAATTTGAGAGGCCGCACCTATTATCGTCCCACAGATCGCGGTTATGAAAAACACATTCGCGCGCTTATGGATTGGTGGGATGAATTGAAGAAGAAAAAATCTTTTTGATAGAGCGCGCAAAAGTGCATCCATGCCGGTGTAAGGGCGAAGAGGTATGTCTTGACAATGCAGTGAGATTCCCGTAGTGTTGCGGGTGATCGTTTACGTATGTCTATTTGAAAGGAGGCAACATGATGGCTTTAATTTTCGCAGTTACGACTAATAACATACCCGGTTCGCCTCCGGTAAGATAGCTGCTTCGGTCGTTCACTATCTGTCCGTCGCAGTTTTATCGTCCCTCCGGAGCCGCGGGTCTGGTATGTATGGTGGTTTTTCGCCCGACATATTCATTCCCTGGAGGAGACGAACGGACATATGTATAATCCTGATTTTTGGGAAGTTCAATTAGATCAATCAGACCTGGAAATGATGCCGGATGACGTTGGCCTGTGGTACGAGTCGCCCGAAGACCAGAATTTGCGCTATAAATATGAAGATCGGGTTGGGCGTCTCTTCCCGCAGATCGATACGCTCTTAAATCAATCGCTTACGCAAAGACAATTTGAAGCTGCTGTTTTGTATTTCAAATACGGCAAGACCCAGCGGGAAATCTCCGAGATTATGGGCATTTCGCGCAGGGTGGTCAGCCAGCATCTGTTCGGTATTACGCGAAATGGAAAATCCATAGGCGGTGCTGTGAAAAAACTTCGCAAACTCTGCCGCAAACACGGCATTGCCATTACAAATTAAAAAACGCCTGGGCGTCATAGCTCAGGCGTTTTTGGTTGGAAAAGATGCGATAAAAGTACACTGCGTTTTTGAAAAACTGCATCCATTCAGGTGTTTATGTAACCGGGCCAACGGGTTGGTGCGGTTTGCCGATATATTGGCATCCACCGCGCAAAACGCCTTCCGGAAGCGGAGTTGCGCATATCGAAAGGAGGTTAATGTGAAACATTTTAACTCGGAGGTGAACGCCTGATTTTCAGGCTGTGAC
This sequence comes from Gemmatimonadota bacterium, assembly GCA_028874765.1. Lineage (GTDB taxonomy): Bacteria > Latescibacterota > UBA2968 > UBA2968 > UBA2968 > VXRD01. The sequence goes on from JAPPIE010000455.1 coordinate 2,261, forward strand.
CCTTCAAACGTTGGGCCAGGGACATTGTTCCTGGCCCTTTTTTGTCAGTTCTTCCACTGGCTTGTCCTGATTGAGCAGGTATTCCTGTCTCGCCATCATTGTCAAAATACCCACCAGAAGACTGAGCAGGAGTACCAATCCCGCGGGCATAAATTTTCGCGTGCGGACAAATCGGCTCATAAAAATGCCCGTGAGCAACAATCCGACCAATCCGCCGGTCAAAAACCCAACGGCGGGATCGCTCAGGCTTTGCCAGTATCCAACGAGTGCAACAATACCGCAGATTGCGCCTGCGAATAGGGATGCAGAACTCCCGGTTTTTGCCTTCCCAATAATCCCTCCGACAATTAACAATATGCCGTAAATTGCCAGTACTACTTGTGCTATTTCAATCATGGCTAAACCCTCATTCTCCAAAGTATCCCCGGCTTGCCCAGACTTTTTTTGCCAGTGCTTTGGCGCCATCAGATGGTTCGATTTCGCCGAGAATACTGCTCGGCGGTTGTCCCGGTTTTTTGCGCGTGGGATCGGGCGACCAGTCATCGCTCTCGTATTTTTTTCTTATGGACTCATCGCGAAAATCGGGTACTTCCATCGGTGCCGAATCGCTGAGTACCGATCGCCACGCTTGAATGCCGGCGATGCTCATGTCGATGCCGCGATACACGTCGAGGTAGGGTTGCTCGCCCGTGCGAATCGCTTCGGCGAAATGGTAACTCGTGAAAAAATCGCCGCCGCCATGCCCGGCCTGTGTTGCGCGGTCGTGATGCACCGGGAAATCTGGTCTGTAAACGGTTTCCACGGGTTCTCCTTTTGGCTTTTCCCACGGTTCTTTCCACACGCGCAGCCGATATTTATCGCCGTTGCGACAGTTTTCCATTACGCCCCTGTTGCCGTGGATTCTGACGTAATTGCCGTGCCCGCGCAATGCGCCGTGCAGGGATTTCATTACGGCGTCATTGTCCATCCTGCAGATGATCACGCCTGCCATATCCGCGCGGTTCATGTGCAGGGTTTTGGTCATGTCCCCAAAATCGTAGGGGATGACAAATCCGTTCACTCTCACGGGGCGCGTATCTGTGATGTACATTACGGGGGCAATCGAGTGTGTGCAATAATAGGTCGAGGGAATCCAGTTGCGCCAGTGATTGCGCCCGCAACTGCGCCCCAATTTTACTTCTGGTGGATCGGGATGTACGTACTCGCCTTCTCCGTATTTAAATTCCCCTACGTGTCCTTTCTGGTAGAGCCGCCTCATTTCCTGATTGTACGCCGTGTAGGGGTAATTTTCGGCAAACATATAAATTTTACCACTGCGCTCTACCGCCCGCGCAAGTGCGACGCCTTCGCCCAATGTATGGCAGGCAGAGGTTTCGCTCATGACGTGTTTTCCGGCGTTCAGTGCTTCGACGGCAAAGGGCGCGTGTTCGTGAAAATAATTGGCGAGTACCACGGCATCCATATCGTGTTCCAAAAATGCCTGGTAATCTCCATATGTCGATACTCCGAGTGCTTTGCCTTCGGGTCTTAGTCGCTCTTCCCAGGTATCGCAAATTGCAACCAGTTCCATTCCCGTTGGTGCTGCTGCCCGCATAAATGATCGCCCGCGTCCCACGCCGACGACGCCCACGCGAATTGGTTTGTTTTTTTCGGGCATCACAAGTTCTCCAGTTTTGAATAAAATAAAAACTCGGCTTATCTCCGAGTTTTTACATTTAAATATAAAAACGAATATCTGGCAATGCGTCCATCAATCCGAGTTCTACACCATAAGCATAGAATTGTCTCAAGCCTTCCAGTTCGGTATCGCCCAAATCGTAGAGGATATTTCTGGTTAGATATTTGGCATAAAACGCGGGCGATAAGGTGCGGGTTTCAGCGGCGTAGTCTTTTGCGATGTTTGGGATGAGGGGCTTGCCTTTTTCTTTGGCCTCGATCAGTTTGTCAATGTGATATGGCGTCAATGCGTCGGGGCGTCCGGTCCAGCAGGCATAGACAAAGGGCAACCCCGTCATCTGTGTCCAAATTTCGCCCAGGTCCAGGATTCGGTAGCGTTTGTGGGGCAATGCCAGCGCAGGGTCGCCTATCAACAGAGCAGCATCGGCTCGTTTGAGCATTGCGTCTATATCTGGGGGATGAAAAAATACCTGTGGTCGGCAGCCAAATTGTCGCGCCAGGATGATCTGCGCGAGCACGACTGATGTGCGCGATCCGCGATCCAGGGCAAGTGTTTGAATTTCTTCGGGTTCTTTGTTCAGTGCGATAAATACACTGCCAACCGGCCCGTTTGAAATAATGCCGACATTGGGTACAATCCGATAAGGGTCTCGTCCGCGTCCAATTTCTACAGCGGGGATTAAGGCCACGTCGGTTTCGCCTATGTGCAGCCGTTCGGCGCATCGCGAGGGCACGTCGTAGATCAGTTCGAAATCGCGATCGATCGCGCCCGTGCGCAGCTCCTCAACCAGTGGCCGCGTGTTTAAGTATGACACCACGCCCAAACGCACACGCATTGCTACTTACCCCTAATTCAAAATCTCATATCGCGTATTTCGCCTTACAGGCTCGTATCCCGCATCTCGAATGAGCCGTTGCATCTCTTGAAGTGTCATGGTATCCGTATGGCTCGTGCCCGCTGCGCTGACTACGTTTTCTTCCATCATTGTGCTGCCAAAATCGTTCACGCCGTATTTTAAGCTGACCTGTGCGACCTTGGCACCCTGCGTTACCCACGATGCTTGAAAACTTTTGATGTTGTCCAAAAACAGGCGCGCGATGGCGATGGTTCGCAAATAGTCAAATCCGGTGGTTTTTATGCCATTCCATCGCCCCTGGTCATTGGCAAGGGCGGTGGAATCTGGCTGAAAATTCCACGCGATAAATGCGGTGAATCCGCCCGTCTCATCCTGCAAATTGCGAATGTGTTCCAGATGTTCTATTCGCTGTTCAATGGTTTCGACATGTCCATACATCATGGTCGCCGATGTGTGCATGTCCAATTCGTGTGCAATGCGATGTACCGCAAGCCATTCGTGGACGCGGTCTTTGCGAAAGCCGATGATGTCGCGCACCTCATCCGACAAAATTTCTGCGCCAGCTCCCGGGATAGAATCCAGGCCGGCATCGCGCAAGCGGCGAATGCATTTTTCGAGTGACATACGCGAGATGTGCGCGATATAAATAATTTCTGTGGCAGATAAACAGTGCTGATGGATTTGCGGGTAGCGATTGCGTATTGAGGAAAAGAGGTCTTCGTAGTAATCCACGCGCAGTTTTGGGTTCAATCCCCCTTGCATCAAAATCTCGCTGCCTTTTGACACGTCGCCGCCCACGGCAATGAGTTCGTCAATTTTTTCAAAGATCTGCTCTCTGGGCAATGTATAGCCTTCGTCGGATCCCGGCGGGCGATAAAATGCACAAAAATCGCATCTTACCCAGCATACATTGGTGTAATTGATATTTCGCCCGATATTATAAGTTACCGTATCTTTGGGCCATTTGCGGCGCCGCACCACATCGGCCAACAAGCCCAATTCGGTTATATTGGGATGTGCGAACAAGCGCATGGCGTCATCTATGGAAATGCGTTCGTCGTTATATACTTTTTCAACAATGTCGTCGATCATGTTGTTTTCCGTTCGAATTCTGGGAGATTACGAAATCACTGGTATTTCACCTGGAATTCCTATAGGTGTCTCTTCGACAATCTCTCGGTCGGTCGATAAGATATTGTATAGATTATCCCGCTCAACGGGATCGCGTCCGGCTTCTATAACGCGTTCGACCAGTTGTTTGCGGGTGAGTACCTGTCGCGTCTCTGAATATGAACGGCGCGTAATTTCGTATTCTTGTATTGTGCCGTCGATATCGTCTGCGCCATACCACAAAGCCACCTGTGAAATTTCAATGGTGTTCATAATCCAGAACGTTTTGATGTGGTAGAAATTGTCCAGCATCAATCGCCCTACGGCAATTTCTCTTAAATCAGCGATACCTGTCGGCCCAGACAGATGCTCTAATTCTGTGCGTTCGGGATGAAATGACAGGGGAATATACGTCAAAAAACCGCCGGTCTCGTCCTGTAATTCGCGCAATCGCACGAGATGATCGATGCGCTCTTGCGGGTTTTCGATATGACCATATAGCATTGTCGCATTGGTTGGCAGGCCGACTTCATGCGCCGTGCGCGCTACATCGAGCCATTCTTCGGAATCCGCTTTGGTCCAGAATAAATCTTCCTGTACGCGATCGCTAAATACTTCTGCACCCCCGCCGGGAATGGACGATACGCCAGCCGCTTTTAATTCGGTCATGACATCCTTTAGTGGCTTTTTTGCAATACGCGCAATTTGCACCCATTCGATTGCGGTAAATGCTTTTACCGCCACATCGGGTCGCATATCTTTGACGGCGCGCACGATGTCGAGATAGTACGAATAGGGGAGTTTGGGATTGATGCCCGCGACCATGTGGATTTCAGAAATGGGCAGGTCGATGTATTCCAATACGCGCTTTTGAATATCTTCGGGCGATAACACATAGCCCCGCTCGTCTTTTGGTTTTACATAGAAGGAACAAAACCGGCACAGTTTGTTGCAGACGTTGGTATAGTTGATGTGCTGATTTCGGACGTACCACGCCACATTGCCACACAGGCGTTCGCGCGCGATATTGGCCAAGTATCCCACGGCATTGAGGTCGGGCGTCTCGTAAAGCCGCATGCCATCTTCGGCAGAAAGCCGTTGCCCCAGGTTTACTTTTTCTTCAATGTCTCGGAGATCGTCGGGAATTATCGGTCTCACTCTATGCTCCTTATACTGTTTTACGGTTTTGCTGCCAGCATTTCGCGGGCGTGTTGCAGGGTCAATTCCGAAATCTCTTCGCCGCCCATCATCAAAGCGAGTTCGTCGGCACGTGTCTCTTCGTTTAGCGGAATTACTCGGGTTACCGCACGCTGATCAACCACTTCTTTTCTGACTGAAAAATGCCGATCAGCCATTTTTGCAATTTGTGGCAAATGCGTAATTGAGATGGTTTGATACGTTTCTGATAGGTCGCGCAATTTTTTGCCTACAACCTCTGCAATGCGTCCGGAAATTCCGATGTCGATTTCGTCAAAAATTAGCACTTGTACCGAATCGGTATGCGCCAGCACGGTTTTCATCGCGAGCATAATACGCGAAATTTCACCGCCCGACGCTACTTTTACCAGCGGACGGATGGCTTCGCCCGGGTTGGTCGAAATAAAAAATTCGCCGCGTTCTATGCCTTGTGGTCCCGCTTCAAATCGCTGACCATCGCATTCAATCAGGCCTTCGGGATCTGGCCGCCGATCCAATTGGACGTCAAATTGCACATCGGGCATGCCCAGTTCGCGCAAGGCGCGGCATATCGCTTTTGACAATTTGCCAGCGGCTTTGTGCCTTCCTTTTGACAATTTTTCACAACAATGTGCGAACGTCTGCATTGCGTCGTCAATTTTAATCTGAATTTTTTTTATAGATGCTTCGAGTTCGTCGGTCAGTTCCAGTTCTTGTTGGGCTTTTTTTTCATAGGAAAGCACGCTTTCCAGATCGCCGCCGTATTTTTTTTTCAACGCGTTTAGCGTTTCTAATCGCTCTGTTACTTCTGATAGGCGTTGGGGATTGTGTTCTACGCGATTGGCATAATCGCCAAAGGCGCGGGCCAGTTCCTCTGCACCGTACCTCAGACCATTGAGTTCTTCAGCTATTGGCTCTAAGCCGCTATCCATTTGTGCGGCCTCGTTCAGGAGGTGCGCGCCTTCGCCGAGTTGATCGGCCACGGATTGTTCGCCTTCATAAAGCACCTGTTCTATCTGATAGGCGATCTCGAGTAGTCGTTCTGCATGCAAAAGCACGGACTGTTCGCGTTGTAGGCGTTCGTCTTCGCCGGGATCTGGTTTTGCCGCATGGATTTCTTTGATCTGAAAGTCCAGTAGTTCGCGCCTTTCTCGCTGGCGCTGGGCAACGGCAGTTTTTTCGATCAGCCGATTTTGTAATTGCACCACTTGATGATATGATTTTTCGACCTGTGCGCGTGCTGTTTGCAAGCCGCCAAAACCGTCCAAAAAGTTCAGGTGCTGATCGATATTTAGAAGCGATTGATGGTCGTGTTGACCGTGCAAATCGACCAGCGCGCGGCCCAATTCTCGCAGTGTACGCACGGGAATGGACAGGCCATTGGCGTAGCACCGACTGCGCCCTTCTAATAGTACATCCCGCCTCAAAATTAGCTCACCATTTTCTGTTTCAATGCCCATGTCATTCAGGAGTTTGAGTGCAGGGTGTTGAAGATAGAGTTCAAAAATGGTTTCTACTGTGCATTTTTTTGCGCCTGTGCGGATCACATCGGGGCTCGCTCGCATACCCAGTATCAGGCCCAATGCTCCGACCAGAATGGACTTACCAGCGCCGGTTTCGCCTGTAATGATATTTAACCCTTTACCAAACTCGACTTCCATATCGTCGATCAGGGCATAATTTATCACATGCAATTGAGACAACAAGGGGCAACTCCTTTACTCGTCTCGCCGATCCAGACTCCAGTCTAATTTGCGCTGCAACAAATCGTAAAAGGTCAACCCCTGCATATTGATAAAGCGCACGGGTTCGGAGGCTCGTTGTACTGTAACGGGTTCTTCAGGGGAAAGCGAACACACAGTGCGTCCATCTGTGGATAACATAATTTCATCGGATTGATCAGCTATTACCTTAATCGTTACCGACTGATCGCCCGGCATTACCATTGGACGCTGAGACAGCGAATGCGGACATATAGGCGTGGCGACGAGCACGGATAAATTTGGATGGACTATTGGGCCGCCAGAAGACAGGCTGTAACCCGTGGATCCCGTCGGCGTTGCCAGAATTAATCCATTGCCGTAAAAAGAACTCACGGGCCGACCTTCAACCAGCATTACGACCTGCACCAGACGCGCTTTGACACTGCGTTCAATTACAACTTCATTGAGCGCAAATGCTTTTTGCGTGTGGGTTTGTGCGTGCAGTGCCATCCGTTCTTCAACGGTATAATCGCCACACAACAACCGATCCAGCCCATCGTCCAGTTCGCGGGGTTCCGCGCCTGACAAAAACCCCAATCGCCCCAGGTTCACGCCCAAAATCGGCGTGCTATGCGGATAGACCACATCGGCTGCGCGCAATAAGGTACCATCACCACCCATTGCCACAATGATGTCGGCGCGTGTGGGCAACTGATCAACCGGACAAAACCATTTGGAATCAGATGTACAAATTTGCCGCAAGTTATCGGCGATCAGCACCCCAATACCTCTTTGATGGATGCGTTGGGCCAATTGATCGACCGCAACGCCCATGCCCGGTTGGGTCGGGTTCGAAAACAAACCGATGGACTTCATTCGCCTGCAAACCCTTCGCCATTGGAATCTATGGATACCAATTCAAATTCACCATCGCTATCGCGTATCAACACTTCAACCTGTTGCCGCGCATCTTCTAATAAACTGCGGCATTGATTGGATGCTTTTAGACCTTCTTCAAACACTTTTAGTGCCTCTGACAAGGGCAGTGCACCTTCTTCTAAACGATCTACAGCCGTCTCCAATTGCTTCAAAGCGGTTTCAAATGCAGGTGTTTCTGTTTTATTTTTTGGCATTGGATTTTACCTTTTTATTTTTTCTACTCTACAGGTTGCTTCGCCTTTTGCAAACCGAATGTGTAGATGTTCACGGGGTGTCAAAATCCCTGCGTCAGATACGACCGAACCGTCTTCGCGTTGTACGAGGCCAAATCCCCGCTCGAGCACTGACAGGGGACTGAGTGATCCCAATTTGCCGGTCACGCGGTGATAGTCGGCTAATCGGCTTTCAAATAGCCGTCGCAGGAGTGCGTATAAATCGCGGTTTAATTCATCGACGTGTTGCGCATTTTGAAAGATCAAATCGGACAACCGCCGCATGCCATAACTGCTTTCGTACGCTTTTAGCTGGTCTTCATTCTCGTCTAACAATCGCTGCATAAACTCCCGCGTGCGAAGTGTGAGCCGCCCGACTTGTTCGCGCACTTCTAAAATATCGCGTACGGCAATTTCTGCGGCAGCAGAAGGGGTTGGTGCGCGCACGTCAGCCGCTATATCCGATAGGGAGATGTCGATCTCGTGTCCTACGGCTGAAATAACTGGAATTTCAGAATCCGCAATTGCCCGCACTACTGTCTCGTCGTTAAATGCGGCCAAATCTTCAGCGGAGCCACCGCCGCGTCCAACAATCAATACATCTACTTTGCCAAAGTCATTGAGATCGGCAATGCCTTGTGCAATATCTTCTGGCGCGTCCAATCCCTGCACCTGCGCGGGGCGCAAAACAATGCGGACAGCGGGAAATCGCCGTTTTAATACGTCCAAAATATCTCGAAAAGCTGCACCTGTCTTCGAAGTCACAACCCCAATGGCTCTGGGGTATTGGGGTAGAGATCGTTTTCGATCTTCGTCAAAAAGGCCCTCTTCTGATAATTTTTTTTTCAGTTTTTCATAGGCGATTAGTTGTTGTCCCACCCCCGCGGGAAACAACTGTGACACATTAAATTGATATTCGCCCCGTCGTTCATATACCGTCAACTGTCCCTGTGCCAACACGGCCATTCCCGTTGTGGGACGAAATCCGGTTATGGGACGCGAGCGCCACATCACACAGCGCAATTGGCTGTGAGGGTCTGAGAGCGTGAAATACCGGTGTCCGGATGAAGGCTGAGAAAAGGAGGTCAACTCACCGACGACCCACATGGGCGGAAATTGCATTTCAAGGGTTTGCTTGACCGCCTGCGTGACGTCCGATACCGAAAGCGGGTGTTCCACCTTATCCCTCCTCTAAATCGAGGCGCAGTCGCTCGATGTGTTGCGCACGCCCAGAGCGTTCATCCACATCGATGAGGGCACCGCAGAGTTTTATGTCACCTGTGGCTGGCTCAAAACGCACGGGCATCTGGTTTATGAAGCGGTGAATCGCAGGGTCTTTTTTTGCGCCAATAACCGAATCGTGAGGCCCTGTCATGCCGACATCTGTCATATATGCGGTTCCGCCGGGCAAAATCTCATTATCGGCTGTTTGAACATGGGTATGCGTGCCCAAAACTGCGCTGACTCTGCCGTCCATATAGTGTCCAAAAGCGATTTTTTCGGAGGTCGCTTCAGCGTGGAAATCGACGAGAATAACAGGCGTTTTCTTTTGCAGTTGCTCCACGGCGCATTGCCCTGTTCTAAAGGGACAGTCCAACGCCATTTTCATATATGTTCGCCCAAGCAGACTGAGCACTGCAACCGATGTTCCATTGCGTGCTGAAAAAACCGCTGCACCAACACCTCCCACCTCTTTGGGGAAGTTGGCTGCACGTAAAATCCGGTCGCCTGTTTGAATATAGCCAACCGAATCTTTCTGATCCCAGACGTGATCGCCCATGGTAATTACATCGGCACCGTAAGCGTGAAATTTTTGTCCAATTTTTGCGGTAATACCAAAACCGCCAGCAGAATTTTCACCATTGACAACGCAGAAATCAATGGCGTGCTGTGCGATCAGTTGGGGAATCAAATGTGCGGCGGCCCGTCGCCCGGGCTTGCCATAAATATCGCCTACAAATAAAATTTTCATCCGCTATTTTTATCGCGCAAAATTAACGGCGCGCACCTCGCGAATCACGGTCACCTTTATATGTCCCGGATACGTCATCGTTTTTTCCAGCCGTTCGGCAATTTGTGCAGATAGTCGCTCGGTGTCTTCATCGCTGATTAATCCATAGTTGGCGACTACCCGAATCTCCTGACCTGCTTGAATAGCGTAAACCGCATCTACTCCCTCTATTTCTCGAGCGGTTTGCTCCAGATGTTCCAATCGGCGCACATAGTTTTCCAGTACCTCGCGCCTCGCGCCCGGACGAACTCTCGAAATGGCGTCTGCGGCATCGACCAGCACTGCGATAGGCGAGATCGGGTCCGCCTCGCCATGATGGGCTTCAATTGCGTTGATCACTTCATCATCCTCGTTGTATTTTTTTGCCATATCAGCACCATTTTGTCCAGGAGTACCTTCAAATTCGTGGCTGATTCCCTGGCCGATATCGTGCAGCAAACCGGCGCGTTTGGCAAGTTGTGCATCCAGCCCCAGGTGAGTGGCCATCATCCCGGCTAAAAAAGCGACCTCTTTGCTGTGGTTTAACATATTTTGTCCATAGCTCGTCCGGAATTTTAATCGCCCAAGACATTCGATCAGGCGGTCGTGCAGGCCGGGCACTCCCATGTCAAAGATGGCCTCTTCACCCGCTTGTCGAATCAATTCGTGCATATTTTCTCGCGATTTTTTAACCACTTCTTCGATTCGGCCCGGATGAATGCGTCCATCCATTACAAGGTCCTCCAAAGCTGTCTTGGCAATTGCGCGGCGAATGGGATCAAACCCGGACAGCACCACGGCTTTGGGGGTATCGTCAACAATCACATCTACACCAGTACACATCTCAAAAGATCGAATATTACGTCCTTCTCGCCCGATTATTCGACCTTTCATTTCATCGGCTGGCAACTCGACAACTGTTACCGTTGATTCTACCGTGTAATCTACTGCCAATCTCTGAATCGCGCTTGCGATAATCTCCCTCGCTTCATCACTGGCCCGCGCTTGTGCGTCTTCCCGAATTTCTTTTAAGCGCCAGGCGACTTCGCGCTGGGCTTCGGCCTCCAAATTTTCCATCAATTCGCGTTTGGCCTGCTGGCGCGTCAGGGCTGCAATGCGTTCTAATCGCGTATTTTGAGCTTCTAAAATCGCTTCCAATTCCAGCTCTTTTACGGATAGTTCGTCTTGCTGTTGTACCAATTTTTGTTCCAATTCTTCCATTTGTCCAGCTTTGTGGTTGAGCAGATCTGCACGCCGATTCAGTTCGTTTGACATGCGATCTAACTCTTCTTCTTTGCGTTCCACTTCACTGTTGCGGTCTTCCAGTGTTTTTTCAGCTTGTACGCGCTCGTGATAAATCTGATCTTTAGCTTCTAAAAGCGCGGTGCGTTTTTCAGTTTCTGCCTCTCTTCGAGCATCTTCCAAAATTTGTTCGATTGTGGCATCGGTGCGATAAAATCTCTTGTGAGCAATTTTACTGCACATCAGCCATCCCACAACAAATCCCAGCACCAACAGCCCGGTAGATAGGACAATCACAGATACGATTTCCATGACTTTCTCCATTGTAAAAGAAATCCCCACTGCGCTTGTGCCCACTATTAAGGACAAACGCGGCGGGGTTCACAATCCCATGAGATAGCTTGTCTCACACTCGCAATGTGCGCTTTACTCACTTCCGCTCGTGAGCTAAAGGTTGACCGAGTCTGCGAGTTGATCGGCTTTCTCGCGTGAAAGCCGATCTATTCGGCGATCTTCTTCCTCAATCTTAAAAAGCTCATCAGCCAAATTCACAGCCGTCAATACAGCTACTGTAGATCTGGTGCGGAGTGCAAGGGCACTGGCTATTTCTCGCATTTTCTGATCGATGTAATTCGCCACCTTGCGAATGTGTTCGGGATCAGTTTCACTGGCAATGCGATATTCTGAGCCAAATATCTGAACGCGCACGTCGGACAAAACAGACATCACTCATTTTTTTCGGGGTTTAAGGAATTGAGGCGCTGCAACATCGCCTCGACCTTATCCAGGATTTCCGCCTTATTGTCTATCAGAAGCACATTGTCGTTGTAAATGGCTTGCAGTCGGTCCCGCTCGCTACAAAGAACCACTCGCTCTTCTTCAAGGCGCGATATATCTGACTGCAATGCCTGATTCTGTTGCCTCAATTCGGCATTTTCACGACGCAAATCTTCAATGGTTGCAATGGCGCTATTGATTGCTTCAACGAGCCGGTCCACTCCCTCCGCCACTGCTCCAGCGTTAGTATCCATCAGATCTACTTCTTCTCCAATTTCCTCTACTTCTTCGGTGTCTTCTACAGTCTCGGCGTTGCCATCCACTTCTTCTACTTCCTCTTCTTCTTTCGCGTTTCTCACTGTCCAGGGGTTAATATCCATGTCCGCTCCTTAAAAAAAACCGAAAGCTATTAAATATAGAGGCAATTTAACATCATCTTATCCGAAAGTCAAGCTTGCCCCAAGAGGATTTGACCCTCATGCAAAAAGCGAAATCCACACTGTGCCGGATTTCGCTTTTTGGATTCAATGAGATACTCAGGCGTTTTGCTTAACTCTTTCGGCCAATGCGGCAAATGCATTGGCGTCGGTTACGGCCAGGTTAGCCAATACTTTGCGGTTGATATCGATACCATCGCGTTTTAAACCCGCCATAAATCGGCTGTAAGTCAATCCGTTTTGTCTGGCTGCAGCATTGATTCGCGCAATCCATAATGCTCTAAAGTTTCTTTTCTTTTGTCTGCGGTCACGATAGGCGTATTGCAATGCGCGATCCACGGCATTGCTGGCTGTGCGAAGCAGTTTGCTACGCCCTCCCCGATAGCCCTTGGCTTGTTTCAAAATTTTTTTTCGCCTGCGTCTCGATGCAGGACTGTTGGTTACTCTCGGCATTTTAATCTCCAATGAACAGTGACACCAACCCCTGTCAAGACGCCAGCAGGCGATTGACGCGGCTTTGGTCAGAGTCGTGAACATGAGCAGCCAGGCGGAGGCCTCTTTTGCGCTTGCTCGTCTTTTTTGTCAAATTGTGCGCTGCGGTGGCCTGGCGACGGCTGATTTTTCCAGAACTGCGCTTTTTGAAACGCTTTTTGGCACCACTATGAGTTTTCATTTTAGGCACGATAAACTCCTTATGAGAACAGCCTCACAGATCAGTTGAAGCGGACTACGACTGAGATTTTGGCGCGACAATCATCACGAGCTTTCGCCCTTCGTCGCGGGGATGCGTTTCGATCTGTCCAATATGTTGTAAATCGTCTTCAATGCGCTGCAATAAGTCGCGGCCCATATCGCGATGTGCATTTTCTCGTCCAAAAAACTCAATAACCATCCGCACTTTATGGCGCTGGGTCAAAAATTTTTCAGCATGCCTGATCTTAAATTGATAATCGTGATCGCTGATACGAACACGCATCCGAATTTCTTTTAATTGCGAGGCACTCTGACGATTTTTTCTGGCTTTTTTTCCTCGCTCATACCGGTATTTACCGTAATCCATAATTCGGCAAACAGGTGGGCGTGCATTTGGCGCAACTTCGACCAGATCAAGTCCGGCTCCCTGAGCCATTGTCAGGGCTTTGCTCGTTTCTACAATGCCCACTTGAGCACCTGATTCACCGATCAAGCGAACTTGCGGAATGCGAATCTGCCGATTCACACGCGGTCCGATTTCTCGTCTGGTATCTCGACTTCTTGAGCCTCTATTGATTGCGATCACCTCCAGGTTGGATATAGGAATCTAACAAACGCATGGTGCATTACGAAAACTGTTTGGATTCGACCTCTTGCTGAATACGCGCGATTAAATTTTCCAGGCTTAGTGTACCCAAATCCCCCTGGCCATGACGGCGAACCGACACCGTGCCATTCTCAACTTCTCGCGCGCCAACAATGAGCATATAGGGTACTTTTTGAACTTCTGCCTCTCGAATTTTGTAGCCCAATTTGGCATCCTGGTCATCTACTTCAACGCGCACCTGGTCATTTCGAAGCAGTCTGGCAACTTGCTGTGCATAGTCAATGAAACGATCCGATACAGGTAAAATAACAGCTTGTACGGGAGCCAACCACACGGGGAAATTGCCGGCATAATGCTCGATGAGTGTGCCAAAGAATCGTTCCATTGACCCCAAAAGCGCGCGATGTACCATATAGGGGCGGTGCATCTTGCCATCTTGCCCGGCAAAAGTCAAATCGAATTGCTCGGGCAGGTTGAAGTCAAACTGAATTGTCGAACACTGCCATTCACGCCCCAGGGCATCTTTAATTTGCACGTCAATTTTGGGTCCGTAAAATGCGCCGCCGCCTTCGTCAATGCCATATTTTAAGCCCTGTGCATCTATCGCGGCTTTCAAGGCATTTGTCGCCATATCCCAATCGCGAGGGTCACCTACGGCTTTTTCGGGTCGCGTGGAAATATCGATCTTAAAATCTTCGAGACCAAATGACCGCAGAATAAACAGCGTAAAATCTATGGTCTGTTTAATTTCACTTTCGACCTGATCTGGGCGGCAAAAGATATGCGCGTCATCCTGTGTAAATCCGCGCACCCGCAAAAGTCCGTGCAGCGCACCCGCCTGTTCATACCGATAAACCGTTCCCATTTCTGCCCAGCGCAATGGCAACTCGCGATAACTCCGACGACGGCTTTTGTAAATCATGCTGTGAAATGGACAGTTCATGGGTTTGGCAAAATATTCCTGTCCATCGACATCCATTGACGAGTACATATTTTCGCGAAAAAAATCCAGATGTCCACTTGTGTTCCACAGGTCGGACCGTCCAATATGAGGGGAGCCAACGAGTTCATATCCACCGTCGAAATGAGCACTGTGCCAGAATGATTCAATCTCGTGACGAATCCGCATTCCCTTAGGGTGCCAGAGCACCAGGCCTGGCCCCACATTGTCATTTATCGAATACAGGTCCAACTGCACGCCCAATGTGCGGTGGTCCCGGCGTTTGGCCTCTTCGAGTTTATCGAGATATGCCTGCAATTCTTTTTTGCCGGGAAATGAGATACCGTAGATGCGTTGTAGCATTTTGTTGTTTTCATCGCCCCGCCAATAAGCCCCGGATGCGTTTAACAACTTGATGGCCTTAATGCGCCCTGTTGACGGCAGGTGTGGCCCCCGGCACAGATCAAACCACCTGGCATTTTTGTAGATGCTCACGGTCTCTTCGGGCGCAATGGCATCTAAAAGCTCGATTTTGTAGGATTCACCCAAATCACGAAAACGCGCAGAAGCCTCATCGCGCGAGATTTCCTCGCGAGAAAAGGGCTGGTCTTCTTTGGCAATTTCCAGCATTCGCGCTTCAATTTTTTTTAGTTCATCGGGTGTAAACGGCCGATCGATATCAAAATCGTAGTAGAATCCATTTTCAATGGGCGGACCAATGGTTACTTTGGCATCGGGAAACAAATCCTGCACGGCCTGTGCCATCACATGTGCGGTGCTATGCCAGTAAACCTCTTTGCCTCCATCGTCGGAAAAAGTCAAAATCTCAACCGCGGCATCTGAAGCAACCGGGTAACTCAAATCCACCGCTTGACCATCAACTCGCCCGGCTAATGCTGCGCGGGCAAGGCCTGCACCGATGGATTCGGCTACTTGTAGCACGGTTGTGCCGCGTTCAATTTCTTTGGTCGAACCGTCGGGAAGCGTAATGGTTATGAAATGGTTTTCGGGCATAAAAAAATCGCGCTCGGGAATTGCCAGCGCGCGAAATGTGAAATCGTGATACCGTTCGGTGAGCAGTTTCGCCCGCAGATATCCCTCAGCAATGAGATTAAAAGATAGAAACCTGCCAAAGTCTGATAAATCTATAATAAGAGTGTCGGAGTGTCAAGCGGAAATTACCCAATTGTGGAGGTAGAATCACTATCTCAATTTATTGAATTTTCGAAACTTATTAAACTTCATCTAAACCCAAACCCGTCAAATCTGCAATATGCCCTGCTTGTTCGGCTTCATATAGCCGCCAGATCACGCGCAATCCCTGCAAGCTGCTTCTGCCATCTGTCAGCGGTGTTTGCCCGGTTTCAATGCAATCGAGAAAATGGGCCATCTCGTTTTCCGTGTGTTTGCCCGGCTCTGCTTCGAACAAAACTTTCTCTTGACCGCGCAGGATATGCACGAGTTTGCCACCAGAGAGATCGGCATCGAGCAAACCTTCTGTGCAATGCGCGTGGATCGAGTACCGCAATCGGGTGCCTCGCGCGCCCCAGGTGCCAAAGTGATATCCCAGACGACCATCTTCAAATTCCATCGTCACATTGCTCGTGCCTTCTCGCTCCATCCACGGCGTACCAAAATTTGTGCCCATGTGCATGCCCTGCACGGGGCGTCCCAAAAACCAGAGCAACAAATCGATATAATGACAGCCGTGGCTAAACAACTGCCCCCCGCCCAACCGCTCTTTGCTCGATGCCCAGTGATCGGGGGGATACCGGGTGAGTTGCTCGGTCCAGATCGACACTTGAAATACATCGCCGTACGCGCCTTCATCCAGCAATGCTTTTAAACGCTGTACAATTGGATGAAAGCGCATGCAATACGCAATCATCAGCACTTTGCCCGAGGTTTCGGATGCCTCAATTAGTTCTTTGCAGGCGACTTCGTAATTGGCCATGGGTTTTTCGAGCAAGACATGAACGCCAGCATTGAGACACGCATGTCCTACCGAGAAGTGCAAATGGTGGGGTAGTGCGAGCAATACGGCATCTACCGAGTCTAAAATCTCGCGGTAATCTGTTGCCACACAGGCTCCTGGAAATTGCTGGGCAACTGCTTCTGCGCGTTCTGGCACAACATCGACAGCAGCGGTCAATGTGACCCGATCACTCAGTGTGTGAAACCGCCGCATGTGGGCACCCCCCATGCCACCACATCCGATCATACCCAGTTTAATCATGTATCTGTCTCCTATGGTAATTGCAACATTTTGTGAATGCGACACGATAAGCGCCAGTTGGGATGTCGCGACAAAATTTCCAATGCTTTGTGAATGTATTGGGGTTTGCTCGATTCGGGTTGTAAATAAATATATTTTGCTCGGTTTTCATCGACTATAGTTTCGCAAAATGCTTTGCCCACCACGTATTTGAGTTCGGTGATATGCGTGAGGCCATCGGCAATTTTTCGCCGTTTGGGCGATACGGTCCAGTGTTCAATTAGATCGCATAAAATTGGATCTGGATCAATCGTTCCATTTGTCTCGATATGCAATCGAAAACCCGCGCTGACGAGTTTCCTGCACAGTGGCGTGATATTTTGCCCCAGTGGCTCTCCCCCTGTCAAACACACCCACTTTGCAGAATGATGCATGACTTCATCGACAATTTGAGCAATGGTCATTTCCTCAAAAGAATCAAATTCCGTATCGCAAAAAAAGCAGCGCAAATTACAACGCGCAAGCCTGACAAATGTTGTGGGTTGTCCCACGCGCAGGCCCTCGCCTTCTATGGAATAGAAAATTTCATTAACTTGCAAAATCGCACCAGTGTCGCGCCAAACGGGCATTTGATCTTTGGATGCCGGAGGGTTCACATTCAAGCCTTTATAGAGTTGTGCTTTTTAGCAGTCGTCTGTGGTATTTAAAGAAATATATCTCACACGCGCCGTATTTGCAAGCACTGCACCAAATCCCAAAAAAATACTTGACATATCATTTCAGAACACCTAAGTTCCGATAACTTAACTGAATTCAATTAAGTAATATCTTCCCCATCGTTCCCCCAATCCCCACAAATCGAATTTCAACCGAATTTTAAGGGACGATGAGATGCCTGAACAAACCCCCCCTTTCGTTTTTGAGACGCCTACGGGTATTCTGAGTGGGCGCGATCGAGGCGAAGTCCTGCTCAATCAGCTTATGGCATTTATGCAAACAGCCGATGACGATGCGGTTACGCCCCTCGACTTTGCCAATGTCTCGTTTATCGATATCTCATGCGCCGACGAGTTGCTTTGCAAACTCCTTATGCGTATTGGCAGTGGGGAGCTTGGCAATCGCTTTACCTTTATCCAAAATGCCAATGATTCCGTGCGCGAGACCTTTGAGGCCGTGCTCAAATTGCGCGACCTGGCCGCGCTTTTCAAAGATGACGAAGGCGATATTCATGTGCTCGGTGTGCTCAAAACGCCCATTCGAGAAGCCCTTGACATTGTTCTGTCTCGAAAAAAAGGTACGTCTTCCGAGTTTGCCCACGCGTTGAGAAAAAATATCAATATCGCATGTAATCGGCTCAATGCCCTGCAAAAAATGGGTCTCGTGTGCCGCGTGCGCGATGGCAGTGTCCCCGGCGGTGGTCGGCAATTTTTTTATGAATCAATTGTGTGATTCGCTCCCTGGAGCCTCTTATGCTCGATTACGGTTTGCTCAAACGCCAGATTGACCAGATGGCGGTTGACGCCAGTACTTTGCAAGACGACTTTTTTGCCCGCATTGATCTGGCATGTTCCGAAATGGATCGCTGGGAAGATGCCTGGGAAACCCTGGGTATTAAAATTGCGCGTAGCCGCACTTCCTGGCTGGTTGCCCAACTCGGCGGGCCGATTGCCGAGGCGTGTCCAAGACCCGACCGCCCCAAAGAACTCACCGTTATTGCCGCCGATGGGTCTCAGATATTCCCCGACCGGCACGAAGTCGCCAATTGTTTTTTGATTAATATTGGCTATGTCGTCATTCATTACGGCACGGGAGAACGCCCGGTGTTAAACAGCGAACCAACGCTTTTTTACGATGAAGACGACCTCTATCAGGAATGGGCGGGCAAGCGCAGTCCAATCACCCGCGAAGTCGTTGGCGTGCGGCGCAATGCGATGGAACTCGAAAAAGTAGTTACCCTCTCTGCTCAAGCGCACGCAGAGGGCCGAACCTGTGTTGGGCTGACCGATGGTACCCTGATTTTGTGGATGCTCGAAGGCAAACCCTACGATTTTCGCCGCGAGACGCTTCAGACCACACTCGCTGGTTTGGAGCGGCTGCGCGAACTCCGCGTTCCCATTGCCGGGTATATTTCAGATCCCGGCAGTGCCGATGTGCTCAATGCCTTGCGCGTGGGCCTTTGCCCCGAACAGCCTCCCAACTGCGACAAGTGTCCGTGGAAAGCAGCCGAAGCGCAGCATCTTCTCGATTTTGATGGGGATTCCGAACCGCCTGCGCCCATTCCCTGTGAACCCATTGCCGGCGTTACCGACGATATGCTGTATGCCCGGAGACTCAAACGCGGCGAGCGCAGTGGTGTTTATCGCAGCGCGTCTAAAATCCTCGAGGACTACGGTCCCCACCGCATCTGCTTTTTTTACGTACACACGGGTTGGGAAATTGGACGCGTCGAAATTCCCGAATGGGTTGCCAAAGACCGCGAGTTGCTCGATCTCGTACACGCCACGGTTATTGATCAGGTCGATAAGGGGCGCGGATATCCCGTCGTCTTATCCGAATCCCACGAACGCGCCATTGTGCGCGGGGCTGACCGCGATATATTTTTTAAGTTCTTAAAAGACGCTTTTGTAAAAAATAATATCAAAACTGAGCAGTCGCTCAAACAACTTAAAAAAATGGCCGCGGCAGTATAGCGAGGGTTTTATTATGGCTACACAATTTATCCTCACGGACTACATTAAAGACCTCATGGCACAGGCCGAATACGACAAACTTGAAGACGGCACATTCGGTGGATGTATTCCCGTATGTAAGGGTGTGGTGGCATTTGCTAATTCTCTTCGCGATTGTGAATCGGAACTCCATTCCACACTCGAAGATTGGATTTTTGTGGGTATTAAACTTGGACATACACTTCCTGTAATTAATGATATTGACCTAAATAAGGTGCCCATGCATGAATCGTTGGACACCGTGTAAACGTCGCGATTTTATTCGTCGTCTTCGCAAACTCGGATTTGAGGGTCCCTATTCGGGTACACGTCACCAATTTATGACCTATCAAAATCACCGATTGTCCATCCCGTCTAATTCTGAATACTCTGTTCCGCAATTGCGATTCATGATCAGAGAAATTGGAGCGATTCTCGAACGCGAAATCACAATGTCAGATTGGTATGCCCTTTCATGATAGAGGTTCCGCATGTCACTCACACAACTTGATATCAGCACTGAATATATTGGCGAAATTGTCGAAAGCTCGACTTCGCAATTTACTTCTGAGAGTCGAGAACTCAATGGCGCACCGCCATTCGGCTCCTTTGTCAAGACTATTGGTGCATTGCCTGTATATGGCCTGGTTTTCAATGTGTGTACGCATTCTATTGAACCCAACCGACGCGCCACGGCTTATGGGCTTACGGAACAAGAATTGCGCGAAGAGCAGCCGCAAATTTTTGAACTTCTCAAGACCGAATTCGAAGCCGTTATTATTGGCTATGGCGACGACCGCGGTCCGCAACAGGTCTTGCCACCACAACCGCCCGGGATTCACAGCTTTGTTTTTCCCTGTACCGAATCCGAAATTAAAGCCCTGACCAATAGCGGGGATTTTCTCCGTAGCATTTTATGTGGTAACCGCCTGCCCGCCGACGATCTCATCATCGCCTCGGTGAGAAATGCATGGGTAGCACGCGCTTCGGATATGCCCTATTTGGTGAGTATTGGCAAAGACCTGTGTCGTCTTATCCGGGACGACTATGACCGCCTGAGTTCTATTATGCGGCGGATTTCGCAATAAGTGTGATCCGCAGATGACGCAGATGACGCAGATGAACGCAGATAAAAAAGAGGGGCTGGGGACTGGGTGGATGGGACTGACCACTGACTACTAACTATTATCTTTTATGAACGATCTCTGGAATAATCTAAACGGTTCGCCCAATATTCAGGATGGCGGCGAAATCGGCGTTGTCACGCAGGGGTCTTTGACCGAGGGCGTTGAGATGAAGCTCAACCCCGACCGCAGTGTGGAAGACGTCAAAGCTGGCAAATTTGTGGTGATTGAGGGCTATAAAAATCAATTTTTCTCCATGATCACCGACCTGAGTTTGGATGCGACCAATCCCGAAATTTTGCTTTATCCACCGCGCGAGGGCGACCAGTTGTTGCACAGCGTTCTCAATGGGTCCAGTACCTATGTCACTGTTGCACTGCGTCCTATGCTCATGCTGGAACAGGGCGAAGAAATAGTCGATGAACCGCGTCCGGTAAAAACGATTCCCAGTCATTTTTCCAAAGTTGTTGAAGCTGAAGAAGAGGATGTATCGCGCGTTTTTGGCAGCGAGGAAAAAGACGACCGGTTTTTCAATATGGGTACGCCGCTGGACATGGATACGCCGGTGTGCATCAATCTCAATCGCTTTGTCGAACGCAGTAACGGTATTTTTGGCAAAACGGGTACGGGTAAGTCCTTTCTCACGCGTCTGGTCTTGTGCGGTCTGATCAAAAACAAGAAAGCCGTCAATCTCATTTTTGATATGCACAACGAATACGGTTTTCGCGCTATGAAAGAGGGCGGACAGGGAAATAGCTTTGTCAAGGGTCTCAAGCAGCTTTTTGGTAATCAGGTCGCTCTGTTTTCTCTCGATCCCGAATCGTCTCGGCAGCGCGGTATTCAACCCGATCACGAGGTGTACATTACCTACGATCAAGTTGCGGTTGAAGATGTTATCGCGTTGCAAGACGAACTGCAACTCAATCCCACGGCTTCTGAATCTGCCTATCTCGTTTACGCGATGTACAAAGACCGCTGGCTGCGCCAATTGCTTTCTATTGACGGTCCCGATGTCGAGCAATTTGCCGAGGATATTGGCGCCAATAAAAGTTCGCTTTCCGCGCTGCATCGCAAACTCAAACGCCTCGAAACCTTTCCCTTTATGGTCAATAGCCTCAACGGTGCAGATGCCGTTGATACGATGATGGACTACATTGACCGTGGCATTCACATTGTGCTCGAGTTTGGTCGGCAGACCGGCATGCTCGCGTATTTGCTCGTGGCGAATATTCTCTCTCGTCGCATTCACGAACAATACGTCACAAAAAGCGAAAAATTTTACGCCTCGCAAAATCCCGAAGATCAGCCGCGGCACCTGGTTATCACCATTGAAGAAGCCCACAAGTTTCTCAATCCCGCGACTGCAAGGCAAACCATTTTTGGTACAATTGCCAGAGAAATGCGTAAATACTACGTTTCGCTCCTCGTGGTTGACCAGCGTCCTTCGGGTATTGACGAAGAAGTGCTTTCACAACTGGGCACAAAAATCACGGCTTTGCTCAATGATGAAAAAGACATCCAGGGGGTACTCACAGGTGTTTCAAATGCCTCTGGCTTGCGAAGTGTTCTGGCCAGTCTCGATTCCAAACAGCAAGCCCTTGTATTTGGGCATGCGGTCCCTATGCCCGTGGTTATCAAAACGCGCGATTACGATGAAATTTTTTACAAAGCGATGGGCGATTTATCCGAAGAAGAAAAAATGGAAAAGGCCGAGGCCGCATCGGCTGCTATTTTTGGCGATTAAAAATGAAACTGATTGTCCAAATCCCCTGCCTCAACGAAGAAGAAACCCTGCCCGCTACGGTTAACGATATTCCGCGCGAAGTTCCCGGTATTGACAAAGTCGAGATTCTGGTCATTGACGATGGTTCTGCGGATCGCACGTCTGAGGTCGCGCGCGATCTCGGCGTGGATCATATTGTCAGATTCCCCAAAAACCGCGGTCTGGGGCATGCATTCAAAGCGGGTTTTGACACTTGTCTCAAACTCGGTGCCGATATTATTGTCAATACCGATGGCGATAATCAGTACTATGGTCCCGATATTGCAGCGCTTGTTCAGCCCATTCTCGAGAAGCGCGCCCATATCGTTATTGGAGATCGACAGACAGGTGATATCGGCCACTTTTCTTTTTTTAAGCGATGGCTACAGGGTTTGGGTAGTCGCATCATCAGTCGCCTCGCCCATATTGAGGTGCCCGATGTCGCCAGTGGTTTTCGCGCCTTTTCAAGAGAAGCGGTTCTGCGTCTGTCGATGTTTACGGATTTTGATCATACTGCCGAGCATGTTGTGCAAGCGGGCCAAGACCGTCTCGCTGTCGAAACTGTACCTATTCGCACGAATCCCAAAACGCGCGAATCGCGTCTTTTCAAAAATCCAGGTGTATTTGTTTTTAAGTCGGGCATGATCAGTCTGCGGACTTACGCCCGCTACAAAGCACTCCGCATATTTTCTATTTTTGGTGCTGTTGTTTTCGCTTTTGGCACGTTAATCGGTTTCCGGTTTCTCTATTTTTTCTTTTTTACTGACGAAGGCGAGCTTCACATTCAATCGCTTATCCTCGCCGCTATCCTCCTGCTCGCTGGATTTCAGATGTTTCTCACCGGTATTGTCGCCGATCTCATCGCCACCAACCGCGCCCTTCTCGAAGATGTTTCCTCGCGTGTGCGATTTATGGAACTCGGATCGGGATTTTCAGGATTGAAAGATGAACAGGATGAAAGCGGATCAGGCTGTACAGGATAAAAGGATGAATAGGATAAACAGATCGCTATAAAAATTCGGGGATTACATGAAGTCTTTTGAAAAATCCAGGCGTTTGATCGCCGAAGCCTCGCGCTATTTGCCGGGCGGTGTGAACAGCAATTTTCGACTGGGGATGGTTCCCTCGCCTCTGGTTTTTGAACGGGGCGAAGGGCCGTATCTCTACGATGTGGACGGCAATCGTTTGATTGATTATTATCTGGGCATGGGACCGATGATTTTGGGGCACAATCCAGAACCCGTGCTGTCTGCTGTTCGGAAACAGCTCGAGTCGGGCATTCTCTTTGCCGGGCAGACAGCGATTGAGCAAGAGGCTGCCTGGATGGTTTGCGATATGGTGCCGTGTGCGGAGCGGGTGCGGTTTAATTGCACGGGTAGCGAAGTGGTGCAAGCGGCTTTGCGCCTGGCACGCGCGGCTACGGAGCGGTCAATAGTGATCAAATTTGAGGGACATTATCACGGCTGGTTTGACAATGTGCTGTGGTCTATTGCACCCTCGCCCGATCAGTATGGTCCGATTGATGCGTCCATCCCCATTCCAGCCAGTGCAGGGCAAGACCCGGTGGCAGGTCGGCATACTGAGGTGCTTCCCTGGAATAATCTGGAACTTCTGAGTGCGCGCCTGAAACGCGGGGATGTCGCAGCTGTTATTATGGAGCCTGCGATGTGCAATACCAGCACAATTTTTCCCGCTGAGGGCTATTTGGAAGGTGTTCGAGATGTGTGTACCGATACGGGAACGGTGCTCATTTTTGACGAAGTGATTACGGGGTTTCGCGTGGCACCTGGCGGCGCGCAGCAATACTTTGGAGTGACGCCTGATCTGGCGACGTTTGGCAAGGCGATAGCCAATGGGTTTCCGGTTTCGTGTTTGGCAGGGCGAGGCGATTTGATGGATATGCTCGTCGCGGGTGTGATGCACGGCGGCACTTATAATGCGCAACCGGCTTCTATGGCCGCGGTGATCGCTACGCTGACCGAGTTGGGTAAAGAAGAGACGTTTGACGCGCTCAATGCGCGGGGCAATCGGCTTATGGAAGGTATTGCGCGCGGGCTAAAAGAGGCCGATATTCAAGCGCGGATTGCGGGTTTTCCGCAGATTTTTCACGTGGGCTTTGGCGTTGATGCTCCGGTTGTCGATTATCGGAGTTCGCTTCAAGCAGATCGCGAGCGGTATATCAAATTTACAGAGGTACTCCACTACAAAGGCGTGCGCGCACTGGAGCGGGGCGCGTGGTTTTTATCGACAGCGCATACAGATGATGTGATCGATGCGACGATTGAAGCGGTTGCCGATGTGGCAAAGGGGGTATGACGATGATCAAGACACTCGACCGCACGGGCACCTGGCAAACTTATTCTATGGCCGACGGCCTGGCCGGAGTGCGCGTTGAACACATTGCGGAGGATAGCGCGGGCTATCTCTGGTTCGCCACCTGGGACAACGGTGTTAGTCGCTTCGACGGGGACGAGTTTCAGAATTTTACGCGACGGGATGGTCTGATTAGCGACCGCGTTTATTTTGTTTTAGAGGACAGTCAGAAGCGATTGTGGTTTGGTACATTAAATGGGGTCTGCTGGTATGACGGGGCAGATTTCCACCATTTGGAAGACGACGGGATCGCAGGGCGTGCTGTGCAGTTCATCTACGAAGATAGTGAGGGGCGTATATGGTGTGGCGGTCACCGCACTCTGGGATATTACGACGGTACTGTGTTCCGCGATTTAATTCCGATCTACCTTCAGCATTATCAGGAGCCGCCTTCTCCTCTCTGGCCCAGTCAGTGTCGGGGTATTGCTCAGGATCCACAAGGTCAGATGTGGTTTGGATTTAACTACCTCATCCGTTTCGACGGCACATCCTTTCATCGCTATGAGAAGAAAGATGGTTTTCCGAAAGGCAACACGGCCTATGCTGTGGCTCAGGACTCTACCGGCCGTGTTTGGATCGGTCATCGCAGATACCAGGATAAACTCTGTTACTATGCCGATGGCACCTTCCAATCTGTTGGGGTAGATTTGGGTGACAGCCTGCGCAAAATTCAGTGCGATCGGGAAGGGCGGATGTGGTTTTGCACTTCAGATGGGATATTCTATCAGGATGGAGATGGGTTTAGCAGGTTTACCGTTGCCGATGGCTTGCCCCATCCCGCAGTCAAAGCTGTGTTGC
>JAPPIE010000455.1:27700-28760 GCA_028874765.1 Gemmatimonadota bacterium
TTGCTACCCAAAGCGGTCTCAGTCGCTTTGATGGTAGCACCTTCCACACCTTCACCACTGAAGACGGTTTGCCGAGCAACCGCATCCGCTGCTTGTTAGAAGATCAGCGAGGCCACATCTGGATTGGCACAGACGGGGGCGTGGCTCACTACGATGGTCAACTTTTCCAGACCATCAATTCACCGCATATAGGACCTGTTCTTCAAATACTCGAAGATCGTGATGGTGCCTTTTGGTTCGGTACAGTCCAAAATTCTCTGGTGCGCTATAGGCAACAAAAAACCCCGCCCCAGATTTGCCTGCTGCAAGTGATTGCCGATAAGATCCATGAGAACATAGAAGAAGGCATCCTATCTACCACAGAGCAGAATGTGATTTTCGAGTACAAGGGCCTGAGTTTTTCTACTCGTTCCAGCGACATGCTGTATGTTTACCGTTTACAGGGACACGACCCCGACTGGCAGCCAGCGACCCGAGAAATGAGGGCGCATTACCGGGATTTGCCACCGGGCGATTACACCTTTCAGGTCAGGGCTGTAGATCGCGATCTCAATTACTCAGAGATGGCACAGGTTCAAATCTCAGTAGAACCGGACTTGCGTATTGAAGCTCTGACTGCGGCTCTCAACAGCCAGGAGGGCAATGAGTTTATCGGTCAGAGCGAGGCTTTGCAACAGTTTCAGACCAGATTGATGGAGGTGGCATCGACTGATCTGACTGTGCTGATTCTGGGCGAGACGGGGGTGGGTAAGGGATTGGCTGCGCGGGTATTACACGGACAAAGTGCCCATAGCGATGGGCCTTTTATTCAGGTCAACTGTGGCGCACTGCCTGAAACGCTGATCGATAGTGAACTTTTTGGTCACGAAAAAGGGGCTTTTGCCAGCGCAGTTTCTCGCAGGCTGGGCAAGGTGGAACTGGCCAAAGATGGCACGCTCTTTTTGGATGAGATTGGGGATATGACCCTGGAAACGCAAGCCAGGCTATTGCGCTTGCTGGAAGAGGGCACGTTTGAGCGGGTTGGGGGTAGCGAGACACTAAAAGCGCAGACGCGCATTGT
>JAPPIE010000318.1 GCA_028874765.1 Gemmatimonadota bacterium
GTGAATGTGGGGACAAATTTGGAGACGAGTCGCGCTGCCATTGATCTTGCTGAGGCGCAGTCCGATGTGTTTGCTTCGGCGGGGTTTCATCCGTCGGATTCAGCAAAGGCGGATGAAGCGGCTTTGAAAAAGCTGCCCGCGCTTTTGAAGCATCCCAGAATCGTTGCGGTTGGAGAGACGGGGTTGGATTTTTATCGCGATTACGCGCCGCGTGAGGTTCAGGAACGGGCGTTTCGGGCACATATTCGTTTGGCGAAAGAGATGGACTTGCCGCTGATTATTCACAGTCGGGGTGCTGAGACGCGGGTGTTAGATGTGTTGGAGGAAGAAGGTGGGTCAGAAGTGGGTGGTGTGATGCACTGTTTTGGCGGGGATGTCGCAGGAGCCAGGCGCGCTGTTGATCTCAATTTTTATCTGGGGTTTGGCGGTATTGTCACTTTCAAAAATTCGGGTGCGTTGAAGGTCGCATTGGATGTGCCCGCTGAGCGATTGCTTTTGGAGACGGATTGTCCGTTTCTGGCACCGGCACCAAAACGCGGCAAGCGCAATGAGCCAGCGTATGTGCGCTATGTCGCCGAGTGTCTGGCCGATGCCGGATGGGGGGATACTGGAGATGTGTGTCGGCAGACGACGCAAAATGCTCAGGCTTTGTTTGGATTGGGATCAACGTGAAAACGAAGACGCGGCTGGGTCAGCATTTTCTCACAAATGGCGCAGCTATCGAGCGAATCGTAGAGGCTGCACAGATTGAGAAAGAGGATCTGGTCGTAGAAATTGGTCCCGGACGGGGTGCGTTGACGGGCCTTTTGGTTGAGCGGGCAGGTCAGGTGGTCGCTATTGAGATTGATGGGGCGTTGTGTGATTTGCTTTCTGATCGTTTTGGTTCGCAGGTAAAAATTGTATCAGATGATGTGCGGCGGGTTAATTTGCCCGCGCTTGTTGAAACGTCAAAAAGTGAAAAAGCGATTCTGGTGGGCAATTTGCCCTACCATATTACGGGCGCGCTTATCAGGCAAATTACGGATGCTCGACGAGTTTGGAAACGCGCTGTGATTACAGTGCAGCGCGAGGTGGGTCAACGCATGATCGCGCCGCCGGGTAGCAAAATATATGGCGTGTTGTCGGTTGTTACACAGGTGCGATGTGTCGCAAAACGGCTGTTTGACCTGCCCCCCACGCATTTTTATCCGCGGCCCAAAGTGCACTCTTCTGTGTTGATGCTGGATTTTGAAGCAAATTCTGCTTATGATATTGCAGATGAAAGGCGTTTGTTTGGCGTGGTGCGTGCCGCATTTCAGCAGCGGAGGAAGATGGTGCGCAACGCGCTGTCTGGTGTGGTGGATGATGAGATTTTGATGGAAGCGAATATCGATGGTCGCGCGCGTCCCGAAACCATATCGATCGATGGATTTGAACGGATTTGCCGCGCATTGGCTGTGCGATAGTTTTATAGAAAGGGATTTCTTATGCCCATTCCAAAGTCAGATAAGATCTGGTTTAATGGGAATTTTGTGGGTTGGGACGATGCCAAAATTCACGTGCTGTCCCATGTGGTGCATTACGGTTCGAGTGTTTTTGAAGGGATACGGTGTTATCATACCGAAAGAGGACCGGCTTGTTTCAGGCTGCGAGATCATGTGAAGAGGCTCTACGATTCGGCCAAAATTTATCGCATGGAAATTCCCTATACGCAGGATGAACTGGAAGCGGCTATTTTGGAGACGATTCGCATTAATAAATTGCAAGCGTGCTATATCAGGCCCGTGGTTTTTCGGGGTTTTGGCGAATTGGCTGTGAATCCAATGCCCTGTCCGGTTGAGGTGGTGATCGCGGTGTGGGAATGGGGCAAGTACCTGGGGCCAGAAGCTCTGGAGAAAGGCGTGTCAGTCCGGTTTGCGTCGTGGAATCGCCTGGCGCCCAATACCATGCCTTCGCTGGCCAAGGTGGCGGCAAATTATATGAATGCACAACTGATCAAGATGGAGGCGATGGCCGATGGATATGCCGAGGGCATTGCCCTGGATACACAGGGTTATGTGAGCGAAGGCAGCGGCGAGAATATTTTTATGGCGAAGAATGGGCAGATTTACACGCCTTCTACCGGGTCGTCTATTTTGCCCGGTATTACGCGACATTCGGTTATTACACTTGCCCGAGATTTGGGACATACGGTGACGGCGCGACCGATTCCAAGAGAGTCCCTGTACATTGCCGATGAGGTGTTTTTTACGGGTAGCGCGGCAGAGATCACGCCTATTACGGCTATTGATCATATCAATATCGGCTGTGGTTCTCGAGGTGAGATCACAAAGAAGCTGCAGGATGCCTTTTTTGCCGTTGTGGAAGGGCGTGCGGAAGACGAGCGCGGCTGGTTGACGTATGTTTGATGAGGAAAGACGAAAAAAGCTGGTTGCTATGAAAAATAAAAAAATCGCTGTTATTGGTGCAGGCAATATGGGGGGCGCGCTGATGGCCGGTTGGATTCGGTCGGGAGAGATCGCGCCTGAAAATATCACGGCGGTGGATCTGATTGCTGAGGTATTGGATCAGAGAAGGCGCGAGTTGGGTGTCCATGTTGCGGCAGATGCACGCGAAGTGGTGGGCCTTCAGGATATTGTGGTGTTGGGTGTGAAGCCTCAGTTTTGGAAGCAAACCGTTGTGGGATTTCGGGATTTGTTGCACAGCGATCAAGTGATTATTTCTTTTATGGCGGGTGTGCGAATTGCGGCACTGGAAGCGGAATTGGGCGCGCTGCCCGTCGTTCGCGTGATGCCCAATGTGCTGGCGCAGGTTGGTGCTGCGGGTTCGGGCGTGTGCGCTGGTACGCATGTGGGTGAAGAGCAACTGAATCTGGCACTGTCTCTGTTCAACGCGGTTGGTGCGGCGGTCGTTGTTTCAGAATCACAGATGGATGCGGTGACTGGACTTGCAGGCAGTGGACCTGCATATGTGTACGCGGTAATTGATGCGCTGGCTGATGGCGGGGTGCGGTCTGGCTTGTCAAAAGATATGGCTTTGACACTGGCGACTCAGACTGTGCTTGGGGCTGCGCGTATGGTTGCCGAGAGCGGCGAGCATCCGGCGATTTTGAAAGATCAGGTGACGTCGGCGGGCGGAACGACTATTGCGGGTTTGCACGCGCTGGAGCAGGGCGGTTTGCGCGCCGCTTTGATGGATGCTGTTTTGGCTGCAACGGAGCGGTCGAGCGCATTGGGGGAGTGAGATGATTGCGATTGTCAATTACGGGATGGGGAATTTGCGAAGTGTTCAAAAGGCGTTTGAACACGTTGGTGCGAAGGC
>JAPPIE010000005.1 GCA_028874765.1 Gemmatimonadota bacterium
CGCCGATTACTTTGGTTTGCCGAAATGGAGTACGGCGAGCCACCTCTTTGGCGCGAATATCGATTTGCCGCCAACCGAGGCTTTGCAGATAAGGGATCGAAGTCCCATAGTAAACAGTAGAAATTCCGGCCCACTCGATGGCACTTTGACACATGGGGCACGGCTCAGCTGTCGTATACAAATCGAGTTCTGTCCAGTCGATCTGCGAATGGGCTGCCGCACAACGATTGATCGCGTCAATCTCGCCGTGGAGTGTCGGATCTTCCGAAGAACGGTTAACCCCTTTTGCGATGATCTCGCCTGTTGTCTGTCGAACGATCACCGCGCCGAACGGAGACTTGGGTGCCTTCTGCGCCATTGCAATGGCCTGTCGCATATAATCGTTGTGGCTCATGCTCTGTCGGATCCATTTGTTATCTGAGTTTGCATATCATGGCTTGAAAACAACGATCAGGTTTTGCACAGCCGACTTGCTGGACTTTGGTCTACCTCTGCAATGTAACTCTGTATAGCTTCACAGTTGAAAAAAATCTGCCGATACGTGTTGATCTTGGATCGCGAATCATGTTTGGTTGATCAGTAGACATGGAAAACTCTTGGCCTCTATTGTTGTTGAAAATAGGAATAGTAAAGGATTTGGCAGGCTTCACCTCGGGTTAAATGTGCGAGTGTCTTGGTGTCGAGTTTTTCTCCACACAACTGGACAAAACCATTGATCCAACGATGCGCTGTGTGCTGGTCAAGTTTATCCTGCGGTCTGGCATCGTATGTATCGAAGAATCCCTTTGTACCTGCCCATTGTATAGCGGCGTTGTGTGCATAGTCGTCGTTAAGGTCAATATCATTGAAAAATGTGAGCATGGAATTTTGTTCGGCCAGGGTTTGTTGAAGCTGATCAATATCAATGTCGGCCGGTGTCTGTTTGTTTTTGATGGCCTGGACGGCCGCATAACCAGCAGACTCGGCAATTTGCATCCAAGTGGGCTCCAGACGAATCGCGCTTTGGCCGAGGTGGCTGGCAGAAAGGCAGACTGGGACGAGGAAATTGTCTAATTCATTGGCGAGCAGACTTCGATAAGGGATCTGGCCAGGGACGGTTTGCTTGTGGAGCATGACTTTGCCTTCATCGCGACTGTCTTTGACGCGTTCGGGATGGCAGGCGTGAACGTCCGTGTACCATTCACAAATAGCAATCGTATCTGAGTGAATGGGTGCTCTGTCTATGCCTTCGGCCAGGCGAACGTCGTGCTCGGTGAGCATATAACGCCCTTCGAGACGACGGGCTTCGCGTACATAGATCTCCCAGGGCATGTGATTGTTGTCGGGAAATTCGTCTTTGGCCAGCCCCCACTGAGCAAAGGCTTCGCGCATGTTTTCGGGCGCATCGGGATCGTTTTGAAAGAAATACAAAATGCCAATAACGATGTTCCAGAAGTCTTTCAAGATGCGCTGACGAGTTGGCCAGTCGCCGTGGACATAGTCGGTCGCACCTTCAATAAGTTGTGGTCGATTCCAGTCGCTTTTGTTGTTGGGAAATTGTCCACCATCTTGCCCGCGATCAGGTCTGTTGACTTCGAGGGATTGGAGTAAGGTTTTGATGCGTGCGGGATCGTAGTCTTCTGGTGGCTCTGGTTTGACCTGATTGTTGGGATCGCTGCTGAGGGCTGTGCGAAAGTTCATGGCTTGCACAACACCATCGCCTTCGCCCGTGCTATCGGGCATGATGGTTTCCATCGCACCACCAAATTGCCTCAGGTTTAGCGATGCAACAATGTCGGCCATGTGTTGTTCTGACTCGGGAAGCGCCTTTGTAAATCGCATAAAGATGCGACCCGCGTGAGGTTCGTTAAATTCGTCTTTGGATTCACGTCCGACCCTGAAAGCGACATTGGCTAAGGGTAGAAGATCGCCTTCGTAAGAAGTATCGACAAAGATATCTCCGGTAGCTCGGAAGCTTGCATCGCGATTCATTTCTGTGAATGTGATAGCTGTAATTAAGCGGTCAGCTTGTTCGATATCGGTAGGGTAATGGCTTTTGATCAGGGTAATGTTTGATTCTGCCTGTATCATTTTTTCCGACAATTGTTCGAAGACACGCGCTTCGTATTTGCCATTGGAGTGGCCCGTTTTGCCGGGCAGGCAGGCTGCGTATTGCGGTGAATCTTTTCCATAGGTATTGCGGTAATGATCGAAGATCGCCTGACGCATCTCATTGTAGATGGGTGATCGCCAGCCTTCGTAAAGTGTATCCCAGAGTCCCATCCCATTGGCTGGCAGTCCACCGATGTGGGGTGTATGATTGACGAGCAAGACGGTCAATCCTTCACGCGCAGTTCGAACTGCACAGGCAAGGCCTGCGGGATTGCCGCCGTAGATGACGAGGTTGTAGTGAGTACCTTCCATGTGTTGGTCGTCTCTATAGAAGTGATCTGATCTCATCCACCGCTAACGGTAGTCTCCGAATCTGCCCTTCGAAGTCAAAGCGTGAGAGCACGGCGTCTCTCACCGTTCCTGGTTTCTCAATATAGTGCGACAGCTGATCAGCATAGTAGGCCGCCCAGACGACGCCAAATGTTTCCCGGTCTCCGACTGAGAGTGGTCGCTCAGAAAGATAGCCTCGTAGGAAATCCAGTATCTCTTTCTCCAATAGAGATCGTCCCCCAGTCAGATCATTCATTAGCCATCTGTGTTGGACCATTACAAGATCTACAGTAGCTGGCGCAAAAGAGTTGCAGAGATCGGTGAAACCGACTTTCTCTCCATCCGTGTGGACGTTAGGACCCCAGACATCTCCATGCGTTGTTATCCACCGTACTGATGTTCGTGTTAGGTGCTCGTAGGTGGTTTGCAACTCGGTCTGAAGGGTCTTGATGGCGTCGCGGAGATCGCCAGGAAGAGAACGGGAAAGCGCTCGTCGAAGTCTAACCTCCACAAAGCCAGTGAGATCTTTCTTCCGCATCCTGGATTTTTCGAACTTCTCCGATGCCAGATGAATCTTGGCAAGTCCACGTCCCACCGCACCCAATCGGTGGAGATGACGAGAGTTGCAAGGTTCCCCACCGAGATCAGTTTCCACGGAGAGTACAACAGTATCTCCGATCATGATACACAAATCTCCGGAGAGAGTGGGGACAATCTGGGGAACAGGGGCGTCATTGGTTGATAGATGATTGAGGAACTCGACAACTTCCTCCGGACAGAACGGACCCCGTGCCCAGTTCAATCGTGCGAAGAATGTCGCCCCATTCTTCTTGAATGAGAAAAGGCGCCCCGTGCCCGGTACCGGTATGAGAGAACCATCGAACTGCCAGGCTGACCGAAGGGCCTCCTGAATTTTCTCCTTTGGTGGAATCTGATCCACTAACTGCTCCTCCGCTCACGTAGCCGGAAATCTTCAGTGACTTCAAGATTCAAATCAGTCACACGCTTGTTGCTCAAAGTTCCTCACGATCATTCCACGAGCTTTCTCGAAGCCAAGTCTCTCGTAGAATCTCTGGACCTGCTGGTCACAGATCAGGTCAATCATGTAGAGATCTTTGAGCTTTCGAACCATGCGTCTGACCAGTTCAGATCCGATGCCTTTCCCTTGCCATTCCGGCAGCACCTCAAGATGTGGGATATAGGCGCACGAAACACCGTCCGAGATGGCGCTGATGAAGCCAATCACCTTCCCCTCAGAAGAAACTGCAAGAACCACGTAGTCGCTTCCCTTTAAGATTCTTAGATGTGCCTCGGGGGAGGGAGGGTTAGGCCATCCGACAAAGAACCCGTTTAGGTTGTCTGATCCGATCCCATCGGCAGTGTCTTGATATGTAATCTGCATTGTTAGCAGCACCTCGATGGAGCCAACTCGCCAACGCGATCGCACCATCACACCATCGTCTCCAAATACACCTTCAACGCTGCTGCCAGATCGCGTCCAAATGCACGCGCCAGTTCTGGACTCGTATCCAGATCGCCCACATTGGCATAGGGAAACTCAATTGCCGTTGCCAATTGAACGCCCGGCAATTCACCCGCCCATCGACCAAAGCTCTTGCCAGCTGCATAATTCTCTGCCGTATTTCACTCCACGCCAAAGGGCAAATTATCCGCTGCACAAAAGGGCAAGCCGCCCGTGCGTTCCGCTTCCAAAATATGCGAAAACCGTATCTGTTCCTGCCATTGAGCTTCTGACTCAGACCCCACCAGATAATCAGAATCCACATACGACGCCAAAAACCGGTCCAGATCGGCCTGCACATACGGCATCCCAAAACTGAACCGCACCTCATCCGCGTCATTTGCAAATGCATATACAAACGACTGTCCATCCACCGCATCATTACCCAACCAGCGCCACGTCACCCCACCGTCTTCACTCATCCCAGGACCACGCGTGCCAATCACATTGCTGCCGGTAAAGTGAAACCGCACGGTTCGGCCTGCTGCGCCACGCACCCGAAAATACCAGTAGAACCAGTCGCGATCCGTATCGCGCAGATCCTGCCGAACAAACACATCATCACCGTCAATTCGCTCAGCGATAATATTCCCACCCGGAAAATCACAATCTATCATAATCATTGAACACGCTTCTTTATGATGTCGATTTGCATTTACTCCTCCACTATCCATTGGAGCGGTAATCTAGATAGACAATGGGCGACGGAGCCGGATTTGGCGTCCGTTGTCTCGAACACCGC
Organism: Gemmatimonadota bacterium; assembly: GCA_028874765.1. Lineage (GTDB taxonomy): Bacteria > Latescibacterota > UBA2968 > UBA2968 > UBA2968 > VXRD01. The sequence goes on from JAPPIE010000005.1 coordinate 4,686, forward strand.
CATCACGTTTCCACCCCATCGCCTCGTAGAAGGCGATCCCGCGTTCATAACCCTTAACAGTCCAAACTATCGCTTCATTATAACCGTCGGCAACGAGATGACGAAACGCGAGCGAGGCCAACGCCTTGCCGATGCCGATGCGCCAATACGAGGGGTCAATGGCGATGGTATTGAGTTCCCCTAATGTGGCGTCAACGGGATCGCGGCTGGGACCGATGCCGACAAAACCGACAACCTTACCCGTATGCTCTGCGACCCACCACCGGTGCGGGGCAGACTTGGCAAGATCGCCGCGCCAACGCTCAACAAGTTCTGATGTGACGATGCGATTGGACTGCTCGATGAGTTCACCGAATCCTGCATTCCACGAATCGATATATATACGTGTGACGACTTCGGCGTCCACCGCAGCGGCCGATCGGATCGTTGGCCAAGGTTTTCGTGGATGTGCGTGTTCCAACTCGCCTATTCCTATACGGACTTGTAGAGGCTACCATCCGTGGTTGGACGGATGTCGGGACACGGCGCGCCGCGATCGGCAAGGTGTCGAACAAACTCCACAATGGTTTTGGGATGGGTCGAGCCGTCCCATCCCGGATTCACACGGAACACAACTCGGTGGAAAATCATGACTTACTCGATTTGTCCCTGTGCGCCAACATCTGTTGTCTAACTTTTCTCTTGGAACTCGACTTGCCCAAGTTGGCCTGTCGTGTCTTGGTTTCGGGTTGCTCATGTATTCCTTAGAGATTTTTCAGGAGCATGTTTTTTTTATTCATTCCGCAAGGCATCTACAGGATTTGATCGAGCTGCCTTCATTGTCTGGAAACTCACTGTGATCATGGCAATAAGGAAAGCCAAGATACCACTTAACATAAAGAACTCAAATCCAAGATCTACCCGATACGCATAATTCTGAAGCCACTGCCACAGGGCATAGTAGCCAATCGGCCAGGCCAAGAGATTTGCAAGTGCGACCAACTTTGCAAAATCACTGGATAGCAACATAACAATATTGGATACAGACGCTCCCAATACCTTGCGAATGCCGATTTCTTTTGTACGGTATTGCGCACTCAATGTGGCCAACCCAAGTAACCCCAAGCAGGCAATCAAAATACCAAGGGTTGAAAAGAAACCAAAAATATAGCTCAGTTTTCTTTCATTTTTATAGATTCGATCCAAATTCTCATCAAGAAAAGAAAATGTGAATGGACGATTGGGTATATACCTTTCCCAGACTTTTTGTACAAATGCCAGTGTTTGAGATAAATCTTCAGATTTGACCTCTAGGTATAGTAGCCTTGCCTCATGAAATTCTGCAACCAATACGAGTCGTCCGATTTTTTCGTCAAGAGGTTTGTAATGAAAATTTTTGACAACACCGACGACTGTGCCGGAGCGTAGTCCATCTGGGTAGAACGTGCCTCCAACCTTCCAATCAAATCGTTTCCCTATTGGATTTGTCCAACCCAATTGCTCGACCGCTGTTTCATTCAAGATAAACTGCTCGTCTAATTTTTCCCTCAGTCTTTGCGGGTTTGTTGTTTCGACATATGATCGCGTGAAATTCCGGCCTGATACGCATTTAATGCCATAGAAATCTAGAAAATCCTCATCCACGATTATCACATCCATACTGTACGTGGATTTTCCTTCGGGATGGAATGTCTCTACTGTTGCTCCTTCTCCAACAGGGCCACGGGTGGTTGTTGCTCTGAGAATATTGGGATGCGTCGTGAATGCCTGCTTGATGGCGTTGTATTGGCTCTTGAAAAGCGTGGGATTGATCATCTGGTTGCTATTCGCTGCCTCAAAAATTGGAACTTCAATAATCTGCTCGCGGTCGAATCCCAAATTTTTATTTCGAAGAAATTTCTGTTGACTGTAAACACCCCAAGTGACAACCATCAATAAAATGGCAAGAGCAAATTGTCCTACAACCAAACTCTTGCGAAGCCGAGTAGAGACGTTTGTAGCGGATTTACCTCTCAACATTGAAACAGGGCGAAATGTCGATAAGACAAATGCCGGATAACTCCCTGCCAGAATACCGACGATGAATATAAGACCGAAAAGGCTGAGCAATAACTGGGTTGTGTTGACATTGAGTGTAATAGCGCGATCAAAAAACGAATTGAAAGTTGGCAATGCCAATTCTACCAACACCAAAGCCAAGATAAGCGCCATACAAGCAAAAAATATAGATTCGCCCAAAAATTGTGTGATGAGCTGCAATCGGTTTGCACCGACAACCTTACGAAGCCCGACCTCTCGCCTCCGCCCAATTGCACGAGCAGTTGTTAGGTTTATAAAATTCACACAGGCAATTACTAAAATAAAAATAGCAAGCAAAGAAAACAAATACACATTTTGAATGTCACCATGAGGTTTACTGGTCTCTGGAGTACCACGATTCTCAATTTTGATGCCATAATCATGATTGGAGTATAGATGGATGCGGTTTAGGGGCTGCAAATGATATTGAATGTTATTTGCAACTGCTTCGCCCATGTATTTCGGAATCAGATCTGAAAGTTTGCCTTCAAGTTGATTCGCATCATAACCTTCTTTAAGCAAAATATAGCTTTCTACAGGACGCCCTCCTCTCGGTTTCCAAGCCATCCATTTTTCTTCCCATCGCCCATTTTTAGTCGCCGATAAAATATCGAACCGAATGGCCGTCTGCTCAGGCATATTTTTTAAGACGCCTGTAACGTGATGCGCATAATCTTTGTCGTCTTCCTCGATCAGAATGGTTTTGCCAATCGGATTTTCAGTGCCAAACAGTTTGTGTGCAAGTCTTTGAGTGATTAAAACGGAACCTGGTTCTGAGAGAACCGTTTCGGGATCGCCTTGAATCAGTGGAAAGTCAAAAACCTGTAGAACATTCTCGTCTGTAAGGCAAAAGGCTTGTTTGTATATTCTCTTATTGTCAGCAATTATTGTTCTTTGCCAGCGATGGATACGCAAAGCCTCAGAAATTTCAGGATATACATCCTGATTCAAGACTTCTACGAGACCTCCTAATGTGCGCTCACTAAAAGCTGCTTGGTCAACTGTTTTAGTCTCTCGAATCACCCTGTAAATTTGATCTCGATTCCTTTGGTGCTGATCAAAACCTAATTCATAGTCGATATAGAGGCCTATCAGGATACAACAAGCCAAACCAATGGCTAATCCGATAATGTTCAGAGCTGAGTAGAAACGATGGTTTATCAGGTTTCTCAGCATTATTTTGAGATAATTTTTCAGCATGTGTCTGCCCCCAAAGAAGTGATTTCGGTTATTGGCAATTTCAGTTCTCATGAAATCAACATAATGGATGCACCATGCGCGGACTGCCAGAGGCCGTTGGGCGGAGGTGCGGATGCACCAAGCCACGCTCGCGCTTCGGCTGCCGACAGCGGCTTGCATTCGCCGAAATGCCTCATCATCTCTCCATCCCCGAAGATCTTCTCGAAAATCGCAAGATCGTCAGGAGTACATTGCCGGAGAATAAGTCTATTTGTCTCAAGTAGGCACTTGTATCCCACAAGTCCATTCCTTCAAATTTGAAGACCAGACGGGCAGTTTCCGCTAACGGTGGGTGTGCCCGACGTGTCTGCATATGAGAAAAATATCGAGTCTTTTCACAATCAGCCCACCATTCAGAAGCAGCTATGTTGGGGAGTAGGGTACGGAAGGGTTCGGGCACACATTGTTACACGTCTGGCGGCCCCATCGCGCCTATCACGGGCAGACATGCAGTGCGCACCATCAGGCTTCTGATTCTACATTACCGGCCTGAATCTGGTTTGAAGAATCCTTTGGGCTGACAACTCACCAAAAGGCGCACCACAACACCTGACATCCTCCACAACCTTGTGGTAATCGTAACTCAATCTGTGATTCTCCACATGCCATTCCTGCCCATCCCACCACACTCTGGCATATCCGATTCGATGATCCCCATCAAACGGAAACCCAACTGAATCAATGATACTATATCGCTGACCGCACGGAACGCCATAGGACGCGTAGTGAAGGTGTCCTGCCACAATCAGATTGGCCTTCGCATCCCCCAGCAGTGCCCTGGCCTCCTCTTCTGGCGTAACGGTCAGAAGCCTGAACGGATCCTGATCAGGTTGAAGAACCAAAAAACCGGCCACATCAGTAGGCGTTGCGTGGACAATGAGAAGATCATCCTCCGGAGACTGCCCTCCTGGTGGGGTTATCCGGTGCTCAAAGGGCAGATTCTTTAGATAGCTCAATCCATCTGTTCCTAGCTTCTCTCTCACCCAGTCCAGGCTGACCGAAGGGCCTCCTGAATTTTTTCCTTTGGTGGAATCTGATCCACTAACTGCTCCTCCGATACATGGTTCTCAACAGCGCTTTCGAAGACCAACATGACGTATAACTACGTTTATTGGGTGACCCTCGTTTCCAATGGTTATGACCCGCTACCAAACACTGCATTCTGCCCGCCAATCGACATAATTCCGATCTCTATCTCCGTTCGATGAGCATAGAACCAATCCAGGAGTTCCAAACTGGCAGTTTCTCCTTTTATCTCCTCAAGTTCTGGGAGGCAGCGCGCAAGCATTACATACAGCAGATGGTCTTTCTCCAACGGACGAAGCGGATTAACCGCGTTGTAGGACGCCAGAAACTCGCTGAAGTGAGCCAGCCACCAGCGACGGTGCTCATCCGTCTTATCCTTTGAAGGCAGGCCATTGCGACCTCGGTACTTGATCAGCGAAATCAGAGCTGTCGTGATGTCGTCAATCCGCTGTCCAATACTGATGTGATCGCAGTCGATGAACCCGCGAAATTCACCCTTGACCATCCGGACATTTCCGCGATGCACGTCCTGGAATACTGGCTCCATAGGCAACGAAAACGCGATCAGTCGCAGGTGGCTTTCAACTTCACTCAGCGTGTCCTCAACTCTTCGTCTTGCCTCATCAGAGAGTTTGGGTAGCGCCTCCGGAACATAGTCTTTGAAAAGTGGGTCATAGGCGTTGTCCTCCCACGTCTCGATGGGTCCCTCAAAGTCGGCCAAGATGGCGTGCAAGCGACCGTAGGCTGCTCCTATAGTTCGATAGAGCGGGCCTGAATCTGGGCCATAGAAGTCAGGTTCGTCGTCTGGTAGGAAGGGCATCAAAATGTAGATGGACGAGTCGATTCTGCTATAAGACAAGCCAGATCTGGTCTCGATCAGATAGGCTATGGGAAGACCCGAGTCATGAACATGACGTGTGACTCGGAACTGAGTCTCAGTACGCACCAGCACATCGGGCGCGCCGACGTTCTTCAGAACGAAGCGCTCGCCTGTGGTCGCCTCGACGTGATACACTTCTGGGACTGCGTCTGCTCTGATGCACTGGACGGAGATATCCCAGGTTTCCAGAGCCCGTTCAGCTTCTTTCATATGACCACCGATAGACAGGTGTTCCAGCAGATCGATCCACAGAGAATTTGATACGCGAATCCAGTCCCGGCTGTGCTTTGCACCAAAATCGCGCACACCATCGCACCATCACACCGTCGTCTCCAAATACACCTTTAACGCTGAGGATGCTGATAGGGGTTGGTTTTTGTCTTGTTTCAGGTGCTCTTATTTAAGTGCAAATTCTAATAAGGGAATAGTGCGCCCCAGAATGGCCCCGGAAGGTGCTTCTCCAATTCGAACGGAACCTCTTGATAAATAAAATGATTCCGCATAAGGGTCTGAGTGGATAGACACTTTGTGAAAACCTAACTGCCTCGCTTGATCAATCGCATGATCCCAAAGTTTCTTTCCATATCCCTGGCCTATTTTGCTTGGCTCAATAAAAAAATCAGACAGTTCGAGTTCATTTTCCCTGATTTCTAACCTATAAAAGCCGACGACCTGTCCCATTTCTTCTACCACATAGACGGTGTGATGGCTAATATCTTGTTGGGTATAAGTTAGGTCCTGGCGGCATGCGTCAAGAAAATCTGCATCGTAGTTCCAATGCGCTTTTGAGCGCATTGCAAGGCTACTCAACTTTTCATTTTCTTCAGCTTTTGCAGTTCTGATCATTGGCGTGATCCCGATAATATGTATTTCTCATTACATTTAACGGTTTATGGCTTGTGAACCGCGCAGGGGTTAGAAGGCCGAATGGTCGAAGCTGTGCACTATTGTGTTATGCGGCGTGCTCCCTCTCTACTCACGCTCCACGAAATACTTCTTAAATCCACGACTCGTCCCATCTTGCATCCCAAGGCTTCTATAGAATCCCACCTGATCTTCGTTTGGACCGCTGAGTAACTGTAGCTTGTAGCAGCCCTTATCTTCGGCAAGGTTAATCGCAAATGTCATCAGTTTTTTCCCAAATCCTTTGCCTCTTTGTTCGCGTGCAACAACGACATTCTCGATGATAGCCCAGGGGCGCCCTTCGTAAGTAAAATTCGGAACGATTGCCATTATGAGGGCGGCGACTATTCCCTTGTCCGATTCGCCCACAACGATGAATATGTTGCCGTAGTCAGATATCTCATCGAAGATCCGGATCGACGCTTCGAGTCCGAGAGTCTTGGCTGAAAGGCTATGGGGGCGGCTCGTGATCTGAGGAAAGAGATTTAGCAGAGATTCGACGTCTAATCTGGTCGCAACTCGGCAAGAAATGTCTGAATGATTCATCCGGTGACCTTTCTCGACTTCGGCTTGGCCACTAACGTCTTGCGATGCCTGACATTCATGGATTGATCATAGTTAGGTTCAAATTTGTTACTGCCGAAGATGTGAGCTCACTCACTAAGAAACATAAGCGACCTTCGGGCTCTTCCCTCTACCGGGTGTCGGGCAACTCGAGGATCTGCGCTGCCTTCAACAACTCGGGACGTAACTCATCGTACGGCAGATCCTGCGTGTCGCAATCGGCATCCAGACACAGCCTTGCTGCCAGCCCAGCAGACTCTCCCAGGACCATGAAGACCGGCTCCATGCGCGCGCTACCGTAGGATATGTGAGAGGCCGAGAAACATACGGGGATGAACAGATTCGCTGTCTCCCCCCTCTTTGGTACGATACTCCGGTAGCTTACGGGATAAGGGTCGGTCGGGGGGATCTGCACATCCCCTTCGTTGAGGACACGTGCCACGCCCCCTTCGACACGTACGAATCGGGAGCAATTATGCGAGTCCATGGTGTAGCTACCCATCCCGATCGAGTCCTCTGCGACTGACTTCTGGTAGCAGTCGTGCTCAGTGATGACGTAGTCGCCGATCATCCGGCGACACTCGCGGATATACAATTGATGCGGCCAGTGCTCGGTATCGGTGAACTCGTCACTGGATAGACCCCAGCGGCTGTAGGCGTCACGCACGCGCCGGGGAATCGCCGGTTCATTGGCCAGATGCCAGTAGAGACCGCGCTGATAATTGACGTGCGCCTGGAATATGGCCTCTCGCTCCTCATAGCTGGCGGCGGGCCATCCCCACGATCTCCCGATGAAGTCACTGCTGATGGGGCCGTGGTTGTTGGTATCGGTTTTACAGTAGCCGCCAGGTGTTCTGTTCGGGAAGATGTCGAACTTTCCGGGTACTCCGCTGTCGCGTATGTGGGCAACCGGGTCGGCGCTGTGATTCGGGTTCTGGCTGTCTCCGCCCACAGTGTTGAACCAGCGCGTCGCAAGGACATACTGGGCCGGGTCGAACGCGTCCGGCTTAGTCCAGTCGATCTTGAGCGCAGGATCATCGGTCATGCATACGCGGAAGCAGTAGGCTTGCACACGGTGATCGCCCTCGCCCTGTCGTGCCGCCAGATCGGTCTCCTCGATTTGAGGCAGCAGCCCGCTGTCCGGGTCACCCGGTTCCACGTAGGGATCTACGGTAAGACCGAACTGATGTTTTTCCCGCACCTGGATGCCGTTGAGCGTCTCACCGTAGATCTCATTCGCCTCACGCCCCACGTGGAAGGAGACGCCGGCCTTCGCCATCAGGTCCCCCTCGTAGGAGCAGTCCATAAAGATCCTGGCGCGGACCCGGAGTCCACCAAGGAGCGTGATGGAAACGATACGTTGATCAATAGATTCGACGGCGTCCAGATACTGACCGTACCGGACATCGATACCGTTTTCCGAAATCCAGGCATCGAAAACAGCGTCGGCGACGTGGGGTTCGAACTGCCACTCTTCATTCTGTCCGTAGTGCCGTCCGACCTGGTTGTAGAAGGATCGGCTCAGTCCACCGATAACGTACTTGCGGCCGAAGTCCGTCCACCCGAGTCCGCCGGTTGTCATGCCACCGATGTGTTGGCCCGGCTGGAGGATGACGACACGTAGCCCGGCCCGTGCGACTGTGACGGCTGCAGCGGCACCCCCTGACGAGCCGCCGTAGATGCAGACATCCGTTTCGATGATCTCAGTTGTAGGTTCAATCCAGTCGCGATGGAAGTATTTGAGATTCGACATCGGCTGTGATCTCCGTATTTGTTGATAAATGTAGTGGCCGCAGTTTGTTGTGTTATCGACCGTCACTGGTTCGAGGAGCCGACAGACCCTTCGAAAACTCAGACGACGTCTCTACCATTGAGAATCCGTAGTTTGCATAGAAAGCCTGGGCTCTGTGATTTTTCTCGTTAGTCGTCTGCTCCTAACATGTCATTTTCGACGATCTTCAATCAGTATCTCTCCCGGATCTTTTCGGATTCATTTTATTCGCTTGAGGCACGCCTCCTGGCGAGCATTTCTTCTCGCACCTTCCTCTTCAAGCGCTCCCGTTCTGTCTTTTCTGCTTTCTTCCGATTGCGTTCCGTGGCCGCTGAAGCATATTGCTCTCTACTTGTCCTCACCTTATCCAGCCATTCTTGTCGTGTGGACAGGATTTCTGGGCTACTCTTGGAACCATAGCTGAGGTTGTTCAGGAAGTCGATTATCTCGTTAGGCTTCCCGCCGATGAGATCGAGTGCCCCCGGTCTCGACAGTCCACCTTCGAGTTCCCAGTGATACCTGTGAATCAGAGTATCGATCAGGATCATTTTTTCTTGAACTGATCGCGCAACCCTATACTTTTGCACGTATTCTTTAAGGAACGCAGTCATGCCGGATGCAATAAGGTGTTTGCCTCGAAACGACTTCTGGTATTCGGCCCACGTCAATTCCCAGTTACACGATTCACAGCGAAGCAAGAACTCCTTGTCGAAGTTGTGCTCAAGCCCGCGTTGGCAGTGGGGACATCTCGCGAGCCCGTTGTTCGCATCCCTTGCCTGGAAAATACTCTCGATTCTTACAAGCAGGCCAATCCCCACTTCGTTGATTAGCTCTTCATCCCGGATTCCTTGAGCATCCTTAGCATAGAGCTCCGCGATTTTCTGTCGAGGGATTCTACCCGCCCAAATTGGCCTGTCGTATCTGACTTTAGTCATTGGCTTTTTCTCCAGATTGTCCAACAGGTGCTCTACGGGAATCCAACATAATCATAGAACACGCTTCTCCTTCAGGTTTGAAGACCAGACAGGCAGTTTCGGCTAACGTGCCCTAAGGCGCGAAGCCGACCGAAGGGAAGTTTGAGTGGTCGGGGGTGGTGTGGTGGTCGCGCCTTTTCAGTTGGCGGAAGTCGCCTCTATGGGTTTGACTGCAAATCTCGGTGAAAGTCGTAGGTCCAGTCAACGGGCCGGAATCCCATGTTCGCGTACAGTGAAAGGGCTGGACCGTTGTTTTCGTTTGTATCCGAGGAATCGGACAATTCCTCTGCCTGTAGGCCTCATGGTTCCGGTGCGTCCTTGCCCTACCAGGGCAAGCCCAACAACTTCGGAACCTGAAACAGCGACCAGCTTCACTTCTGGCTGGATCCTTCGGTTCTTTCTTCTCTCGTTTCCTCCAACGGCGAAATCAATTTCGTCGGGAGTAAGGGACCTGCAATGCGGAACGCCACCGACCAGATCTGCGAAGAACGTAGATAGGTCCCTCGCCATACTGCTATTGTAGTTGACGGTTTCAATTCTGTAAGTCATTTTTGAACTGACCGTGTTGTACTATACGGCGTGCACACTTCTTTACGGCGGGAGAAGCTCTGTGGAAAGGTCCCCCGAGAAACCTCTCTCTTTAATCTGCGCCACGAAGCCATTGATCTCAGCCTTACTCAAGATATCATTTTCACCTATAATAAGCTGGCCACCCAGGTGAGCCAGGTTCTCCAGTCCTCTCAGACTTCTTAGTCGTGGATTGTTGCTGATTTCCAAATGGCCGCCGATGAATGCAAGATGCTCCAGGCCTTCCAGACTCTCCAGTTGTTCGTTCTGGCGTATGTAGAGGAAGCCTCCAATTTCCTTTAGTTCTTGCAGACCATCGAGGACGGCAAGGTTGTTGTTGGCCGTAACATGTATGCCGCGGGAGACGTACCGTAGGCTTCGCAGCCCCTGCAAGTCTCGCAGGGAGTGGTTAGATACGATCAGCAAGCGACCATCAATAGACTCGATTCTATGAAGCCCTTCCAGCGACGCCAGCTTTGGATGGCCGTCCACGCGGAGATCTCTTGGTACAGTTTTGATTCTGTTTAGGGATGTGATGCTCTGTAGTGATTCGTTGTGGAGTATGTAAATGTCTCTGCCTACGCTCTCTACATTGAGCCCATCCAGGTTGAGCAGGTCGAGATTCCGAATAAGCTTCAGATCCCGCGCTACATTGGTGATCGTATCACATTGGGTAATGCTATGAAGACCATCGCACCGGAAGATGCATAGATCACCGTACGTGGCAGCCAGACGATTGTGCGATATGTCCTTCTCCTGGAGGCCTGGCGATAGGTGGGAAAGGATTGTCGTCAGGTATTCAGGCCATTGATGGTCAGTCATATCGATTCTGCATACTCGGACGGCCAGCTTGTCAATCAGATCATCCGTCATCTCTCGAAACGCGGTATAGAGTTGGGCGTAGCCAGCGAATCCTCGCCATCCACTCCTCTTAGCCCGAGCCCGTGTGGTGACCTTCAGGTTGATCTGGGTGTTCTCCCAGCGATTTCCCCGGTCATCACAGGTACGTCGCAGGAAACTCGGCACGTCAGACTGAATCAGGTAAACCACAGTCGGGTTGAGTTGCGAAACTGCATCAATGACTCCTCGAACGTAGTTCTCGATTGTGACCAGTTCAACGTCGTTGAAGAACAGCTCTGCCGTATTGCGATGAAATAGCTGGCCATCGAGGACAGTGACCGAATCGCTTTGCGCTCTTGAGGCGGAGAAGTCTCGCCATCTTTCCAGGCTTTCCTCTATCCGGCAGGCCTCGCCTTGCCACTCCATCCGAGTTGGATGATTTGGATCCTTCTCGTGAATGTGTGCGACTGGTATCCCGTTTCGTTCAAGCTGCGAGCAAAGGAACTCTGCAGTATTGGTCTTTCCGGAGCCAGGAATTCCTTCCACAAAGATCAACCTGGTGTTCAGCAAGGCAGCCTCCATGATGGCTGTAGCGTTCTGCCCTAAACGGCTTCTCAGGAGCTATGCGGAGGGCACAGCCGGAAGTCGGACACGGACGTGTTAGCAGAAGTCAAGCCGCTCAGGCCGCAGTTAGCAAAATAGGCTGGCCATCGGTAATAACGACAGTATGCTCAAAATGAGCCGAAAGTGATCCGTTTGAGGTCCTCACGGTCCAACCGTCGCAATCTTCAACGGCTTGGGCTGGATGCTCGGCAATCATAGGCTCGATGGTGATCACAAGCCCATTCGTAAGCGGCTTTGAATCAAGCGGATTGTAGGTGTTTGCGACGATGGGGTCTTCATGGATAACCCGACCTACCCCGTGTCCCGCAAGCCCACTAACAACCCAGAATCCTTGTCGTTTCACCTCGTGCTCTACGGCATGACCGATGCAATTGATCGGTTTGTTTGCACGAGCTACGGCCACCGCCTTTTCGAATGCCGTACGGGCACACCGGCACAATCTATCGACTTTCGCGGAATATGGAGGAATCGGGATGGTGATTGCTGCATCTGCAATGTAGCCGTTCAATTCAGCGGTGACATCCAGGCTTACAATGTCACCCTGTTCCAGCACTCGATCACCCGGAATACCGTGAATGATCTCGTCATTGACACTGATAAGATTGACGCCGGGAAAACCGTAAAATAGCCGAGGTGCGGAGGTTGCTCCGTACCGATTGAGCACCAACTCGCCAACGCGATCGACGTCCGCTGTTGTTACTCCGGCGCGAACAGCACCCGCCATTGCCTTTAATGTGGCGGCTACCACCTGCCCTGCCTGTGCAAGGCCTTCGAAATCCTCAGGACATTCTATCGACAATGAACAACTCCTTTTTAAAGGTGATAGCTCTCAATCTTGATTTCTACTAACTACGGGATTAACGGACAGTTACGGTAATATACCAAATCTATGTATCTCCGGTCTTGCGGGAATTCTTCCCTGTAGATACTAAAAGCCCACAGTCAAAGGACGTGGGCTTTTAGTGTGATTCCTACCTTTCGCAACTGGTTTATAGATCAGATTTCGGTCTTTTCCTTCAGAGAGAGAAGTTGATCGCGCAGTTCTGCGGCGCGTTCGAAGTCTTCGAGGCCCACGGCTTCGCGGATTTGATCGCGCAGGTCCTGGGATAGGGATTTGGGGCGGTCGCGGCGAATCTCGTCTGCCCATTCCTGGAGGAAGGCGATTTCTTCACTTTCGTCAATGAGGTCGTGACGGTCAAATTCTCTGAAGAAGGCTCGGAGTTCGTCAATGCCGTCGTCAATTTTTGACAGTGCCATATCATAGGCTTCGCGTTCGAGATACATCAGGACTTCAGCCCTTACGCGGTGTCCAATGACAAAGGGGCGATAGTGCTCAAACGCCATACGGTCTTCCTCGTCTTCTGCGTATTCTTTGACAAAATCGAAAAGTTCGAGGTTGCGTTCTGCGTCTTTTTTGGCGTTGAGATATTCGCCTATTTCGAGAAAGCTAATGCGGCGATGATAATATTGGAGGGCTTCCATCTGGAGTTCCATACAGTTTTCAGAATTGAGCACAAAGTTTTCTGGACCGCGCTTTTGCGCCAGCGCTTTGTAATAGTGCAAGAGCGATTCATACCCTTCGGGCTCTTGGCCGTCGGGGCGACCTGTGACATCCATTTGCAAGATGCCCATTTCGATGCGGAGTTGAACTTTGGCGCGACCATCATTTCCTCTGATTTTGCGAACACACAATTGCCCGGGTTCACAGGGCCAGTCATCCAGAAGAGGCTGAATATCTTTACTCATCGGTGCGTATCCTCCATTGATAAATTGTATGAGGAAAATAAGCTCGAAAGCAGTTTACGATAATCACTATCTGTTGTCAAGAAATTAGCAGTGAAAGGGGAGGGTAGGATTTTCACGCCTCATCTCGTACTTCGGGTATTGACACACTCAGTTCAGTTGCTGTTTCGACTGTGTTGTCCCAGGTTTCGTCTTCGATAAAGACACCTTCTGCTTCGCGTTTGGCGCGCGTGTCGTGTTCGATTTCTCCTGGGAGATAGATTTTATCGACACCGGGCTGGGTGCGAGAGGACTTGATCCAGTCGCAGAGACGGCCAATTTCGTTGAGATAATCGGAGAGATCGATAAAGCTGTCGATTTTGATGGCGATGGCGATATAGCCACTGCCGCCTCGCGTGGGTTGTTCCGAACTGCATCCCGCCCATGAGAGGCCACCCGCGATGGCGTCGATCATCATGCCCAGGCCATATCCCTTGTGGCCCTGAGGTCCGCCGAGAGGCAGCATTGCCACAGCGTCACCGTTACCTTTGAAGCGATTGGGATCATTCACGGGATTGCCGTCTGAGTCTATGAGCCAGCCTTCGGGTGTTTGCTGCGCGCGCGCGCGATACACATCGACTTTGCCACCGGCAGACATGCTGGTGGTTATGTCGAGCATGAGGGGAGGTCCGTTGGGTGTGGGAGCGCTGAAGGCGATGGGATTGGGGGGGAGGCGTCGGCTCGTGCCGCCGAAGGGGGCGGTGAAGCGCCCGCCGCCGTTGAGCATGAGCAGGCCAATGCAGTTGCGTTCAGCCGCTTTGGGCGGATAATCACCCAGGCGACCGATGTGACTGGATCGGTGGACAGCTACGGCGCCGATGGTGTGTTCGAGGGCGCGGTCGGTGGCCATTTGCATGGCTTTATGGGCGACGACAATACCGATGGTGCGCTCGGCATCAACGACGGCTGAGACCGGGGTTTCTCGAATAATTTTGAGTTCATGTACGGGTTTGATGTTGCCGCTTGTGATGGCGCGAATATAGCCCGGCGTGCGAATAACACCGTGCGAATCGTGCCCGTAGAGGTTGGCATCCACGAGGTGATCGGCTACGATGTGAGCCTGATCTTCTGGAAATCCCGCAGCGCTGTAGAGTTCGCGTTGCAGGGTTCGAAGATGGGTTGCGTCAATAATGGGCATATAGTTATGTCCTTTCGAAAAGGATGAGCGCGTGTGCCGGAATCCGTCTATTGGATCGCCTGGCGAACCCAATCGAGCGCGGAGAGCGGCATGATGCCGTAGTTGTAAAAGGCGAATTTGGTCACGCCCTGTTCTCGGGCCGCTCGTAGATTGGCACAGAGGGTTTCTGCATCGGGGGAGGCTGGGGGATAGGCTTGGAGTCCGACGACGAGTTGGTCTGGACTCTGGATAATGGGTAAAAGTTCTGAAACGCGAGTTCTGGTGTGTTGGGGATCGGCAGTATAAGAAAGAATTTCTACACTGTCAGCAATTTGTGCAATGGCTTTGGGGTTCGATCCCGTGATTGTTGAATCGCCCATCAAGATATAGGAGAGCGGGACATCAACAGACGCTTTGAGTTCGCGCACGAGGGATGTGACAATTTCTTCGCGCATGGCGTCAAATGCTTCGAGGTCTGGTATTGTGCGTTTGAGTTCTGTGATCGTTTCTCGAACGGGTTGGCCGGTTTCAAAGGCCGTGCGGATTTTTGCGGTGACAGTGCTTTGTAGTTTTGCGATATCGATATTGGCTTCCATTGCTCGATTTTTGCAGCTATCGCAGAAACAGAGTGAAAAGAGGTAGCGTCCGCCAGCACCCAGGTCAATCCCGTGTTTGGCGTGGTAGTGCAGATGGCCCCAGCCGGAGTAAGCGAGGGATTCGCATTCGAGGAGGGAGATGCCGTAGTTGAGCACCAGATCGCGAGAGAGTGCGATGGCAAAGGCGCGCACGTCTGGATTGGCAGGGCAGAGGGCAGATGTGCTGATGTCACCTGTGCAGCGGACTTCGGCACATTGGGGATGGGATTGCGCCTGGTAGGAATTGTGAAAAAAGACGGTCCATGAATTGAGATTTATACCAGCGGATGTTGCGGCTTTTGCTGCTTCGCCCCACCAGTTTTCATTTTGCATCAAAGGGCTAACATGTGGTTTGATCGCGCCGTAAAGCGATTCCTGTGGTTCGAAATAAATCGCTGATTGTGAGACCTCGAGTGTGTTATTGGCGGGCAAATGGGGGCGCAGCATGTCAAAGGTGTGGTAAGCCGATGCCAGGTTGATGGCGTCGAGTTTAACTTCTCCGCGGAGTTTGTGGAGAACGGCGTCATAACCTTCGTCGCGTAAATCCCAGGGATAAGTCCACATGGTGGCGTTGAGCGCAGGCATTGGGATGCTCCTTTCTTTGTATGAAACATGGTATTTTCATTTTGAATAATTTCAAAGCGATTTTTGGAACGGGTTGAAAGAGGATTGACTTTTTTCCCAAAATATGGTATAACCTGTTTTGTATTTAATACCGTTTGGAGGAATGGATGACAAAACTCGGATTGGGTGTGATTGGATGCGGCAATATGGGCGCGAGTCTGGCCAATGGTGCGCGGGACCTGGACTGCGCTGAGGTGGTTTGTGTCAGCGATGTGGATAGTGAAAAAGGCCGGGCACTATCTGAGAAAATGGATTGCGATTACGAGGCGGATTACCACACCATGCTGGCGCGTGAGGATGTGCAGGCCGTCATGATTGCCACGCCGCCGTTTTTGCATATTGATCCCACAATAGCAGCAGCCCGAGTGGGCGTGCATGTGTTTTGCGAGAAGCCCATGTCGCCTACGCTGGCGGGGTGTGATGCGATGATCGCCGCGTGTGAGCAAGGTGGGGTTAAGTTGGGTATTGGGCTGGTGTGTCGCTTTCACCCGGTGCATCGCAAGGTGCGCGATTTGGCTCGCGGGGGCGATTTAGGGATGCCTTTGTGTTTGATGGTGCATCGTCTGGGCGGTGGATGGGGCGGCGTATGGTCTGCAACATGGCGGGAGTCAAGAGCCAAAAGTGGCGGTACGCTGATGGAAGTGAATGCGCATGAGATCGATTTTATGCGTTTTGTGATGGGCGATGCGGAATCGGTTTCTGCGGTGGGTGGGCAGTTCGTGCAGATGGAGACGGATTTTCCAGATGTGGCACTCGTGTCCATCCGATTCAAAAACGGTGGGGTAGGGGTATTGCATTCCAGTCAGGCAAGTGCTATTGGCGGTTATGGCGGGCGGTTGGATTGCGCCAAAGGCTCGGTGGTCTTCCCCTCGTTTTGGGGGGGGGAAGGCGGTTTGCGCTACAAGCGATACGACGGTGGTGAAACGGCGATTCCCGCGTCGGACTTATCGCAAAATGAGAGTCCGGTAAGCCAGGAGATTCGCGCGTTTTGCGAAGCGGTGCTCAATGGGGAGGAGCCACCGGTGTCTGGTGCAGATGGTCGGGCAGCCGTAGAGATTGCGTTGGCAGCTTATCGGTCCATTGAAACGGGTGAAGCGATTGCGCTCCCATTTGAGGAATGAGACATTATGGCGCGAAAATTTGAGATTCCAGAATTTTACAAAAGTCCGATTATTTCACTGGTTAAAAGAGCGCGACAACTATCGGATCCCAAAAAGCGCGATTTGCAGCCCTCGGTACTGGATTTTGGGCCTGTGCGATTTTTTTTAGCACGGCATTTTGGGTTTTGCTTTGGCGTGGAGAATGCCATTGAAATTGCGTATAAGACCCTGGAAACACATTCGGACCGGCGTGTGTTTTTCCTGAGTGAGATGATCCACAACCCCAATGTGAACGCGGATTTGCAGGATCGCGGCGTGCAGTTTATGTTTACGCCGTCTGGGGAACAGCTCATTCCGTGGGACGCGCTCGTTCCCGAAGATATCGTGGTGGTGCCAGCTTTTGGTACAACTGTGGGAACGCAAGAGGAATTGGCCCGGCGGGGAATTGATCCATATCAGTACAATACCACATGTCCATTTGTCGAAAAGGTGTGGAAGCGCAGTGCCCAATTGGGCGATGGAGATTATACTGTCATTATTCACGGGAAGACCATACACGAAGAAACGCGGGCGACTTTTTCACACGCGGTTCAAAATGCAGAGGTCGTAGCTGTACTGAATTTGAAAGAGGCGCATATTTTAGCAAATATTATTCGGGGCAAACGCGATCTCGGTGCTTTTGAGCGGTATTTTAGACACAAGTGCTCACAGGGATTTGACCCCAGCATCCATTTGTCGCGTATCGGTGTGGTGAATCAGACGACGATGCTGGCTACTGAAACGCATAAAATCGCCGGAATTATTCGGCAGGCACTCATAGACCGGTATGGCGCGGAGAATATCGAAGATCATTTTGCGGATACGTCAGATACGCTTTGTTATGCGACCAACGAAAATCAGAATGCGACATACACGCTTATCGAGCAAGGTGCAGACCTCACTCTGGTTGTGGGGGGGTACAATTCTTCGAATACGTCGCATATTGTGGAATTGTGCGAGGAAGCCATGCCGACGTTTTTTGTGAAGGATGCCGAGGAGTTGATTTCAGAACGCGAAATTCGGCACTATTGTCTCAAGACGCACGGGGTGGAGATTGCCGAGAATTGGTTGCCCGATAAAAGCCCTGTGGATATCGCATTGACATGTGGTGCCTCGTGTCCCGACGCCGTGGTGGATAGTGTGCTGTTGCGCGTGTTGTCTTTTTTTCCCGAAGCACGGAATGTAAATGATGCGCTGGCGTCGTACAGGGCGATGGAGCCTGTGTAATACGGAGTTACTCTCCTCCTAATACTTCGAGTAGCCTGCGAACTTTTTCCAGTGACTCCTTTGTTCGCAAGCGCAGTAGTGCAAAAAGCGCGGCTTTTCCGTCTTCAGAAGACAGTAAAATATTCAGTTCTCTGAGTTGTTCTGTTGTGAGTGTGTTAATCCGGTCGCTTACAATACTGCTCAACTCGAGATCGCGCTCTTGCGGATAAACGATCGTTGTTTTGGGATTTGCACCCAAAAGGACATCCGGCGAGACGCCCAAAGCAGTAGCAATAGCGACCAGGGTATCGGTTCGAGGCACTTT
Source organism: Gemmatimonadota bacterium (assembly GCA_028874765.1). Taxonomy (GTDB): domain Bacteria; phylum Latescibacterota; class UBA2968; order UBA2968; family UBA2968; genus VXRD01. The sequence continues at coordinate 22,960 of JAPPIE010000005.1, forward strand.
TGTCTCTGCTTCAATGCGAGATACTGTCGCCTGGTCAATATTGGCCGCATTGGCGAGGTCGAGTTGGGACCAGTTTTTTGCGTGCCGTAATTCCCTTATTTTTCGCCCAGTTACAATCATAAATGAAAAATAAGGTAATTTTATGGGTTTATTTATGTTCATGGGCATATATTGCGATTAAAAATATGTATTTATACATATTACACGTTTGTATTTTTGGATTGGATTCGCTATGAGAAAAATGTATTGGACAGACCTGGGAACTTCTAAGATTCAGTGTGCAAATACAGACGGTTCAGATGTCAAAGATCTCGTTGCTACTGGATTGCGTATTCCAAATAGCATCGCCGTGGATGAGGACGAGGGGAAGATGTACTGGACGGACGCTGGAACTTCTAAAATTCAGCGTGCAAATCTGGATGGTTCAGATGTCGAGGACCTGATTACTACCGATGTGTATCTTCCAGGTGGAATGACGGTGCATGGAAAAAAAAGAAAAATATATTGGACAGAGGCGGCCTGGGGAGAGACCGTGGAGTGCAAAGTACACAGAGCGAACCTGAATGGCTCTCATATCGAAACCCTCGTTTTCACCAAATTGAGTATTCCCAACGGTATCGTCCTGGATCTGGACATGGGTAAGATATACTGGACAGACTTAACTAAAATCCAGCGTGCGAACCTGGATGGTTCTCATGTTGAAACTCTCCTTTTTCCCGAATTATTGCCATTGGGGATTGCCTTAGACGTGAGTGAAGGGAAGATGTACTGGACGAACTATAAGGGTGCTGGCGTGTCTAAAATTCAACGAGCGAACCTGGATGGCTCCGATGTTGAAGATCTCGTTACCACGGGATTAGACCGCCCATCGGGGATTGCTCTGGATGTGGTGGAAGGGAAGATGTACTGGGGAGACTATGACAACTATCGCAGGGCTAAAATTCAATGTGCGAATTTAGATGGTTCAGATGTTGAAGATCTCGTTACTATGGGATTGGAGCGCCCATCGGGGATTACTTTGTGTTGCTTCTAATATCTCTACTTTTTCATGGGTTGACTTTCACCTTTGCATGGGCTATATTGGAACCACACAAGAAAGGAGGTGGTCGAATGAGTGAAATGACCAGTGGAGGTGGCTGTCGTTAGGTGCGCCTCTGCCAGGAGCGGGTGTAGCATCTCGAATGGTAGCGCACCTGGCAATCCAAGACAGCCATCGAACGGCTTGTTATCTGCCACATTGGCGATTTTTTAACAGTCGCGAGGCAGAAACTTCCGTCAGACGATGCGCCGCACGGAGATGGGTCGGTTTTCCGACACCCGACGTGTGGCGCTTTTTTGTGGCTTTCTAACTTGACAAAATTGGATTATACTGTACTTTTAAAGGCTTAAAGATTCTAAAATTAGGAGAGGAGGTGAGCGCATTGCGCCATAACCATGCGGCGCGATTGAGACGATGATGACACCGAGTGCCAAAAAAGATGATGTTGTACAGACCTGGTATGTCGCCGATGCAGAAGGCAAGGTGCTGGGGCGATTTGCCAGTGGCGTTGCCAGAATTTTGCGCGGCAAACACAAGCCTTTTTATACTCCCCATGTTGATACGGGGGATCATGTGGTTATTGTAAATGCCGAAAAAATTCAGGTAAAGGGCAATAACAAAGCCCAGCAAAAAGTTTATACGAGCTATAGTGGGTATCCCGGCGGGCTTAAGAAACAAACGCTGGAAGATGCGCTGGAAAAGCGCCCCACGTTTGTACTCGAGCACGCGATTCGGGGCATGTTGCCCCACAACAAGTTGGGGCGGCAGATGATCAAAAAGGTCCGTATTTACGCCGGACCAGAGCACCCACACCAGGCTCAGTCTCCTGAGCCTATTGATTTATAGAGGAGGTGATTGTTTGGCAGTTGAACCACTGAGTTCTGCTACGGGGCGTCGTAAAACATCGACAGCACATGTGAAACTCTTTCCCGGAACAGGGTCGATTACTATCAATGGGCTTTCCGCGCTTGATTATCTCAAACGGGAAACATTGGTGATGATTATCGAACAGCCCTTAGATATGACCGAGACCCGGGGGACTTATGATATTGTTGCCAAAGCAAAGGGTGGCGGTTTGACCGGTCAGGCCGGTGCCGTGAGATTGGGTATTGCGCGCAGTTTGCAAAGCGTGAATACGAGCAATCACAAACCCCTGCGTCAGGCGGGCTTGCTCACGCGCGATCCGCGCAAAGTGGAACGCAAAAAACCCGGGCAGCCCGGAGCACGCAAAAAATTCCAGTTTTCCAAGCGTTAGACCAGAGTATTTTCTCTGGATATCACATGTATCCTGATTGCTTCACGGGTGCCAGATGGCAATGCGGCAATATGAGGGATGCAGAGGACAAACCCAAAGTGCAGGAGGTGACATGGCTGTTGTTTCAATGAGGCAACTGCTCGAATCTGGGGTTCACTTCGGGCATCAAACCCGGCGGTGGAATCCAAAGATGCAGAAGTACATTTTTACAGAACGCAATGGTATTTATATTGTCGATTTGCAAAAGACGCAGGCGCAAATCGAAGCGGCATATCAAGCTGTGCGCAAGGCTGCTGAAACGGGCCAGCCGATTCTTTTTGTCGGCACCAAAAAACAGGCCAAAGACATCATTGTAAATGCTGCGGAACGCTGCGATATGTTTTATGTCAACAACCGCTGGTTGGGGGGCATGCTGACGAATTTTCAAACGATTCGGCAGAGCATTCGCCGCCTGGACACGTTGGATAAAATGGCTGGCGATGGCACATATGAGCAGTTGACCAAAAAGGAAGTATTGCGCTTGGAACGCGAGCGCGATAAGTTGCAAAAATCCCTGGGTGGGATCCGCAGTATGGGACGTTTGCCAGCACTCGTATTTGTCGTGGATACTAAAAAGGAAAAAATCGCAGTCGCCGAGGCGCGTCGCCTGGAAATACCTCTTGTGGCAATTGTCGATACCAACTGCGATCCGGATGAAGTTGACCATCCAATTCCCGGCAACGATGATGCGATGCGGTCTATTGCACTGATTACAGATTTGATGGCCGAGGCAGTGGTCGAAGGTACAACGGTTCGACAGGATGACGAAGAAGATGGCCCTGCCCCAGATGCGGGCCCTGAGATTACAGAAATCGATCCCAGCAATAATTGATAAGACGGAGACTGAAATGGCTATTTCTGCAAAAATGGTTCAGGAGTTACGTGCCAGAACCAATGTGGGCATGATGGATTGTAAACGGGCGCTCGAAGAAGCCGATGGCGTTATGGATAAGGCTGTTGAGTTATTGCGCAAACGGGGTATTGCCAAAGCTGAGAGCAGAGCGGGTCGTCAGGCTAAAGAAGGGGCGATTGCGTCTTATATCCATGCGGGAAGCCAGTTGGGGGTTTTGCTCGAGATCAATAGCGAGACCGACTTTGTAGCGCGTACCGATGAGTTCCAGACGTTTTCAAAAGATGTGGCTATGCACATCGCTGCCGCTGCGCCTCTTGTTGTGAATCGCGAGGATGTAAATGCCGAAATGCTGGAAAGAGAAAAGAGTATTTATCGCGATCAGGCACTCAGCGAAGGCAAACCAGAGCACATCGTGGATCGGATTGTGGAAGGCCGCATGGAAAAATATTATCAAGAAGTGGTCTTAATGGAACAGGCTTTTGTCAAAGATCCAGACAAAACTATTCAAGATCTACACTCAGATTTGGTGGCCCAGTGCGGAGAAAATATCACCATCCGCCGATTCGCCCGTTTTGTCCTGGGTGAAGAGAGTTAAGCATCTATATTGCCCAGAGGAGGTGCGCCGTGATTGATGAGATTATGGCTGAAGCGCGAGAGGCCATGCAAAAGTCTGTTACAGCCCTGCAAAATGAGATGGGGGCAGTACGCACCGGGCGTGCCAATGCGCATTTGCTGGATCAAATTCGGGTCGAGTATTACGGTGCACAGGTGCCGATTAATCAGGTCGCCACGGTGGGTGTGCCAGAACCGCGTTTGATCGCGATTCAACCCTGGGATAAGTCGGCAATTCCGCTGATTGAAAAGGCAATTTTGGAATCGAATTTGGGATTGACGCCGGCCAACGACGGTACGATTATTCGGTTGCCCATTCCGCAATTGACGGAAGACCGCAGGCGAGAGTTGGTGCGGGTAGTGAAGCAATATGCCGAAGAAAGCCGCATTTCGATTCGCAATACTCGTCGCGATGCCAATGAACTCATTCGCGATGCACAAAAAGAAGGTGAGATTCCCGAAGACGATGCCAGGCGCACAACAGAACGCGTGCAGGATTTGACCGACGAGTTTGTCGCAAAAATTGATGACGTATTAGCAGAAAAAGAAGAAGAAATTATGGAAATTTGATGTGGAGCAAGATCTGCTGAATTGAAAAGGCCATTTCCATTGGGAGGTGGCCTTTTGATTTTTGAGTTTGAGCGGGATGTTGCCTGATCCCTTTAGTATTTGATCGCATAGATCTCGACAAATTCGCCGTAGTGCCAGATGTAATACGCCGTGCGATAGTGCGATTTGGATCTGCCAGTTCGGGCGGCGCGTTCAATGGCTTCGGGAGGATTGACGATCAGAAGTTTGCTGTCGAGACGAAAACGAAAGCCCAGATGCGTGACAAATGGTGCGAAGATCACACTGCCTGTTCGCGCGTCGATAACGGCGAATTGCTGGCATTCTTCACCGCAAAACCACCGCACGATGGTTTGATCGCCTGCAAAATTGGGACCGATTTTGGTGCCCTGGATCAAGCGATCTTTGAATCGAATCGCGCGCGGATGGCTCACGAGATTGACAGGACGCGGTTTGTCTTTGTAAATTTGGTATTCGGGAATCGCAAACTGTTCAAATTCGGGTTTTTCAGTCACACGGTCAGGTGCTTCGGGTAACTCGAATTCGGGCATACAGGCAAATAACATCAAAAAGAGAACGGGATAGATCGACTTGTATTTTGGCATGCGTCATTTCTCGGCAATGATAGAAGTCGTTGATACCATTAACTACGCACCAAATGGCTTTTTCGTCAATATTTACCCAATTGAAAACAGATTCAATTTTGTGAGGATATCCATGAGAGACAAACTAAATGCGGTTGTTCAGCCGCACAATTTTTCGGGTGTGGTTCTCGTCGTGCGATCGAGAGAGCGATTATTGGCGCAAGGATATGGGATGGCTGATTTGGAAAACAACGTGCCACATGCCCTGCATACCAAATTTCGCATTGGCTCCATAACCAAGACATTTACTGCAATGGCGGTGATGATATTGGCCGAGCAGGGCAAACTCCAAATAGACGATTTGCTCTCTGAGTATTTACCGGACATTCCCGATCACTGGACCGGGATCACATTACACCATCTGCTGAGCAATACGGCGGGGATTATGCATGTGTGGGAACTGTCCGGTTTTTCCGATACCATGTCGCTGAAAGCAACCCCTGCTGAGACAATTCAAAAAGTCGCGGATCGGCCCCTCGTGGCACCGCCGGGTACAAAATACCATTATAGCGGAACGGGATTTTTTGTCTTGTCGCAAGTGATCGAAAAAGTGTCGGGTCAATCATATCAGAATTTTTTGAAAGCGCACATATTTGACCTTATAGAGATGGTCGATACGGGATGCGATCATCCCGATCCAATTTTGCCACATCGCGCACGCGGGTAT
>JAPPIE010000369.1 GCA_028874765.1 Gemmatimonadota bacterium
AGGAATGCCCTCAAGTCACCGCAGACCAGATCCAAACCGCCTTTGACAACCCCATCGGCACACCGCGGATAGCGGAACTCGCCAAAGGAAAAAACAGCGCCGCAATCATCGTAGATGACCTGAGCCGTCCCACACCCGCTGCCGAACTCATCCCCTATGTCCTCAAAGAACTCGACGACGCCGGCATACCCAAAAATCAAATCCGCATTGTCGTCGGTGGGGGATCTCACCGACCAATCGACGCGGAGGAAATAGACAAAAAAGTAGGCGCTGATATCGCTCGCGCCTATCAAGTCACGAATCACTATTTCATGAGCGGCGACCTGCGCGCCCTGGGCAGCCTGGACAGCGGCCTCCCCATTTACATCGACAGAGTTGTCGCGGATGCCGACCTCAAGCTCTGTGTAGGCGGCATCTATCCCCACGGCAACGTGGGATTTGGCGGCGGCGCCAAACTCATCCTACCGGGCGTCTCGGGCTTTGCCACCATGTTCTACTTTCACACCTTTTACGCAAATCGAGGACACGCCAATATTGAACGACAGGGCGACGAACCCGACCATCGAGACGCCGCCGAAGCAGTCGCAAAAGTCCTGGGCCTCGATGCCGTCGTCAATGTGACACTCAACCGCAAACGCCAGATCAGCGGTGTCTTTGTGGGCGACTTCATCCAGGCGCAGCGCACAGGCGCCCGATTCGCACTAAAAACCTACGCAACCCAGGCACCAGAAACAGAGCCTGACCTCATCATTGCCAACTGCTATCCGCTCGACTACGACCCCATTCAAACCGGCAAAGCACTCTGGCCGCTTCGGCTGTTCAAAAACGCCTACAAAGTCGCCATCAACCCCGCCACCGATGGCATCTGTCACCACGGACTATACGACGAAATAGACTACGCGCGGTTTTGCAAACTAAAAGCCGAACAACCTGAACAAGAACTCCCCGAACCCAAAATCGAAGGTCCGCACCAGACCCTGATGTGGTCTGAAAACTTTCCAGTTGACGAATTTTACAAACGCAACCCCGACGGCGTTCTCTTCCGCGATTGGGACACACTCCGCAACCAACTCATCGAAAAATTGCCCGATAACGCCCGCGTCGCCGTCTTTCCAAATGCAGCCATTCAAGTTTCTGCAAAATAATGGCCTGAAAAAGCGGAATTTTACTTTCACTCACGCGCCTATCATGCTATATTGGGCGCCGATGCAATTATGAAAAAAATCACGCAAGAGAACGGGGTGCGGTAGGGACTGGGGGAGATCCTTGCCAATCCCTTGTTCTCTTGCGTTATTATATTTGGAGGACGCCATGTTGACACAAGAACAAATCGACTTCTACCACGAAAATGGATATCTCAAATGCGAAGCCCTCTTTACCCCTGAAGAAACCGCCGAACTCGGCTCGGAAATGGTGCGCATCATCGAAAACTGGGGCAATGAGACCATCGGCTGGCGGGGCCCCTGGCGCGATCGCTACCTGCCCAAAGACGAACGCCTCAACACCAAAGCCGTCTTCATGCACAATCCCCAATTCTACTCCGCAACCTGGGGACGCGCCATCTTCAACGACCGACTCGTCGGCTGTGTGGAAGACCTGATCCGCGACACCGTTCAATGGCACCACACCGTACTCCATGCCAAACCGCCAGAACTCGGCACGCCTTTTCCCATGCACCAGGACTATCCCTTTTATCCACACGACGGCCCCGACTTTGTCGATTGCTTGCTTCACCTGGACGACACCCCAATAGAAAGCGGGTGCTTGCGCGTGGTACCCGGCAGCCACAAAAAGGGGCCGCTCGTCCACGTCCTGGGTCCAGACACCTCTCCTCATCTGCCGCCAGATGATTACCACCCCGACAAAATCGACTCCATCCTGATCCCGGCAAAAGCAGGAGACGTCATCTTCTTTAGCTATCAGATCATTCACTGGTCCGACTGCAACCGCACCGACGAATGGCGAAAATCCGTGCGCTTCGGCTACCACAGCACCCAAATGCAACCCGTGGGCCGCGCAGAAGACGACCCCTACCGCATCGACCCCAACAACATTTTGGAACGCAAAGACAGCACCATTGTGTCCGGCTTTAGAATGAACGAAGCGAATTAACCGTATGAACAAACCCAACATCATCATCGTACTCGCCGACGACATGGGCTATGGCGATTCCAGTGCGTACGGGGGCTGGATCCACACGCCCGCAATGGAACAAATGGCCCGCGAAGGGCTTAAATTCACCGACTTCCACGCCAGCGGTGTGGTTTGTAGCCCCACGCGCGCCGGACTCCTCACCGGACGCTATCAACAGCGCGCAGGCGTGCCCAAAGTAATCGGTGCCAATCCCCAAAGTGCCGACCACTATGTGGGATTGTACCCCTCTGAAATCACCTTTCCCAAACTGCTCAAAAAAGCCGGCTACACCTCCGCCATCTTTGGCAAATGGCACCTCGGATACGACAAAAAATTCAATCCCCTGCACCACGACTTTGATCGCTTTCGCGGATATGTAAGCGGCAACATCGACTACATCTCGCACTACGACCGCATGGAAGTGTACGACTGGTGGGAGGGCCTCGAACACATCGAAGAAGAAGGCTATACCACACACCTCATCACCCAGCATTCGGTACAATTCATCAAAGACCACAAAGACACGCCCTTTTGCCTCTACGTCGCACACGAAGCCGTACACACCCCATTGCAGGGACCTGACGACCCCGCCATTCGCGGTCCGGAAAAAGCCGACTTTCATCCCGACGACCCCCGAGAAACCTATTGCCAGATGATGAAAGCCATGGACGACAGCCTGGCCGAAATCATGGGCACAGTGCGGGAACTCGGCATTGAAGAAAACACCCTCGTCTTCTTTTTTTCCGACAACGGCGGTACCCGTCAAAACCCCGAATCCAACGTCCCGTTGCGAGGGAACAAGGGCACAGTATGGGAAGGCGGCCACCGCGTCCCCGCCATTGCATGGTGGCCCGGAACAATAGCCCCCAACAGCGTCACCGACCAACTCGCCATCAGCATCGACCTCTTTCCCACCATGTGCGACCTCGCAGGGGCACCTGCGCCCGACAATCACTTTGACGGCATCAGCCTCAAATCCACCTTCCTGGGCGAAGACGAACCCGGTGCCCGACAACTATTCTGGAATGGCCTTGCCATGCGCGACGACAAGTACAAGCTCGTAATCGACAAAGGCACGCCGCATCTCTTCAACCTATCCCAGGACATATCGGAAAGCAACGACCTCGCATCGCAACAACCCGACCGCGTCCGGCAAATGTGCC
>JAPPIE010000258.1 GCA_028874765.1 Gemmatimonadota bacterium
AGATCTCGTCGCCAAATCTTTCACCATTAACCGCGCGTTTTTTCAAGACAAATGAACTATAACCCTGAAAATCCCCTCATCATCCAGAGCGACCTCACAGTTCTCGTCGAAGTCAACTCGCCCAGATACGAAGCGGCGCGAGATCGGCTCGTGCGCTTTGCCGAATTGGAAAAAAGCCCCGAGCACATGCACACGTACCGCGTCAATCCCCTCTCGCTCTGGAATGCAGCCGCAGCTGGTGTCACCACCGAAGAAATCATCGCCACCCTCGAAGCCTACGGCAAATACGACATTCCCCAAAATGTGGGCGTTGAAATCCGAGAGGCCATGAGCCGCTATGGCAAAGTCTATCTCGACAAAGAAGGCGACGCGCTCATCCTGTCTTCCGAAGATCCCCTGATTATCCTTGAAATCTGTCGCCACAAAACCGTCCAGCCCTATATTGAAAAGCGACTCGACGCCCATCGCATCAGCGTTTTGCCCCTCTATCGAGGGCACCTCAAACAGGCTCTCACACGCATCGGATTCCCGGTCAAAGATCGCGCGGGATATCTCAAAGGCAGAACACTTAAATTTCGACATCGCCAGACTGCACTATCGGGAAATCCCTTTGCATTGCGCGATTATCAGCGCGAGGCTGTCGATATATTTCACGCGGGCGGAGGTCCCGATGGCGGGAGCGGCACAGTAGTGTTGCCCTGCGGCGCGGGGAAAACTATTGTGGGCATGGCTGCCATGAATACCCTCCAGTGCGAAACCCTAATCCTGACCACCAATATCACGGCGTCGCGCCAGTGGAAAGCAGAACTCATCGACAAAACGAGCCTCACCGACGACCAGATAGGCGAATATTCTGGCGAGCGCAAAGAAATCCGGCCCATTACCATTGCCACGTACAATATCCTGACCTATCGCAAGAGCCGGGAGGAAGACTTTCCCCACTTCGGCATTTTTAATCAGGGTAATTGGGGCCTCATTATTTACGATGAAGTTCACCTGCTTCCCGCCCCCGTATTTCGCTTTACCGCCGAATTGCAGTCCCGGCGTCGTCTGGGCCTCACAGCCACCCTCGTGCGCGAAGATGGCCTCGAAACCGATGTCTTTTCCCTCATCGGACCCAAGCGCTACGACGTACCCTGGCGAGAGCTTGAATCCAGCGGCTGGATAGCAACCGCAGAATGCTGTGAAATTCGCCTGCCATTGCCACAGAGCAAGCGACTCAGCTATGCCATAGCAGATAGACGCGCCAAATTCCGTATCGCATCGGAAAATGCCGACAAAATCCACATGGTCAAGCATCTGCTAAAAAAACACAAAGGCGACCAAATCCTCGTCATTGGACAATACATCCGCCAGGTCGAACATATTGCACGAGAACTCGACGCCCCGTTGATAATGGGCAAAACCCCTACCGAAGACCGCGACCACCTCTACGAAGCATTTCGAAAGGGCAAAATCAAGATCCTCGTCGTATCCAAAGTCGCCAATTTTGCCGTCGATCTACCCGATGCCAGCGTCGCCATTCAGATTTCTGGCACTTATGGCTCGCGCCAGGAAGAAGCCCAACGCCTCGGACGCATTTTGCGCCCCAAATCCGATGGCAGCCTGGCTCATTTTTACACCCTGGTTACGCGCGATACCCGCGAACAAGAATTTGCCCGAAACCGCCAGACCTTCCTCACCGAACAGGGCTACCGCTACACCATTCGAGACGCAGACGATGTCTTTGAAGAGGCCTGAAAAACATGGCCTTCCGCAAGACCAGATTTTACGCTGCGATTGAACTGCCTCGCCCGATTAATTGTCTCATAACCTTTGCCTCAGTAATCCTCGGCGGTTGGCTGGGGATTCACAACATCACCGAACCCCTCATTTTTGCCGCGCTATCCGCCGCCCTCATCACCGCAGGAGGCAACGCGCTCAATGACCTGTGTGGCATCACCGAAGACCGCATAAACAAACCGCACCGGCCACTCCCTTCGGGGCGTTTATCCCTCGGCATCGCCCGCATAGAAATGGGTATATTCCTCCTCGCGGGCATTCTCCTCGCCCTCCCCTTACCAACGCCAGCCCTCGCCATTGCCCTCATTGCCATCGCGTGCCTGATCCTTTACAATACCTATCTCAAACGCGTACCTCTCATCGGCAATCTCACGGTAAGTGCGCTCGGCGGTCTGGCATTCCTCTATGGAGGCGCAGCCGTCGAGAACATGTCCGCTCCCTATCTCATCGCGGGCTTTGCCTTTCTATTTCACCTGGGCCGCGAACTTCTCAAAGACCTCGAAGACAGCGCGGGCGACCGCCAGTTATCCGGCGGCACCGTACCCATCTCCTGGGGCGAAAACACTGCGCGCATCCTGATCACCGGCATCTTTGCAATCCTCATCATCGCAACCCCATTGCCCGCGCTCCTGGGCATTTACAGCTCAATTTATCTCTGCCTGATTGTCCTACTCAACCTTTTGCTCATCTTCGTCCTCATCCGCCTCTGGCAAAAAGACGCCCTCGGATACCTGAATAAACTCCTCAAAGCGGGGATGCTACTGGGTCTCACAGCTTTTATTTTTTCTTAAAAACTAACGTGAGGTTGCTGGCGAAGATTATTGGCGAGTAAACACTGCGCCCACCTTGAATATGCGGACAAAATTGGCTATACTAAACGTAGCATTGAATTGGATAATCCATCGCTTCGGATCCGATCCCCCTTATTAATGCCCGAGTACCTTTTTTATGACCCCCACCAACCGCATTGCACAACTCGTTGAACAACTCAACGAACACAATTACCGATACGCCGTACTCAATGATCCCGTGATTTCCGACCGGGAATATGACGCCCTCCTGCGCGAACTGAGCGACCTGGAAGCGCGACATCCCGATTTAATCCAACCCGATTCCCCCACACAGCGCGTAACCTCTGACCTGACCCGAGAATTTCCAACCGTGCAGCACGACATCCCCATGCTCAGTTTGGACAATACCTATTCGGAAGACGAACTCAGAGACTTTGAAGATCGCATTCGCCGCGAATTGCCCGACGAAGAATTGCAATATGTCGCCGAACTAAAAATCGACGGCGTTGCCCTGAGCTTGATCTACGAAAACGGCATGCTCACACGCGGCGTCACACGCGGCAATGGCACGCAGGGCGAAGACATAACACCCAATATCAAAACCATCAAATCCATACCCATCCGCCTCAAAGCCTGCGCTGAAATGGGATTATTCAGTAACCCCGTGTCCTACTGCGAAATCCGCGGCGAAG
>JAPPIE010000127.1:0-2180 GCA_028874765.1 Gemmatimonadota bacterium
CCCTACCGCTTTTCGATATGAATAATCAAACAACAACTCCCACTCCCGCAATTGAATCTCGCGGCAAAGCGCGTCGTGTGCTGAGCGCCCTTCAAGAGCATCGGCACACAGGTCAACATAGGCACCTGCATCCCAATGTGCTTGCGTCATCAAAAACTCTGGCGCACCGGAAACACCACCCGCAATGCCAGCTGCCGCCTCGCGCAAATCGTCAAAAATGGCGTGGTTGCCCACTTTGCCAAACCAGTATTTTGAATTGGAAAAATCGGGTTCGCGGCGATGCATGATGCCGTGCCAATAACTTCCAGTCGCCGTATGAATGCCCTGGCTGATGGTGTGAGACGCATCTAAAAAGTTGTGATACAGCCACATGCCAGAAATACAGGCCTGTGCCATATCTTCATCCACTACTTTTTTCCCAGCAAATGCAGATGCCACAGTCAGCGCGTCGAGCGCGTTTTTCGCCGCGGTATTCTCTTCGCCGCCATCCAGTGGGTTCAATCGCTTTTCGGAAATCAATTCCGCAAAAACACCGCCATAAGCACCTGTGTCAAAAGACATAATTTCTCTCCTTTATTTTGTAAATACAGCGCGATCGTCGCCTGTAAAAAATTCAAAAATTCTTACTCATCGAATATACTCAGAAATTTTAAAAAAAAAAGACCAATTCCTTTCGGAATCGGCCTTTTCTGTCCAGATATCGCAGTTTATGCACTTTGCACCTGTAATAACTCCCGCGCGTGGTACCCCTCAAAACCCACCAATTCTCCGACGACCACATCGTCTTCAACCCGCTGCAAGCGCACATCGACAATCTCTTCGCACGCGGCATCTGGGGCTGGCGCAACCACCCGGATATAATTATCGGTCAACCCCTGTAAAAGCTGCCCATTGCGGCGATTTTCAAAAAGCACGGGCAATGTCCGCCCAACAAACCGCGCTTGAAATGCCGCCACCTTTTGCTGCCCCAATGTGCGAAGTATTGCGCCGCGTTGCTTTTTCACCCGTGAATCAACCTGATTCTTCATGCGCGCTGCAGGCGTTTTGCCGCGCGGCGAATACGGAAATACATGTAAATACGTCATGGGATGATTGGCAATCAAATCGCGCGTATTGTAAAATGCCTCATCCGACTCACCGGGAAAACCCACCATCACATCGCCGCCAATGCCCACATCGGGAATCCTCTCCGCGAGTTTTTCAATCAGCGCAATATACTGCTCCCGCGTATAGGGACGCCGCATCGCCTTCAACACGCCATTGTCACCGCTTTGCAATGGAATGTGCAAATGCCTGCAAAACTTCTGGCTCGACGCAAAAAAATCGATCATGGCATCTGTCACATAAGTCGCTTCAATTGAACTCACGCGAAAGCGTTCCAACCCATTGACGCGCTCAATAGCCTCCAGCACCTGCAACAAATCGCGCGCCTCCAAATCCACACCGTAATCGCCAATATGCACACCCGTCAGCACCACCTCTCGATAGCCCGCAGCCACCAATTTTTCGACCTGCAATACGGTATTCTCAAGCGTGCGGCTGCGACTGCGCCCACGCGCAAACGGAATAATGCAAAACGAGCAAAACTCATTGCAACCTTCCTGAATTTTGACAAAAGCGCGAGCGCGTCCGCCAAAATTGTAAATATCCATATCCTGAAAATCTGCCGCGCGACTGCGCGTCACAAATGTGCGCCCCAAAGAACAGGTATTATTTACCAGATCCAGGAGTTGCGTCCGCTCTGCTGTCCCTACCACCAGATCGACTTCGGGCATTGCAGATAGGGCATCTGGATCCGTTTGTGCATAACACCCCACCGCAACCACGGTGCCTGTGGGCGAAATCCGATGCGCTTTGCGCAATGCCTTGCGCGACTGCGCGTCCCCCTGTCCGGTCACAGTGCATGTATTAACCACAGTAACATCAGCCAACTCGCCAAATGGCACCTCGCGATAACCCTGCGCCACAAACTGCTCGGCATACCACTGTGTGTCATAGGTATTGAGCTTACAACCCAGTGTATAAAACGCAACTGTCTTTTGATTTCGCATAAAAATCAGCCATTTGCAAAAACAAAGCGTTGAGACGATATGCCCCAACGCTTTGCAACCGCCAGAAAGATCTGAACTATCTTATTCCTCTTTGCTGCTCTGTGCTTTTTCTTCTTCCACCTCTACTTC
>JAPPIE010000127.1:2280-28346 GCA_028874765.1 Gemmatimonadota bacterium
GCTTCTACTTCAGCTTCTACTTCTACTTCTACTATTTCAGCCACTTCTTCCCCTACTTGATCTTCTGCGCTTTCGCGTCGGGGATGTGCTGCATGAAAAGCGTCTATTTCATCTTGATCGGCATCGCGCAAACGCTCTCGCACGCTCAATACAATTTTCTTTTGATCTTCGTCAAACTCCACGACTTTCAGCGGCATCTCATCGCCTTCCTCGAAATATTCATCGGGACGTTGAAGGTCATCAATACCCAGTTGAGAGACTGGCACAAATCCCTCTACATGGCCTTCGAGGTCAACGACCACCCCGCGTTCGAGAACACGTGAAATAGTACCTTCTACGGCATTTCCCACAGCATAGGTAACGGCCAGTTTTGCCCAGGGATTTTCAATAGTCTGTTTGTGCCCCAGTGAGATGCGCCGCCGCTCTTTATCGATATTGAGCACAACAATATCCAAATCCTGGCCTTTTTTTATTACCTCACTCGGATGGCGAATACGCTTGGTCCAGGACATATCGGAAATATGTACCAGCCCGTCGATTCCCTCTTCGATTTCGACAAAGGCTCCAAAATTGGTCAAATTGCGTACAATCCCTCGAAGAGGTGTACCTGAAGGGTATTTGTTGTCGAGATCTTCCCATGGATCGGGCTGCACCTGCTTGAGACCCAACGAAATTTTTTGACCTTCCTGATCCACGCGCAGGACCATAACCTCAACTTCATCACTAATGGAGACCAGCTTGGAAGGATGGCGAATATGCTGCGTCCACGACATTTCAGAAATGTGGACCAACCCTTCGACCCCCTGTTCCAACTCGACAAAAGCTCCGTAATCCGTAATGCTGACAACCTTACCTATCACCTTGCTATCAACCGGATATTTTTCCTCAACATCTTTCCAGGGATGATCTTGTAATTGCTTCATACCCAGCGAAATGCGCTCGCGTTTTTCATCGTAATTGAGCACCTTGACTTCTACTTCTTCACCAATGGACAAAACTTCTGACGGATGCCCAACGCGGCCCCAGGCAATATCTGTAATATGCAACAATCCATCTAATCCACCCAGATCGATAAACGCGCCAAAATCGGTGATATTTTTGACCGATCCCTGACGCACTTGTCCCACTTCCAGTGTGGCGAGAATCTGTTTGCGCAGCCTGGAACGTTCTTCTTCGAGTACGACGCGGCGAGAAATGACAATATTTCGGCGATTCTTGTTGAGTTTTATAATGCGAAATGGGTACACATTGCCGAGAAATTGATCAAAATTTTTGACCTGTTTGATGTCAATTTGGGAGCCGGGCAAAAAAGCATCGACGCCGAAAAGATCCACCACTATGCCACCCTTGATTCGCCGCATCAAGCGACCTTCAACAATCTGATCGCTATCATACGCATCCTTAATGCGGTCCCACACCCGCATAAAGTCAGCTTTGGTCTTGGACAGCACCACCTGGCCTTCTTGATCTTCAATACTCTCTAAAAAAACCTCGATTTCATCGCCTTCCTCTATAGCTGGCGGGTCGCCAAACTCAGAGAGGGGTATCGCGCCTTCAGACTTAAAACCAATATCTACCACTACGATTCCATCGTGGATGGACCTCACAGTGCCCATAACAATCTCGCCCTGCTTAATGGTCTCTAACGTCTCTTCGTAGAGCTCCATCATTTCATTAAATTCTGCCTCGCTATATTCGCTTTCATCCAGCGCGGCCAGTGCTTCTTCAGGGGTGGGTTTGGGAAGGGTATTAACGGACATACCAAATAATTCCTTTCACGCTAAAAAATCGCGCAAAATAATAAAAAAAGAACGACGAACAACGTCGATCAAACCGTACCGACACCTTATTGTTAATTATTGTGAGAAGCGGGTGCGACCGTGCCGGCTTTCCGCCGCATCCGCTTCAGAACAGCGAGATGATGCATCACTTCCTGAGTAATAAAATTGTAGGCGTCACGACGCCTATCGGGCAATTGTTTTGAGGAATGAAAAATGGGCTCGCCAAACCGCACCTGCAACCGCTCCAACCCAACCATAGTTTTCCAGATATTAACTGTGCCCGAAATATATACGGGTATCACAGGTGCCTGAGTGCGATAAACCAGCATGCCAACCCCTGCTCGGGGACGCAGAAAACCGGGACGTTTATTGCGCGTGCCTTCTGGAAAAATGAGCACGGGATTACCTGCCTGCAAAGTTTTTGTCCAGGCCAAAAATGCGCTGCGGTCTCCACGGCTCCGATCTACGGGCATCGCGTGCAACCTGTGAATCAGCTTTCCCAGCAACGGAATAGGAAAGAGTTCAGCCTTAGCAAGATACCAAAGTTCGCGTCCTGCCGCAACTCCAATAATAACGGGATCGACGTAAGAACAGTGGTTAGCAGCTAAAATCAAAGCACCCGACTGGGGTATGTGACACCGACCTTCGACCCGTAATCGAAAGAAAATAACGGCCAGCCCGTAGGCCAGCCACCAGAAAAAGCGATAAAATGTCATCGATACCATCCATTTACCATTCACGCCCTATTTTGCCGTTGGGCAAGTGCAACAATCCGATCCACTTGTTCTGCGATTGACAATTCTGTAGTATCTATACACACGGCATCAGGTGCGGGCCATGCTCCGCGTTGCAACTGCGTTTGTCGGTCGCGAATATCCCGAATGCGAATTTCGTCCAACAGCGACTCAAACACAGCGGATTCGCCCCTTTTTTCGAGGTCTCGGAGCCGTCGCCGCGCGCGTTCGGCGGGATCGGCAACGAGAAAAATTTTCAATTCCGCATCTGGAAAAATAGCAGTGCCTGTATCTCGACCTTCTAAAACAATCCCCCCATCACGACCCATAGCCCGCTGTAATGCAACGAGCACATCGCGCACCCCCGGATGGACAGCTACGCGAGACGCAACTTGCGATATTTCAGATGAGCGAATTGCAGCGGATATATTTTTTTCATTGAGCAAGGTTTGCAACTGCCCATCTCGCATCTCAAGTGCGATATTGAGCGCACTACACAATGCGGTCACGCCATCGGCATCATCGGGATTAATGCCCTGTTGCAGGACAGCCAGCCCGACGGCGCGATACATCGCCCCAGTATCCAGATAGAGGTATCCTATTTGCTCTGCAACAAGCCGGGCAGTCGTGCTCTTGCCAGCACCTGCCGGGCCATCAATCGCAATGACAATCCCATTTTCGCGCATACATTACTCATTGTTCAGGGGACAACCCGACCAGTTCTCGGAGCCTCTTTACTTCTGCCTGGGTCAGATGCCGCCATTGGCCTAACTTGAGGTGCCGCGTTGTGAGACCGGCAAAATGCGTGCGTATTAAAGATAGCACCCGATGTCCTGCCGCCTCGCACATCCGCTTCACTTGTCTTTTGCGCCCCTCGTGAAGCACCAATTCTAATTCTGTATCTCCACCTCTTGCGCGCATAATCCGAATATGTGCAGGAGCAGAAATACCATCATTGAGCTTTATTCCCTCTCGCAGTGCTCTCAATACCGCATTGCTGGGATGCCCGCTCACCCAGGCGCGATAGACTTTCTTTACCCCATACCGCGGATGAGTCAATCGAAATGCCAGATCGCCATCGTCCATCAACAACAAAACCCCTCGCGTATCCAGATCGAGCCGTCCGACGGGAAAAACCCGAGCATCAATGCCGCGCAACAATTTGTAAATTGTTTGGGCATGATGCGGATCGCGCGCCGATACCAGATATCCCGGGGGTTTGTGCAATAAAATATAAGTGTGTCGATCAACCGATTGGATCGCCCGGCCATTGACACATACCTGATCGCTACGCGGGTTTATTCGCGTGCCCGGATGTGTCACAACAGCGCCATTTATTTTAACGCTGCCCGTTTGAATCAACCGGTCGCTCGCCCGCCGCGAAGCCACCCCCGCGCGGGCCAGAAACCGGTTCAGGCGCTCTGTCATGGGTATCCTGTTCGCTATTCCCATCGGTATTGATCACGCCCGATAACGGGCTGTCTTTGCCTTCGGCCACCCGTTGCTCCTCTTCTCGGAGCAACTCTTCCAACTCGCGAATCCTGGGCAGATCAGACAGGGTCTTGAGGCCAAAATGCTTTAAAAAATCGCGTGTCGTTCCGTATAACAAGGGCCGCCCAGGTGCGTCTGACCGCCCGGAAATGCGGATCAGTCCCTTTTCCATCAATTGCCGCAAAACGCCATCGACAGATACGCCGCGAATATGCTCAACCTCGGCTTTGGTAATCGGCTGCTTAAAAGCCAGAATAGCGAGGGTTTCCAGAGAAGCTTGCGAAAGCCGGGGGGCGACTTTCTCGCGCATCAGTTGCCGAATCCAGGGCGCAAATTCGCTGTGTACAGCCAACTGAAAGCCCCCCGCGACTTCGACAACCCTGAAACTGCGACCAGTTTGTGCGTATTCTTCATTGAGATCATTGACATAAGCGCGAATTTCTTTTGCGCCAGTATTCCGTCCCAAAACCGATGACAGGCGCGATGCTCCCAGAGGGTCATCGGCTGCAATCAACAATGCTTCAACCACGCCTTTGTTGCGTGCCTCTTCATCAGTAGCCAGATTGGCGACACGTGCGTCATCTCTTTCAGACATCGGTTGTGGTCTCCTCAAAAGACGCCGTGTCTAAAACATCTCGGCGATAAACCCAGAGCTCCCCATCGATATCAGCCTGTTGAACGCGAACTTTTCCCTCTTTCATCAATTCCAGCAACGCGACAAATGTCACGACCACCACAATGCGATGTGTACTGGCTATCAGTTCACTAAATGGAACCTGCTGCCGTCGTTCAAGTACATCGAGCACGTATTCGGCGCGCTCCTCTGTAGTCACATCGACCCGCGTCACCTCGTGAAAATCGGCTTTTGGTGCAGCATCCATCGCTTGCTTAAAGGCGCGGAGCAATTCGAACAGACTCACGGGACGAAATTCCCCAACTTCGGCCTCGTGTTGCTTCCGAATATCTTCCAGATCTATTGAAGTACCTCGATAAAAAACATCGCGGTACTCCGTCTGCTGATCGTCCATCCACGCGGCTACTTCTCTGAATTGCTGATATTCCAACAAGCGGCGCACCAATTCCTCGCGCGGATCTCCTTCTTCCTCCTCAGCCTCTGGATCAGAGGGCAACAACATGCGCGATTTGATACGCATCAATGTGGCGGCCATCACGACAAAATCGCCGGCAACCTCTAAGTTTAATCGCTGGATGATCTCGACGTATTCTAAAAATTGCCGCGTAATATCGGCGATGGGAATGTCATAGATATCAATCTCGTTTTTTTGAATGAGAAAGAGCAACAGATCCAGCGGACCTTCAAACAAATCGAGCTTCACGCCATAAGGCGCAGCATCCGGATCGAACCGAGCTGTCAAATTGGATGCAATCATTGCGCCTCCTTCTCTTGTTTTTTCATTCTATCTCGCGCTTTGCGAGAAATCCGATTCCATACGCCGGTAAAACCCATCGCCTTTTTCATGGCCACGAGAGTTTCGTGTGCAAGTGCTTGTGTTTTGAGCGTACCTTCGTAAATCACTTGCTCAATATAACCCGGCTGCGCCGCAAAATGTGTTCGGCGTTGGCGGATAGGATCGAGAAACACATTGAGCGCGCGAGCCAATTTATCTTTTACTTCGACATCGCCCACACGGCCCTGACGGTAGCGGGTTTTGAGATCTTCAACCTCATCGACGTTGGGATTAAATGCGTCGTGATAGATAAATACGGGGTTGCCTTCAACAGTGCCCGGAATATCTGCGCGAACGCGATTGGGATCTGTGTACATACCGCGCACTTTTTTTTCCACCGTCTTTTCATCGTCAGACAAAAAAATCGCATTGTCGAGACTTTTGCTCATCTTGGCCTGTCCATCGGTCCCCACCAGAGTAGGCACATCGCCCATGAGGAGTTCGGGAATGGGAAATACATCGCCGTAATACGCGTTGAACCGACGCGCAATTTCTCGCGTCACTTCAACGTGTGCCTCATTGTCTTTCCCAACCGGCACAACGTGTGCGCGCGGCATCAAAATATCGGCGCTTTGAAGTACGGGATACCCAATCAGACCAAATGGAATTGCCTCATCGGTCATATTCGCCGCGCGTGCCATATCTTTCACACTGGGCAACCGCGCCACGCGGGGCAATGTCACGAGCATCTCAAAAAACAGATTCATTTCATATACAGCATGAATAGCTGATTGAAGATAAATGGTTGATTTGTTTGGATCTATTCCCAGAGCCAAATAATCCAACACCATCTCATAGATATTTTCACGCAATGCATCGATGTATTCTTTTTGGGGCTGCGTGGTCAACATGTGCAGGTCAGCCACTAAAAAATAGCACTCGTAATCATCTTGCAGGGCCACGCGGTTTTTCAAAGATCCGACATAGTGCCCGAGATGCAAACGCCCCGTTGGCCGATCACCTGTCAAAATTCGTTTTTTTTCCATCAGTCCCCGCTTTTAATCATCCATAAAAAGATAGGGACGCCAGCGACGGTCTGGCACCCCGATATGATGTCGAATAAAGGTCACGCGATTGGGAGACTGAGGCTTGCGCAATAATGATAAACCGGCTTCCGCAGGCGTATGGTCGCCCTTGCGGTTATTGCACCGATGACAGGCGCACACCAGATTATCCCATGAATTGCGCCCATTATGAGACCGCGGCACAACGTGATCAATGGTAAACGGACCGCGGCGAATGCCACAATACTGACACTGGAACCCATCGCGTTTTAAAATATTGCGCTTGGTCAAGGCGAGCGGTTTGGGAGGCACGCGCACATATATAGCCAGACGCACCACACTCGGCACGGGGAAAGAATCGCTCACCGTATGGATACGAGAATCGCACGTTTCAACAACTTCGGCGCGACCTCGAAAAACCAGCACAATAGCCCTGCGCACAGAACACACATGCAGAGGTTCGTAACTCTGATTGAGCACCAATACAGACTGATTGAGTATTGTGGGCATCGTCACGGGCATGATAAAGCACCTCAAACCTGATTGGAAGGTGGCTAATTACTGATCTTTAACATAAATCCTCATGATATATCGCATTGACTACAAGGTGTCAAGCCTTATTCACTCTATCTATTCATCAACCAGACCTGCATAGGCAGGGGCATCCATTAAAAATTCTGTCTCTGAAGGATCTGAAAGGCGCACTTGAATCATCCATCCCTCTCCATAAGGCTCGTCGTTGACCAGAGCAGCATCATCTGTCAACTGGATATTGACATCAACCACCTCACCCGAAACCGGTGCAATGAGATCGGACACAGTCTTAACCGCCTCAATTATGCCGTAGGATTCCCCCTGAGTAACAAAATCGCCAGGCTCTGGCAATTCTAAAAATACAATATCGCCCAACTCGCCCTGCGCGTAATCCGTAATCCCGCATGTGCCCGTATCGCCCTCAATTCGAACCCAGTCGTGATCGCTATTAAAAAGTAAATCTTCTGGAATATCCGACATTTTCTGCTCCTTTATACCTTTGCTTGCCTATAGCTGAGAATGGGATTCACCCACCATAGCCCAACTTGTTCACAAATTCTGTTGTTGCCCGTCCCGTTCTAAAATCCTCGTGTTGCAAAGCATGGAGGTGAAAGGGAATAGTCGTTGGCACGCCTTCGATCACAAACTCTTCGAGAGCGCGTATCACCCGTGCAATTGCCTCGTCGCGCGTATCCCCATATCCGATGAGCTTGGCCAAAAGGGAATCGTACTGTGGCGGAACCGTATATCCCGTATATACGTGTGAATCAATGCGAATGCCCGGGCCTCCCGGCATATGAAAAGAAGTAATAGTGCCGGGCGAGGGCCTGAAATTATGCTCGGGATCTTCGGCATTGATTCGACACTCAATAGCATGTCCTTTGAAATCAAATAGATCTTGAGACCGCGGAAGAGACGCACCGGCTGCGATACGGATCTGCCATTTGACCAGATCGAGACTGGCCACCGTCTCTGTAACCGGATGCTCAACCTGAATGCGCGTGTTCATTTCTAAAAAATAAAAATCTCCGGAAGCATCGAGCAAAAATTCAACCGTGCCAGCACTGGCATATCCAACCGCGAGCGCACCTTTGATAGCCGCCTCTCCCATACGCTGGCGCATAGCGTCATCAACTACGGGTGAAGGCGACTCTTCAATGAGCTTTTGATGCCGACGCTGGACCGAACACTCTCGTTCCCCCAAATGCACAATACGCCCCGCCAAATCTCCCAACACTTGAATCTCCACATGCCGGGGCTGCACAAT
Organism: Gemmatimonadota bacterium; assembly: GCA_028874765.1. Taxonomy (GTDB): domain Bacteria; phylum Latescibacterota; class UBA2968; order UBA2968; family UBA2968; genus VXRD01. Next base: position 10,561 of record JAPPIE010000127.1, read on the forward strand.
CTCTTTTTCCAAATAGAGCGCGCCAGATGTAAACGCCGCCTGTGCCTCGGCCTGTGCCATTTGCCACGCGCGTTCTAACTCGCCCTCTGAAAATACAGTACGCATCCCTCGTCCGCCTCCGCCTGCCACGGCTTTGAGGCGCACGGGATATCCAATGTCACGCGCAACTTGTTGGGCTTCCTCATAGCTATCCAAAACCCCCGTACCCGGCGCAACGGGCACACCGGCTCCTTGCATGGTCTCTCGTGCGATAGCCTTATCACCCATCTTGCGTATCGATTCTGCAGATGGACCAATAAAAACAATGCCGCAGGTGCCGCAAATTTCGGCAAACTCGGCATTCTCGGCCAGCGGGCCATAGCCCGGATGAATCGCATCGGCATTGGTCACTTCGGCAGCACTTAAGATCCGCGGAATATTTCGATAGCTTTGCTCGCCGGGGGGCGGACCAATACAAACATCTTCATCGGCCATACCGACATGCAGCGAATTGCTGTCCGCTTCAGAATAAACCGCAACGGTTTTCAGGCCTAACTCTTTACAGGCCCGGATAATACGCAGAGCAATCTCGCCGCGGTCGGCAATGAGAACTTTCTCAAACAAGGGTATGATCTCAAAAAAGGAAAGGTCAATAGGGCCTGCTCGTTCGCCGGGGGAGGGCAAGCGACAATCAGTGAACGGGCATCCCCGAAAGGGCACGGCTACTTTTGTGGATCAATTAAAAACAAGGGTGTGTTGTATTCGACGGGCGCGGCATTTTCAACCAGTACGCGCACTACCCGACCATTCACATCACACTCGATTTCATTCATAATTTTCATGGCTTCAATAATACACAGGGTCTGCCCTCTCGCCACCTCATCGCCTTCTGTTGCATAAGGTGGTGCTTCGGGGTTTGGCGATTGATAAAACATACCCACCATAGGCGAGCGCAAAGTGTGATAGCGCCCATCGTCTTCACTTATAGCATCTTCGGTCTTCGGCACATCAACAGGTGCAGATGCTGACGCTGGCGGTGCGGCCAGCGTTTGCACTATGGGGGCTTGTTGGCTGGCGCGCACAATGCGAATGCGTCCGCGTCCAAAGAGCTTGCGCTCAATTTCAACTTCCTCCACATCATCGGCACCAATCAGATCGATGAGTTCTTTTGCACTCGCTATTATCTGCTTGGAAATTTTCACAGTAATCTCCTAAACCCGTTCGACATAAGATTGGGTGCGCGTATCGATTTTCAACACATCGCCAATCTCGACAAATAGCGGAACCTGCACTGTCGCCCCGGTTTCCACGCGCGCGGGCTTTGTGCCACCAGTGGCCGTATCGCCTCGCAAGCCGGGATCGGTTTGATCGACCTTCAATTCCACAAAAATGGGCAGTTCCACACCCAGGGCATTTCCCTCGGCAATCAGTACATCGACAATCTCATTTTCCTGCAACAGCTGTTGTGCATCACCCACAATCTCCGTGGGCACTTCGTATTGGTTGTACGTGCGAGTATCCATAAAAATGTAAAATGTATCTTGTTTATATAAGTATTGGCTCTTTCGTTTTTCCAGGCGGACATCATCTACTTTGTCGCCCGACCGGAATGTGCGGTCAATCACAGCACCTGACCTCACACTCTTGAGCTTGGTGCGCACGACCGCAGCACCTTTGCCGGGCTTAAAATGCTCAAACTCGGTCATAAAAAAAAGCTGCCCATCCAGGCGAATAACCATACCATTGCGAAAATCAGAAGTAGAAACCATAAACAATCCTTTATTGTCAACGATCATCCCTGCTGGGATATGAACTTATTGCTTTGACGCGCAAAAACCAATGAGTGGAGGACGAGACATAAAAGCATCCCAAAAAGGGTTGTGCTGCTGAGATGGATGTATAAACGGACCCACCCATTGAAAATCGGAAAAACCAGCTTTCTGAAAAGCCCACTGATACGTTTCTGGACTGAGATAATAATTCTTAAACTCAAACTGCGTACCATCTTCATTATTTATTTGATACAAAATAATATCTCCCTCTTGAGGAGAAGGAGTACACACTTTGTCAAATCCGTATTGGGCGAAGGAAATAGTTCCTCTGGGAACATGCTGAACATTGTCATTGAATCCGATAAATCGCCCTCTCTGTTGCAGTCTATTATAAGCCACCTGGACAAAATTGAGAAGTTCCTCTTTCGTCCTGGCATAATTTAAAAGATACATCGCCACTACGACATCGACAGATTCAGCCATATCGAGCCGGGCCACATCTCGATTCAGGTACTTGCATCCCAGAGGACGGATGTGTTCTTCTTCTTCTGCCAACTTGATCATTTCTGCGGAAAGATCGACGCCTGTGACCTCTGCCGCCCCAGCTCGCTTGATCTTGCGCGTGTAAAACCCCTCACCGCAAGCCAGGTCCAGGACCGTTGTCCCTCGGACATCTCCAAGTATATGAAAAAAGGTATATTCTTCAATATATTTTCGAAATGAGAGTTGCTTGGAATCCCTATACGCTTCTGCAATTCCGTCATACTCATTTTCGGACTGATTCATGCTCTCAGTTCCTCTTATTCCGATAAATTCCGCAACTCATCCAGGCGGGCAACAATATGCTCATTGTCGGGTTCGCGGGCAATCACCTGTTCCAAAACTGCGATGGCCTCCGGAATAAGGCCCTGACTCGCGTATAGCTCGGCCAGTGTGGTCGTTGCTATAACAGGAGCCTCTTCCCCAGATTTTGGCTCGCGTTTAAGAGACATAACCAGCGCATCCAAATCGTCTTCGTCATCTTCTTCTAAAAGCGCCTGAGCAAATGCCTCGCTTCCAGATACGACTTCAGAACCGCCGGACTCAGGACCGTTGTCCTGCTTCTCTTCAACCTCCTCACCTTTGAGTTTGAAAATCTGATCTATGAGTTCGGGACTAAATGGATCGCGAACATGAGCCTGTTCGAAATATTTGAGCGCGAGGTCGTCACGCCCCAATTGCAAAGCGATTTTGCCCATATACCAGTGTGCGATAAGATGACCGTCATCTAATTGCAATACCCTTTGAAACGCCAGACGCGCTTCTTCATAATCCCCGGTCGCATGGTAGCACTTGCCCATCACCACATGGCCCGCTGTATATGACGGCCGATAGCGCAATCCGCGGCGGCAAACCTCAATTGCGCGTGCGACCTCTCCACGCTGCAACAACCCATCTGCCAGACGTGCAAATAAAATGGACGTCGGATTTTGATCACAGATTTTTTGGAGTTTTTCTAATACCGACATGGGAGTAAATCGCCGCCAAAAAAGAGCGGGCATAATAGGAAAAAGGCCCGGGATTGTCAACGATAAATAGAAATTAAACCAGATCTTATTCCATTTCTATTGCGCCGTTTCCCCGCACAATTACAGAAAAATAGATTGACGCACAACAAAATCGTGCTCAAATGTAAAAAATCTGAGCAAAAAATCCAATGCAAAATCAGGTAGCAATTTTGACGATTCCCGATGTGATTTACCTTGTCTCATAAGCGTGAAATGGATATATTTCCATTTCGCTATAAGAAGCGATTTTATTCATAACATTGATGTTTAACAAGCTGTTATGCTTACAAGGAGCGTTTTAATGAAGCTATGGGATCTGTTTGTTTCATTCTCCAAAGTCGGCATCTTTGCCTATGGCGGCGGTCCTTCGATGATCCCACTCATTCAAGAAGAAGTCGTCGATCGCAATAATTGGATGACCATAGAAGAATTTACAGACGCTCTTGCGATGGGCTATGCACTTCCAGGTCCCATTGCCACTAAAATGGCTGCGTATATAGGATACCAGGTCGCCGACACACCGGGCCTTGTGGTCGCGCTCTTTGGCACGGTATTCCCCTCATTGCTCATGATGATGGTCCTCGGTTTGTTTTTTATGAACTATAAGGATACTCCGCTCGTACAGGCCATGCTCAAAGCCGTGCGTCCGGCAGTAGTTGGGCTTTTAATCGTCGTGGTCTGGGAAATGTGTCCCAAATCTGTTACTTCCTGGCACACGGCCCTCATTGCGGTCGCTGCTTTTGCAGCCATCAACTTTCTCAATCTTCATCCCGCTCTGGCCATTGTTGTAACCGCAGCCCTCGGCCTTGCATTTTATCGATAACCACCAAAAAAAGACATCCAGGACATACTATGTACACTTCTTATGCCCAAAAAACCCTCTCTGGAACCGACTTGTCAAATGCAGAAATGCACGCTGTTCTTCAAACGTCTGACCGCGATATTCTACCGCTTTTGCACGCGGCATACCAGGTGCGCCATCATTATTTTGGGCGCAAAGTACACATTCATGTGCTGATGAATGCCAAAAGTGGCTTGTGCCCCGAAGACTGTGCCTACTGCTCGCAATCGGCTGTCTCAAATGCACCAATTGATAAATACCCCCTGCGACCAGCCCGCGAAATGATAGATGCAGCCCGCGAAGCCAAAGAAAACGGTGCGTATCGATACTGCATTGTCACGAGCGGACGCGCGCCCACCGATAGTGAAGTTGATGCCATTACAGATGTCGTGCGCCAGATCAAACGGGAAGTAGATATCGACATCTGTTGTTGTTTGGGCTTACTGACGGGAGAAAAAGCACAACGCTTAAAAGACGCGGGTGTCGATCGCGTCAATCACAACCTCAACACCAGCAAAGCACATACGCCGCATATTGTATCTACACATACCTACGAAGACCGATTAGATACCCTGTACAACATCCAAAAAGCGGGCCTGGATACGTGCAGCGGAGGCATTATTGGTATGGGAGAAACCCACAACGACATAATTGATATGGCGGTGTCTTTGCGCGACCTCGGCGTCAACTCCATTCCCGTCAATTTCCTGCACCCCATCGCGGGCACGCCCCTGTCGAATCAAAACACTTTAACCCCTCACGATTGTTTGCGCGCATTGTGTCTGTTCCGATTTGTCAACCCATCAACCGAAATTCGCGTAGCGGGTGGTCGAGAAAAAAATCTCCGATCCCTCCAACCTCTGGCGCTTTATCCAGCCAACTCGCTCTTTATGGAAGGGTATTTGACCACAGGCGGCCTGGATGTAGAAGATACACACCAGATGATTACCGATCTGGGATTTGAAGTCGAAACGATACAAAGCGAATCGCAAAACGATCATCTTCTGGCAATTGGCACACCAGTACACGCTCAGCGATAAAAACAAATATGTCGATCTACGAAAAAAAATACGACGTCATCGTTGTTGGCGGTGGACATGCGGGAGCAGAAGCCGCTCTGGCGTCTGCGCGTATGGGATGTGAAACGCTACTGCTGACCATGAACCTCGACACCATCGCACAGATGTCGTGCAACCCGGCCATTGGCGGCATTGCAAAGGGCCATATGGTGCGCGAAATTGATGCTCTGGGCGGTGAAATGGCGCACAATATTGATGCCGCAGGTCTGCAATTTCGCATGCTCAATCGGCGCAGAGGACCCGCCGTACAGGCTCCCCGGGCGCAGGCTGATAAAAAAGCATATCAGTTTCGCATGAAAGAAGTAATCGAAAACCAGCCACATCTTGACGTCAAACAGGGCTTGCTCGAAGACCTCGTGGTCAAAAACAGACGCATTGAGGGCGTGGTCACCAAAGCCAAAACGGTTTTTGCCGCCAGGACCGTAATCCTGACCACGGGCACCTTCCTCAAGGGCCTCATTCATGTGGGCGATTTTTCCTACAGTGCGGGGCGTGCAGGTGAGCAAGCCGCCGACAAAGCATCCGATGGCCTCTCACAACTCGGCTTTGAACTCGGACGGCTCAAAACCGGCACCCCGCCGCGCGTCAATGCGCGCAGCATCGATTTTAGCACCTGCGAAGAGCAACCCGGCGATGCCGATCCCCGGCCCTTTTCCTACCACACCGACTGCATTGAGCAAGAACAACTCAGCTGTCATCTCACAATGACCGTGCAAAAAACGCACGATATTATTCGCAGCAATCTGGATCGCTCGGCGATGTACAGCGGGCGTATCCAGGGTGTAGGACCCCGGTATTGCCCCTCGGTAGAGGATAAAATTGTGCGCTTTCCCGACAAGGACGGGCATCAAATTTTTCTCGAACCCGAAGGATATCACACCCTTGAAGTCTATCTCAACGGCCTATCGATGAGCCTGCCCGAAGATGTGCAAATCGAAGTTGTACGCAGCATCCCCGGTCTCGAACGAGCGGAGATCATGCGCCCGGCCTATGCCGTCGAATACGACTATGTGCCTCCGACGCAAATCCATCCCACCCTGGAAACCAAACCCATCGCCGGTTTGTTTTTTGCGGGACAAATCAACGGCACCACCGGATACGAGGAAGCTGCTGGACAGGGAATTATGGCGGGCATCAACGCCGCCTTAACAGCCCGGGGCGACGATCCCATAATCCTGGATCGCTCGCAGGCTTATATTGGCGTACTGATCGACGACCTCGTGACCAAAGGCACAGAAGAACCCTATCGCATGTTTACCTCGCTGGCCGAATATCGCCTGCTCTTGCGACAGGACAACGCGGATTTGCGTCTGTGTGAACTCGGACGAAAAATCGGCCTGCTTTCCGACGAAGCGTATAACCGCTTTTGCAAACGCAAACGACAAATCGACGAAGAAATCGAACGGCTGCGATCAACGCGCCTCACCCCAACCGACGATATTCAAACAACACTTAAAGCGTCGCATTCTTCTCCATTGAAACGCGCGGTGACGCTCGCCGAACTTTTGCGGCGTCCAGAATTGTCTTACAGCATTGTCACACAATTGTCACCTGCTTCTGAAACCCTGCCCGAGGATGTGTGTGAATCGGTCGAAATTGAACTCAAATACGAAGGATATCTCGACCGACAAGAAGAACAGGTGCAACGCTTTCACAATTTGGAAAAAAAATATATTCCCGAAAACTTTAACTATGCTGCCATTGCAGCTTTGCGAAATGAAGCTATTGAAAAATTCACCCGCATTAGACCTCGATCACTGGGGCAGGCATCTCGTATTCCCGGCATTTCGCCTGCGGATATTGCTCTGCTCATGATTATGCTAAAAAGACGCGGTGCATCTGTATGACACTCCACTCCGCACAAATCCGCGCCATTGTATCGCTTCTATCGGACGCCTCTCCCGACATTGCGGATCGCATGCGCCAAAAACTGTATGATTTGGGCGAGAAGGCCACACGCGAAATCCACAGTGCCTGCGCCGAAGACTCACGCGCACATCGAGAAGTCAGCCGCGTACTCAGGCGATTTAGAGAACCATCTCTCGATATGCGGTTTCGCGATCTCACACGCGACCAACACGGCGATATTGCCCTCGAAGAAGGCGTCTTTGCGCTGGCGCGATTCGGATATCCCGACCTCGATGAAAGTGCTTACAAAACGCGCCTGGGATACATGGCCTTTGAACTCGCGCCCAGGATTGCCCCCGACGATCATCCCATTCGCATCATTCGCACGCTCAACCATTATCTCTTTGACGAGCAAGGGTTTCACGCATCTACCCGCTATGATCCCGACGATACGTATTTCAACCGCGTAATGGATCGAAAGCGTGGCTGGCCGATCACGCTCTCTGCGGTCTATCTCATTCTCGCAAAACGCCTGGAATTGCCCATCTCAGGTGTTGCTTTACCCGAACACTACATCGTCAAATACACCCAAACCGATCAACATATTTATATTGACCCGCATAATCGGGGACAGATCCTCACGGCAAATGAATGCGCCGACCTCATTGGAAAAAAAATTCCAAAAGATCTTTTTTCTGAAGCCAGCAACTGCTTCACGCTCTTTCGCATGATGAACAACCTCAGATATACGTATCTAAACCTGGACGATCCAAATCGCGCAAAAAAACTCGAAGATCTCATGCATATCCTTCAGCCTGATATGTGAGCGGAGATTTAATGTCAGAAAGCATCAAAATCATCGCGCAAAACCGAAAAGCACGGCGCGATTACCACATCCTCAGCACTTATGAGGCCGGCCTGCAATTGCGGGGCACAGAAGTCAAAGCCCTGCGCGAAGGCCGGGCCAATTTGAAAGATGGCTACGCGCGTATTGAGGGCGGAGAAGCTTATTTGCACAACACGCATATTAGCGAATATGCACAGGGCAACCAGTTTAACCACGACACCGAGCGCAAACGAAAATTGCTGCTCCACCGCCATGAAATCAATCGCCTGAGAGGATATATCAATGAAAGAGGCCACACATTAATTCCCCTCAAACTCTATTTCAAACGCGGCAAAGCCAAAGTCGAACTCGGCGTGGCACGCGGCAAAAAACAATTTGACAAGCGGCGCGATATTGCCCGCCGAGATGCCCAGCGCGAAGTCGAACAAGCACTAAAGACACGCATCCGAAGTGGGAGGTAAATCATCACACCTGTACACACAACAGTCATTGACCTCCCCCCCAATGACCTCGGCTACGACTACGACCCCCATGTCGAAGCGGGACTTCACGGAAAAATCACACTCTCTCCAAAAGTCCTCGAACACTGTCGATGCGGCGGCAAGTCGCCTTTTATGACCCTGGATCCAAAGAGCGGCGAACCCACCTGGTGCCCGTGTTATCCCTTTCGAAAAAAAATAATCCACATTGACAAATACATCCGAAAATCGGGCATACCTGCACCTTTTCGCTTTAAGTTCTTAGAGGACTTTAAGGTGCGGCATGACAATGGGCAGATCATACAGGGAGCGACCCTCCTCAAGTCCTATTTCAGTACCTTAGTCGATAATATTTACGGCAATAAAGCATCGATTAAAGGCTTCTATTTGTGGGGTGAGCCGGGTCGAGGAAAAACTTACTTTGCTTATATTTTGCTCAACGAACTCATTTTTCGGTTTGTAAAACCCGGCAAATTTATCTCCCTCTCAAAGAGCTTTCAGGAACTCAGACACACATTTGACGAAAGCAGTGATACACATGGGCAGGCCATGCCCATGATTGATGTACTGAGCAATGTTCCCTATCTCGTCATCGACGATTTTGGTGTGCAGCGCAATACCGAATGGGAATTGGAAATCCTCTACAACCTCATTGACGCTCGCTATGCCAATCAACGCCTGACCTTTGTAACCACAAACCAAAAAGCCGATGAATTGAAAGACCTCGCACAGGGTCGCATCTATTCTCGTTTTCTCGAAATGTGTCATATCATCCACGTCACCGGGCAAGACTTCCGCGAACTGGGCAATCCCGAAGAGAAATGGATCGATCCACGGTAATAACAAGGAGTACTTATGAGCCAGCGCATAGATGGACGCCGCCCAGATCAGTTGCGTCCCGTGAGTATTGAACGCGGATTTATGAAACACGCCGAGGGATCGGCACTGATCAAAATGGGTGATACACACGTTATATGCACAGCCAGTGTTGAGAACCGCGTACCCCATTTTCTCGTGGGCAAAAACACGGGCTGGATCACGGCAGAATACGCCATGTTGCCCCGTTCAACCCATACGCGCAGCGAGCGCGAAACGCGCGGCACTAAGGGCAGAACCCAGGAAATTCAACGCCTTATTGGCCGCGCACTGCGTGCCGTGATCGACCTCAAAAAACTCGGCTCGCGCACCCTCTGGATCGACTGCGATGTGTTACAAGCCGACGGCGGCACCCGCACAGCTTCAATTTCGGGAGCTTATGTTGCAGTCGTCGATGCGATTGACAAGCTCAAAAATGAGGGCAGGATTACCAAAAATCCTCTTGGCGATTCCGTCGCCGCCGTCAGCGTGGGCATCATTGGCAACACACCCCTGCTCGATTTGTGTTATGCCGAGGATGCAACCGCCGAAGTGGATATGAATATCGTCATGACCGGTCAGGGCAACTTTGTCGAGGTACAGGGTACAGCCGAAGGAAATCCCTTCACATTCGATCAAATGCAACACCTCATCACCCTCGCCCAAAAGGGCATCTCCGAAATCACTCAACTCCAGCGCGATGTTTTGGCGCAATAGTAACCAGTTGTCAGTAGCCAGTCCTCAGCCCCTCTTCTTTATCTGCGTTCATCTGCGGATCACACCTATGCCTACCCTCATACTCGCCACCCGCAATCAAGGCAAGCGCCGGGAAATCCAGAACCTGCTCGGCTCTGAGATTCAAGTAATCTCGCTCGATGCATTTCCCAACGCGCCCAAAGTAATCGAAGACGGCGAAACCTTTGAAGCCAATGCCATAAAAAAAGCCCGTGAAATTGCAAAATACACGGGCTTGCCTGCTTTGGCCGATGACTCTGGCCTTGTGGTTGACGCCTTAAATGGCGCACCCGGCATATATTCCGCACGTTACGCTGGGGAAGATGCCACGGATAAGGCAAATAATGCCAAACTCATCGAAAACATGCGCGACATTCCCGCGAAACAGCGCACCGCGCACTTCTGCTGCGCAATGGCTCTCGCCTCACCTGATGGCCGCGTACAGACCTCCGAAGCTATCTGGAAGGGCCGCATCCTCACAACACCCCGAGGCGCGAATGGCTTTGGCTACGATCCGCTCTTTTACGTTCCCACCCAAAACGCCACTTCCGCCGAGCTATCTTCTGAAGAAAAAAATCGCATTAGTCATCGGGGCCAGGCACTACGTGCCATCTTACCCCTCATTCTCGACCTTTTCAGCGCGTCCATACCATGAGCGATCCCAACATCCCCCCCAAATGGCACCAAAAAAATGGGTTTGTGCTCCTCTGCGTCGCTCTCTTTATTATCCTCGCAATAATTTTACTACTCTATGTTCGCGGCATTGATCCCGTCATTGCGGAATTTTATATCTTTCAATAACCACACTTCTAAAAACATAAGGAGCAAATAATGACCGTTGAAGCAAAACCAAATGTCAAACAGGCGATCCCATTCTTTTCTGTATCAAACATCAAAGCGTCTGTCCGCTTCTATGTCGATGTTCTCGGATTTGAAATGATCCATAAATGGGAACCGGACGGGAAACTTCGCTGGTGCTGGCTCCAATGCGGAGACGCTGCGCTGATGTTGCAGGAATACCAAAAGGAGGGACACAATTCATGGGTGCCCGAAGGAAAAGTGGGCGAAGGCGTCTCGATTGTATTCATGTGCGAAGATGCCCTGACGATCTATCGCAGAATCAAGAATCGGGGGATCGAGGTATCGAATCCCTTTGTGGGAAACGGAATGTGGGTTGTTTCATTGAACGATCCGGATGGATTTAGTATCTGCTTTGAAAGCGATACAGATGTGCCAGAAGGCACTGAATTTTCAGAAGATTTAAATCAATAAATTGCTGATACTACTCAGGACACGACCATGCGCTGGGACGACCCTCGACGAAACCCCTATCACGATCCAGATTCTCGACCTCCGGGATGGTTTCTATGTCTGATTGCTGTGGGTATAGCGGTAGCGGTGACAGCTATCGGATGGGTCGTTCTCTATTTGAGAGAAGTATTCAGTGCGCGGCCGCTCGGGTAAATCCTATCAATACGTCGCCCTGCCACCGCTGACATCATAACACTGCCCGGTCACAAAAGAGGCATCGTCGGATGCGAGAAAGTGGACAACAGCGGCGACTTCTTCCGGCTGGCCGAGGCGACCGAGGGGAATTTTGGACGTCATGTAACCGAGTTGCTCTGGCTCCACATCTGCCAAAAGTGGGGTTTCGATTAGAGCTGGCGAGACGCAGTTGACGCGAATATTGTCCTCGAGATGCTCCTTGGCCAGGGCTTTGGTAAAACATATAATACCCGCTTTAGAGACCGAATACGGTGCCATGCTGGGATTGCCTTCTTTGCCTGCTATAGAGGCGACCGAGACAATAGCGCCTTTTTTTTGTTTGAGCATAGGCGCTATTACAGCGCGCGAACACAAAAAAGTTCCTTTGAGATTGATATCGAGAACCTGGTCCCAGTCCCCTTCTGTGAGATCTTTGACCGGCACATCGCGTCCCACAATGCCCGCGTTATTGACGAGGATGTCGATGCGTCCCCAGATACTGAGACATTCATCAACACTATTTTGCACACGCCCGGCATTTGCAACATCGAGCGACAGGGCCAATGCACCTGCCCCGATTTCTCGAGCCGTTTCGCGCGCGCTGTCCAGATTGAGATCGGCAATCGCCACAGTTGCACCGGCCTCAGCCAGGCGTATGGCAATCGCTTTTCCAATACCCTGTGCGGCACCGGTGATAATAGCCGTTCTATTGGTGAGATTTTGAGAAATCATATTATTTCGGATCCGGATCGTCGGGTGGCACGGGATGATCTTGTGATTTTAGCTCCGTCGGTGTGCTGTCAGACAAATAACCACCATCGACGTAGATGATTTGGCCCGTGATATAGCCCGCGTCTTCCGAAGCCAGAAAGGCGGCGACAGTTCCAATATCACGGGTATATCCGCGAGCACCCCAGGGGATGCGTTTGCGGTAGGCTTCGATAACTTCAGGACCTAATGAGGCTCCCATACCTTCAGATGCAATAGCACCCGGACCAATGGCATTGACATTGATTTTGTAAGGCGCGAGTTCCACGGCAAGGGTTCGCGTGAGCATGACCACAGCGGCTTTAGAGGGCTGATAGGCAGAAGCGTCAAAATGCGCGACCTCGGCCTGTACAGACGAAATATTGATAATTTTACCGCCCTGCTTGCGCGCTATCATGTCTTTGACAACGGCGCGACTACAATAAAAAGGGCCATTGAGATTGACATCCAGAATGCGCTGCCACGCTTCATCTGTAATAGCTGTAACGCCGCCATCCTGAGGAATGTACACACCGGCATTGTTGACCAAAATATCGATTCGCCCGAAGCGATTGAGCGTCTGCTGAACCATATTCTCGACCTGCTCCGAGTCAGCCACATCTGCGGGGATGACAAGAGCCTCGCGTCCGAGGTCTTCAATCTGGCGTGCGGTAATTCCGGCTGTTTCGGCCGTGAGATCGTTAACGGCGATATGCGCGCCTGCATTGCCCATTTCGAGCGCAATGGCTTTGCCAATGCCCGATCCCGCACCCGTAATGAGCGCGATTTTGTTTTCGAGTTTCATGAAACCCTCCCAGAGACTGTGTTCAAATCAAAAAAGGCCGGTTTGGACATCTTGTTGTAGATACTCAATGAGTTTGCGGCTGGTGCGAGAAAAAGCATAAGCGTTGAAATCGGCACGCATAATCCAGGCGAGATTGTCACACAGGAGTGGACGCGCCCTGCCCTTGACATAATGGCACTGGAAAGTGTGCAAGGTGATACTAAAGTGCGTAAAAGCGTGCTTGACGGTGCGGTAGCGATCGTCAATTTCGACATCAATACCCGCGATTTCTCTTATCCCACGCCTGCAAGTATCTTGCAAAGACGCCCCGTCCTGTTGCGTTCCTGCGGGAAATTCCCAAAGCCCGCCGAGTAAGCCATTTTGCGGGCGTTGGGTAATGAGCACTTTGCCATTGTGCCACACAATACCCGCGCACAGCGTATGATGGGGGCGTGGTTTCTTTTTGGCTTTGACGGGCAGACGCTGCGGATTTCCGGTCTTGTACGCGGCACAGTATTTTTGCACGGGACACTGATCGCACACCGGGTTTTTGGCAGTACAGACCATTGCACCGAGTTCCATAATCGCCTGATTATAGGTACCTGCTTCACCTTTTGGCAACAGGGTCTGGGCGAGGTTCCACAATTGATTTTTGACGCGGGTTTGCGTGACGTCGTCACCAATATCAAAGAGACGCGTGACAACGCGAATAACATTGCCATCGAGCACGGCATGGTCGCGATCATAAGCAATGCTCAAAACTGCGGCTGTGGTATAAGGCCCAAATCCAGGTAGGGATTTGAGTTCGTCGTAGGTATCGGGCACTGTACCGCCAAAATCTGTGGCAATAGAATGCGCGGCTTTGTGCAAATTGCGGGCGCGAGCGTAATAGCCCAATCCCTCCCAGGCTTTGAGGACATCATCCTGTGAGGCATTGGCGAGGTCGTAAACCGTGGGAAAACGGTCGAGAAAACGATGGTAATAGGGAATAACAGTATCGACCTGCGTTTGCTGGAGCATAAACTCAGACAACAGGATGCGATAGGGATCGTCTGTCTGTCGCCACGGCAAATCGCGTTTATATTTGCGATACCACGTAAGAAGATCGGCAGCGATCTGTGTTTTGAAATCCATGCGAGACATAAATCACGACTTCTCTGCAATCTTGCGGGCGTGCTCCTGGACGATATTCTGCGGACTGGCCGCGATCAAATTGCGAATAGACAGGATAACAAACACGATGTCATCTCCCAGTCCGATATGGGGAAGAATTGCCTCTGGGATAATATCAAAAGGAGAAAGCCCGTATAAAACGGTTAAAATTACAAACACTTTGGGCAATAAAGGTATGCGAGAATCCCATAAAAGTCGCCAGGTAAGGCGCAAGTATTTTGGGAGTCGAGAGATGATTGACAAGACACCGCGTACGCGCAAGAGACGAAATAGGAGGAGAAAAATACGCAACATGACAATCACCAGAAAGTAGTCAGTAGCCAGTCCCTATATAATACACCGGACAAATTGTGTCAATCGCAGACAGGAGTTCACGCATTGTCAATCTGGTTTTGGATAATCTCTTGCAGGGCGCTGCGCTGAACTTTACCCGTAGAGGTCAACGGGCGATCTTCAGGTGTAATTGGGATAATGCGAGAAGGGGCTTCGTAAGTACTCAAGCCTGGGACTTGGCCGCTTTGTCCGCGTCTGAGAATATCCTGGGCTGCCTCGGACTGGTCGGTCCCAGATTTAAAAATAGCCGCTGCACAAACGTCTTCCCCCCATCGGTCATGACGAAGCCCGATCACATAAACAGCGTCGAGTTCTGGACAGGCGTCGAGCAGGGCATTTTCAACGGCGATGGGCGATATATTGACACCGCCTTTGATAATGATTTCTTTTGTTCGACCGTGTATAAAATAGAAACGATGGTTATACAGGTCGCGGAAATACCCCATGTCGCCACTGCGGAACCAGCCATTGCAAAAAACCTCGGCAGTATCTTTGGGCTGGTTGAGGTAGCCATTGGCAACCACGGGACCGCGCACGAGGATTTCGCCGATATCGCCTTCGTTTCGCTCACCATCAATTCTTATGTTATTATTCGCAAGCTCAACACCAATGGCATTTTGTTCCAGCACATCGCGATACTGTTCATCGGGCAAATCGGGTGGTACGCCGGTAACGCGCAAACTAACTTCGGTTGAGCCATACCCTTGAACGAGACGAACGCCAAAGCGATCGACAAACTGGCAGGCAATATTGGGCTGAACAGGTGCCGAGCCGATCATAATTTTTTTTAGTGAAGATATGTCATAGCCCTCGCGCTCAAAGTCATCGGAGCGGGCGATCAGATCAGCCATAATCGTCGGAACAATACTCGCAGATGTCGCCCGCTCCCGCGATATGATACGCCAGAACGCCGAAACACTGTAGCGCGAATTGAGCACAAGGCTCCCCCCCACCATGAGGCTGGTGATCGAAAACGTGGTGGAATTGATATGATGAAGTGGTAAAACGAGGTTGAGGCGTTCGCGTGCATCAAATCCGAGCCACTGAATAATGCCATCGGCATTGGATGTGAGGCTCTGTCGGGTAATACACGCGCCTTTGGGATGGCCTGTTGTACCCGATGTGTACAGCACAATGCCGGTGTATTGTTCGCCCTCTGGATCGCCAGACCACTCAGGCTCAATATCCACTGCGTCATATCCATCGGCGGCGAGCAACTGCTCTGTTGTCGCAATCTGGATATCGGGTAATGCGCGGCGTTGAATTTCCGCATGTTCGGGCAAAACAACGAGCAACCTGGCTCCGGCATTCTGCAGTTTGTAGCGCTTGCGCTCGGCAACATCTTTGGCAAGGTCAAGGGGAACAGAAGTTGCGCCGAGGCGAAAGAGGGCAAGGGTAAGCAGGGGAATTTCTGCACAATTGGGCAAGGCAAGACCGACGCGATCGCCACATCTTATGCCGTATTCGCGGTGCATCAGGCCCGCAAGCGCAGCGGTGAGGCGTTCAACTTCAGAATAGGTAATAACCGTGCGAGCATCCGTATCGCAATCGCAAAAGATCAACGCGGGCTTATCTGGCTGATGCTCTGCGCGATCTTTTAAAAGATGCGTAAAATTCCGCCACGGAAAGCGATAGGTGTGGGTGTTGGCATTTTTAATACAGGTGAAAATTTGGGAATCGATCATTTTTCACCCTCTTTGTCCGCGCTGGCGCAAATAGTGGTCCGCCAGTACGAGTGCCATCATCGCTTCGACAATGGGGACTGCGCGAGGTAAGACGCAGGGGTCGTGCCTACCGCGCCCTTTGAGCGTGGTGGATTTGCCGTGGATATCGACGGTTTCTTGCTCGGCCAAAATCGTAGCAGTGGGCTTGAAAGCTGCGCGAATGACGATGGGTTCGCCGTTGGAGATACCGCCCTGAATACCGCCGGAATGATTTGTGCGCGTGTGAATCCCGCTGCCATCGTTGTAAAAAGGATCGTTGTGTGCAGAGCCAGTCATCGCAATACCGCCAAAACCAGAGCCGGATTCGAAACCCTTGCAGGCGGGCAGTGAAAGCATGGATTTTGCGAGGTCGGCTTCGAGTTTGTCAAAGATGGGTTCGCCCCAGCCGGGAGGAACGCGATGGGCAACGGCTTCGACCACGCCACCGAGAGAGTCGCCATCTTTGCGGGCAGCATCGATGCGCCGAATGATTTGCTCGGCAATCTCGGAATCGGGTACGCGGGCGATATTCGACTCGACCTGCTCGCGGGTAACCGTGATGGGATCGACATTGGCAACAAGGGTGTGAACCTGACGCACATAAGCGATAATATCGATATTGCAATCGCGTTTGAGCAATTTGCGCGCGACCGCACCCGCTGCAACGCGGCCGATTGTCTCGCGCGCGCTGGCTCTGCCCCCCCCTTTCCAGTTGCGAATACCGTATTTTTGCTGATATGTATAATCGGCGTGCGAAGGGCGATATTTGGTGCGTATTTCTTCGTAATCTTTGGAACGCGCATCCTGATTCCACACCATCATCGATATGGGCGTACCCAGGGTTTTGCCCTCAAAAAGACCCGAGTGGATTTCTATCTGGTCTTCTTCTTTGCGCTGTGTGGTAATTTTGCTCTGGCCAGGTTTGCGGCGGTCGAGTTCAACCTGGATATCTTCTTCGCTGATCTCCAGGCCGGGCGGGCATCCATCCAGAACAACACCAACGCCACCACCGTGTGACTCCCCCCATGTGGTGATGCGAAATGCGCGACCAAATGTGCTGCTCATAACAAGCTCCTCTATATCATGACGTGAATGATATGCAAATGTACCCAATGGATAGTGGGGAGTCAAGCAACGCGCAATACTCAGCGGTGTTGCTCAGGCAAATACAACCGCCGCGAGTTGTTGCGCAATGGATTTTACAGGAGCGGGATGCACATTGCTCAATACAATAATACAGACCTCGTCATCTAAAAATCGCAACAAAACCGTGCTGAATCCCGATACGCCACCGCCGTGCATAACAGACCGTCTTCCATTGTCCTCCACGCGCCAACCATAGGCGTAATTGTTCAACACCGGCGTAAACATCTGCTCGTAAGATGCCTGTGAAATCAGCCTGCCATCGCTGAGCGCGGCATCCCACTTCGCCAGATCTTCTGCTGTGGAATACAAATTTCCCCCACCAGTCAGAATCGGCATATAGATCATCGGCGAATTGATCACGCCATTCTCGGCAGGGGCATACCCGCGTGCGCGATGTGGCAAAATTGGATCGGGATGATCGCATCCCGTATCG
>JAPPIE010000463.1 GCA_028874765.1 Gemmatimonadota bacterium
CAATTATACTGACATACACTCCGCAATATTACTATTCATGAATTAGTCGGGTTAGCGAAGAACCTATTTCTATTTTTTTTTTAGTATCTCAGAGGAAGGAGGAGAACCAGGTCCTTTGAGATTTTCGCATACTTCTTCCAGAGTAGTACTCAAATTCTGAAATTGATCCTTAACTTGATTTAATTGCTCCGAAAATAACTCATTCGAGTATGCCATGGAATGTTCCTTTTTATTTTTTTATCAACATCGTTCAGCAGAGGCCGTAAATGGAGTAAAAGGCTTGTCGCCAGAAGGGGGCGCAATATACATCGAATTTCTAAAAAATCAAGCGCAGGGTTTTACTGAGTCGGAATTACAAACAAGCAAGTGCCCGTCTCCTCAATGGAAGCGGGCACTTTTGTTTTTATCCCTATTGGAAATAGAAGATTACTCTTCCAGTGCAGCGTGGGCGGCTGCGAGGCGGGCGATGGGTACGCGGAAGGGGGAACAGGATACGTAGTCCATGCCGATGTTGTGGCAGAAGTGTACAGAGGACGGATCGCCGCCGTGTTCGCCGCAGATGCCCACTTTGAGGTCGCTGCGAGCGCCGCGTCCGTTTTTGGTGCCGAGTTCGACGAGTTGCCCCACGCCGGTCTGGTCGAGGGTCTGGAAGGGGTCGTTTTCGAGGATGCCCTTTTCGACGTATTCGCCCAGGAATTTGCCAGCGTCGTCGCGCGAGTAACCATAGGTCATTTGCGTGAGATCGTTGGTGCCAAACGAGAAAAACTCTGCGTGTTCGGCAATTTCGGCAGCGGTGAGGGCAGCGCGGGGGATTTCGATCATGGTGCCGATGAGATACGCGACGCGCTTGCCGGTTTCACTTTCCACTGCGCGAGCCACGCGGTCTGTCATGATTTTGAGTTCGGTAAATTCTTTGACCGCGCCCACGAGTGGGATCATGATTTCGGGAACGGCTTTGGATCCCACATTGGCGGCGGCTTCGAGGATGGCACGCACCTGCATTTCGTAAATTTCCGGATAGGTGATGCCCAGCCGGCAGCCGCGGTGCCCGAGCATGGGATTAAATTCGTTGAGGGATTCGACCTTGTCCTGAATCACGCGCAATGAGGTATCGAGCCGCCTTGCCATTTCCTCTTGCTGGTCGCTCTCGTGTGGGAGAAACTCGTGCAGGGGAGGATCGAGCAGGCGAACGGTTACGGGCAGCCCTGCCATGGCATTGAAAATGCCTTCAAAGTCGCCGCGCTGGATGGGCAACAACTTTTCGAGGGCGCGACGGCGGCCCTGTTCATCATCGGCGAGAATCATTTCGCGCACGATATTGATGCGGTCGCCTTCAAAGAACATGTGTTCCGTGCGGCATAGGCCAATGCCTTCGGCGCCAAATTCGCGCGCAACAGCCGAATCGTGTGGTGTGTCCGCATTGGTGCGTACATTGAGTGTGCGAATCTCATCGGCCCAGCTCATCAAGGTGGCAAAATCGCCCGAGAGTTCAGGCTCCTGTGTGGGAACCTGGCCGAGCATGACTTCGCCCGTGGAACCGTCAATGGAGACCCAGTCGCCGCCTTTGACAACTGTATCGCCGACAGAGAACTGATTCGCAGTGTAGTCGATGACGAGATCGCCACAACCGGCCACGCAGCATTTGCCCATGCCGCGAGCAACCACAGCGGCGTGTGAGGTCATGCCCCCGCGTGCGGTGAGAATGCCCTGTGCGGCGTTCATGCCGCCGATATCTTCGGGCGAGGTTTCAAGGCGCACCAGCAGAACATGCTCGCCCTGTTCGGCGGCTTCTTCGGCTTCTTCGGCGAGAAAGACGACCTTTCCCGAGGCAGCACCCGGTGAAGCGGGCAATCCCGTAGCCAATACATTGCGTTCAACTGTGGGATCGAAAGTGGGGTGCAGGAGTTGGTCGAGTTGTTCGGGTTCCACGCGCTGTACAGCTTCGCTCCGAGTGATCAGTCCTTCGTTGACCATGTCAACGGCAATTTTGACGGCGGCAGCGGCTGTGCGTTTGCCATTGCGGGTTTGCAGCATCCAGAGTTTGCTCTGTTGCACAGTAAATTCGATGTCCTGCATGTCTCGATAGTGCTTTTCAAGTGTTTGATAGATGCCTTCGAGTGTTTGATATGCTTCGGGCTGTCTGCTCTTCAGGCGTTCTACAGGCTCGGGCGTGCGCACGCCTGCAACCACGTCTTCGCCCTGTGCATTGGTGAGAAATTCGCCGTAAAAGATGTTTTCACCCGTGGAGGGGTCGCGCGTAAATGCAACGCCTGTGGCGCAGTCGTCGCCCATGTTGCCATAGACCATGGACTGTACGTTGACGGCTGTTCCCCAGTCTCCGGGGATATTTTCCAGACGCCGATAAGTGATGGCGCGATCCGCCTGCCATGAGCCAAATACCGCGCCAATACCGCCCCAGAGTTGCTCGATGGGGTCGGTGGGGAAATTTTGTCCCGTGCGTGTTTTGACGATGTCTTTGAACATATCGACAAGGGTTTTGAGGTCCTCTACGGTCATGTCGAGGTCGTCTTCGATGCCGCGTTTTTCTTTCACTTCTTCGATGGCGGCTTCAAAGGGGTCTATTTCGAGGCCCTCGGGAGTCACGCCCATTACCACATCGCCATAGGTCTGGATGAAGCGACGATAAGAGTCCCATCCAAAACGCGGGTTGTTGCTTCTGGCTATGAGACCTTCTGTGATTTCATCGTTGAGGCCGAGGTTGAGTACGGTTTCCATCATGCCGGGCATGGAGACGCGCGCACCCGAGCGCACGGACAGGAGCAGTGGGTTTGTCGCGTCTCCGAATTTGCTACCCATCACATTTTCGAGTTTGGCAACGTTGTCCATTACCTGTTTTTCAAGTGCGTCGGGATATTGTTTTTCGTGATCGTAATAATACGTGCAAACCTCGGTGGTGATGGTAAATCCAGCGGGCACGGGAATGCCAAGGCCCGACATTTCTGCGAGGTTCGCGCCTTTGCCACCGAGCAAGTTGCGCATTTCTGCAGCGCCTTCGGCTTTGCCATCGCCAAAGAAATAGACGTATTTTTCTTCTTGTTTTGCTGTTGCCATTGCGTCCTCCAAAGGGGTTCAAGTTGGGGCACGACAGTGTGCCCCCGGGATATTTTGGCAGGAAAAAATATAATAGGGCAAAAAAACGAGCAAGGATTTTGTTTGAATTAAAAATTAAGAATGGGGAGCAGAGCGGGCTGGCTGCTGAGAGGTGATCCGC
>JAPPIE010000221.1 GCA_028874765.1 Gemmatimonadota bacterium
CGCCGAACCCTTCCTCCGCAATGGCAAATCCACAGTCGGCGAACCCCCACCCGACATTTGACGACTAAAACTCCCGCCACCAGTACGGATTGGACAACTCCCCCGGATAATTGGAATGCACCAATTCGTAAACCCCCGTACCCCGTTGATCTCTAAATACAAATTCATAGCGCCGCGCGGTCTCGTAAAACCACACCTCCGAAGGCTTCTGACCCGCAGCAGAAGTCCGGTAATCAATATCATCGGGCGGCCCATATTGAATATAAACCCGTCCCCGGTCCGTATCCGATCCCCTTACGCCAGCCCCAAAATGCGTCTCCACATAATGCACACGCATCAAATGCTGCAACAGACGCTCATTGGGCGGCGTATCCGGTGCATCGTCCAACTGCCTCCAAAACACCTTCAAAAACACCAGCCTGGCAGGCCAACTCTCCAGCGCGTCATAAGTCCGCCGCGTCTTCTCATCTGCGATATACCGGATATCTGCATAATACCCGATTAAATCCCTCTGCACCTGAGTAAGCCCCTCGGGCAAATCTTTTGAAACCAGAAAAATGGGCCGTCTCGTCTGAAAATACTGCCGACTACTCCCATCAAACGCCTCCACCTGAAGATCATAAGTACCCTCCCGCAAATCCTCTGTATCCAGAACCTCCGCCCTCACACAACTCTCCCCCGGCTTCAAAAACCGCTTGGCCGGATAAGTACGCACAACCATCCCCTCCGCATCAATCAGACGGTACCCCATAATAAAACTCTCTCCCGACGACGACAAATTATACACCTCAAAATAAATCTGCAGCGGCTCTCCGATAACATAATTTCGGGTAATATTCGGCACAACCTTCCAGCCCTGCTTGACAAACCGATGGACTTCCCCGCTTCGCGCCACATGAGAAGATAGTTGCAAATCGCTAAACACTAGCCCCGCACGACGCTCGTAATCCGGTATCTGAAGTGGCACAGCACAACGCCCGCTCTCCTCCGCATGAATATCCTTAATCTGCACAATCAGCCGATAAGCACCCGGCTTCAAATCAAAATAAACAGCATCCTTAAACGGCGCCCCGATCCCCACATCCAGCTCTGGAACAGCAACCTGCTGAACCCATGTCCGATGGACCACCCGATTGTCCAGCGTATCCAGCACCACAGCGACCAGAGAAATCTTCCCAACAAACTCCCCCTCCTGTTCCCGCAACTCAAGTTGACTCGCATCCAGCAACAGTGCCACTTCCTGACGCGTATATCCCTCAGGACCCCGAAAAGCCGACAAATCGACAAAAAAACGCAGGTTGCCCACACTCTTCAAAGGCAAATCCTGCGCTCCTGTGCCACCCGCATGCAACCAGATGAGCAGCACCGCGACACAACGTATCCATCTCATAGCGTATCTTCCACTATTAAAAATTTAAACGCTCAGCCTCCTCCATCAACCGCAGCCAATCCTCATGACCGCTTGCCACCCGACCCGGGTCTATCTCACTTCTCGCAACAAAGCCGGGCACATCCTCGCGCCCGGTTGGCAACCTATAATCGCTATATCGGATATCCAGACTCCAGCGAATGTGATCGGACTCATTCGGGAATGAGCGATGTATGGTCTTGTGCTGAATCAGCGCGGCACCCCCGGCTGGCAGCACGGACAAAACGCGATCGCCCGGCGGCAGCCGATCCTCGGGAATCTCCTTCTCTGAATCCGCCGGATCGTGCGGAATAATACCGTGCCTGTGACTCCCCGCCAAAATCTCCAGACAGCCATTCTCCACATCCGTATCCACCAGCGGCACCCAGAAATTGATCATAAACGTCTTCTCCACCTCCGGATCCAAAAACGCGATATCCTGATGCCACAACACCTCTGCTTCGCCGGGCATCTTTGCGCGGATATTAAACTGCGGATGCACCAGAATTTCCGGCCCAATAATCGACTCCACCACATCCAGAATAGCCGGATGCGTCAGCAAAAAAAACAAACCCGCAGTCTTGTGAGCCTTACCCAAAATCTCAGCTACAAAACGCTTATCCGTCCCCAGCGCCTCGCACAAATACGCCAATCGCCGCTCAAAAGGCGCGTCCTCAAAAAGACTCTCCAATTGACCCAGAGCATAAGCCTCTCTCGCCTTTTGTCCAATCACCGCATTAAACTCATCCACAAGCGGCTGATACGCCTCTGGAGGCAAACACTCATCCAGCAACAAATACCCTTCATCCTTATAAAAAGCAATCTGCTCACCAGTCAAACCGCCCATGACTTATCTCCTATTTCTTACCACACCTCGCAGCCACCAAACGCCATAGTCTCACCCGGAACATATCGCGGGCGCGCCGCATACACATTTGCAACATCCGGAGAGGCTTTGCCGCGCACGAGAATATTCTCGTGACCTTCTCTATTCACCCATGTACTCGTCGGAATATACCGCAACGTAAGCCCAACGCGCCACTGATCCGAAGTATTGGCATTGGAACCGTGGATAATATTCGGATTGTGGATCGAAACATCGCCCGCGTTGAGCTCCAGATCAACCGCATCGGAATCGTCAATCTGATCCGGATGAATACCCACGCCGAGCACGTACTTTTCCTGGTCCAGATCAATGAGATCGCGGCGCTTGAGCAAATGCTTATTATGCGTCCCCGGCAACACCCGCATACAGCCATTCTCAACCGTCGAAGGCGTCCCCGCAACCCACAAAGTCGTCACCTCCATCGGCTCGAGGGGCCAATAAGACCCGTCTTGGTGCCACTGCACAGCCTGACCATCGCCCGGGGGCTTGGCGATATAATGTGCGGCAAACATCGCAACATCGGGCCCGAGAAATTGCTCGGCAATATCCACAAGGCGCTCATCCCCCACGAGCCGGTGCATAAATGGATCTCGGGCGAGCAAATGGTGATGCAAACGCTCTGGACGCACGCCGGGATTCCGCTCAATAAGCCAGTGGACGTGTTGCACCGTCTCCTCTGCGAGCGCCGCATCAATCGCCTTACGCGCGATAGCATAGCCATTTTGATCGTATTCAAATCGCAAATTTTTCATAATACACTTTCAGGACACGGGCGGGCACAGGGGCACCGCCCCTACATACGTTTCTTACTACCGCTCACCATCCTGATCATCCTTTCATCACTGGATAGAGGCGTTCCAGTGCAGGCTCTGATTATCCTGATCTGATCTCTCGCAACCTATCCGCCATCCGCTCGGCAACATC
>JAPPIE010000443.1:0-10669 GCA_028874765.1 Gemmatimonadota bacterium
ATCACAGGCTTGATACACAAGCCCTAATCTCTCCACCGAAGCGGGGTAACTCCATCCCTAAGTCTTGCACAATCAGACGCACAAAGACGGGCAAATGGTTTGTGTCTATCTCTTGCGATATGGGCGAAACGCATGAAAAAGCAGACACAGGCTCTGCTGTTGGCCTTGACGTGGGTCTTACGTCCTTTGCAGTAACCAGTGACGGCGAGAGAATAGAGAATCAGAGATTCTTTCGCCAAGAGGAAAAGAACCTTGCCAAAGCACAGCGCAACTGGGACAAAGTGAAAAAAAGACCCAAGACCGATCTTGTCAAAGAAAAGCGTCGCAAAGTCATTGCCAGAGTGCATGAGCGTATCCGTAATAAGCGACATAACTTTGCTCATCAAGAATCAAGAAAAATGGTCAATCGTCACGGATTCATAGCCGTAGAGAAATTGGACGTTCAAGAGATGCAAAAGAACAGACGATTGGCTAAATCAATAGCAGACGTAGCATGGTCCCTGTTTCGGCACTGTCTCAAATACAAAGCGGAAGAAGCTGGTATTGGATTCAAAGCCGTTCCACCTGACTATACGTCACAAGATTGCTCGGCATGTGGACATAGAAAGAAAAAACCACTTTCTCAGCGTGTGCATCATTGCAAGGCGTGTGGCTATAAGACGGACAGAGACCACAATGCTGCGATAAACATATTGACGTTGGGGCTACAACGTCAGGTGGCTTGACCGCCAAGAAGCCCACAGGCTTTAGCCGTGGGAGTAGTCACATAATGGATTGGTGGCAACATCGCAATTGGCTTTTCCCGAAGAAATCAATACGGCTGTGTTCAATACAACGGAATATTCTCCTCGGGGACAGAATCCCATGAAAAATATCGACGATGGCCTTTTTCGTTCGCCAGCCAATGCATTCCAATACCAGCTAACAAATGTGATTGCCAATGCCGCGACAGGGGGCTATGATGCCGCGCTGCAAGTTGGTATAGCGGTGTAATTTTAAGCAATGTGGTTGATAAAAGCGTACGTATTTAATATTGACACGTACGTTTTTTTGTTTATCTTGATCTTCACAATCTGTCGTGAAGCGGGCTTTTTGTTCGGGAGTGTGACATGAAAACAATTACGCCAACCGAATTGCGGGGTAATATCTACCAGATATTGGATGATATCTTGAATACGGGTGTGCCCGTAAAAATCAATAAGGGAGATCGAAAACTCATTATCGCACCGATTGAGAGTATAGACAAACTTCAGAATTTGCGAAAAAGGAAGCATGTGATTAAAGGCGACCCTGAAGACCTGGTACATATCACCTGGGACAAGGAGGTGAATCTTGATCTACCTTGATACCCATGTTGTGGTGTGGTTATATGCTGGTCAAACCGAAAAATTGAGCGAAAAGGTCAGATCATACATTAATGAAAATGATATTTATATCTCTCCAATCGTCAGTTTAGAATTGCAATATCTGCTCGAAATCAAACGTATCACCCCAAAATCACAAACGGTTATTTCCGCCTTGTCAGAGGCAATCGGGCTTAATATCTGTGATAAAAACTTCTATCAAATTGTCCAGTGTGCTCAACAGTACTCATGGACACGCGATCCGTTTGACCGCATTATCGTGGCGCAAGCGGGGTTGAATGACAATATACTCTTAACAAAAGATCAAACCATTTTAACACACTTTGAGCATGCTGTGTGGTAGAATCTCACTGAACGTCAAAGGACAACACATGAAAATCAAATCCGTCGAAGTCGTTCGCGTTGAACGGCCAGATGTAACAAGCCAGGTCTCAACGGGTTCTGGTACGACACTCGCTGCTTCAACAGGTGCAGCGCCGAGGACAAAGGGATATCGAAAGGCGTGGCCCTCGCAGATAGAGGTGGCAAATCCGATGTCTAAGTTCCCGCGGTTTAAGGCGCGGCGGCAGCTTTACGGTGCCAGGCAATGGCCCAGGTTCTCGGTTAAGGTGACCGCTGAAGATGGGACCTGGGGCCTCGGCACGTCGGCGGGACGCCCGGTTGCTATGGTGGTGGAAGATGCTTTCGCGCATATCTTAGAAGGGGAGAGTTGTCTGGCAATTGAAAAGCTGTGGGATATGATGTTTCGCGTGTCCAAATCTTTTGGAACTGTGGGGATTGCCTCGTTGGCGATTAGTGCTGTGGATCTGGCGCTGTGGGATCTGGCGGGGAAATTGCAGGGCAAGCCCGTTTATGAGCTTCTGGGCGGTCCGGCGCGCGACCGTTTGTTTGTGTACGCGACGGGGGATGATGTGGATTGGTACAAGGAGTTGGGGTTTCGGGCGTTTAAGTTGCCCTGTCAATACGGTCCGGTTGATGGCTTGTGGGGATTGGGGGAAAACGAGAGGCGAATAGCCGAGGTCCGCGAGTTGGTCGGCGATGATTGCGATCTCATGCTCGATTGTTATATGGCTTTTGATGTGGAATATACCGCGCGTCTGGCCAATCGCCTGCGTCCTTATAATCTGCGCTGGATGGAAGAGTGTCTGATTCCGGAAGATGTTGGAGGGCATATTGAACTCAAGAAACGCCTGCCGTGGTTGACACTTGCCAGTGGCGAGCATTTTTACACGCCGTATCCCTACCAGTTGATGATCGAAAATCGGTGTCTCGATATTTTGCAACCCGATATTCAGTGGGTGGGCGGTTTGACTGCTTGTGTCAAAATTTGTAATATGGCTGCCGCTGCAGGTCTGGAGGTTTGTCTGCACGGCGGGGGACGCGATGCGTACGGTCAGCATTTGAGCTGGGCAATGCCCAATACCCCCTGGTGTGAGTATTTTATCGGTTCTGATCCGGGGGTGCCGCTTGAAGAAGTGGCGCAACCCGGCGCGTGCGTACCGCGCAATAGCTATCTGGAGTTTGCGCCGACGGGTCCGGGTTTTGATCTGGGGATTGAAGAGGATTGGTTGGTGCCGTTTCAATTTTAGAGGACAAGAGGAGAAAATGGATAAGACAATTATTTCAGTGGCGGTTGTGGGATCGGGCCCTACGAAGGATATGAATCCGGCTGTGCCTTATACGCCAAAGGAGATTGCAGAAGCAGCGATTGAATGCCATAAGGCGGGTGCGGCGATTACGCATATCCATGTGCGCGATCCCGAGACGGGTATTGTGTGTTCGCGGTTTGAGCTTTTTAAGGAGGTGGTGGATCGGATTCGGCAAGCTTGCGATATTGCGATTAATCTGACGACGAGTGGGGGAAATATTAAAGGGGAGAATATTATTGAGGAGCGGCTTGAGCCGGTTATGCTGAAGCCCGAGATTTGCTCTCTGGATATCGGTTCGGTGAATTTTGGCACTCGGGTGTTTATGAATCCACCCGAATGGGGTGTTGCTGCGGCAAAGCGCATGCGCGAGCATCGCGTTAAGCCGGAGATCGAAGTTTTTGATGCCGGTCATATCCGCCAGGCGCGGTATATGATTGCGGAGGGGTTGTTCGAAGATCCCCCGTTTATCCAGTTGTGTATGGGGCCCGGATGGGGTATTGAAGCCACGCCTGAAAATCTGATTTTTATGAAGAGTCTTTTGCCGCCCGATGCGATCTGGTCCGCTCTGGGTGTGGGAAAAGCACAGTTGCCGATGATTACCATGGCTTTTCTCATGGGGGGGCATATACGGGTGGGTTTTGAAGATAATATTTATTTGCGGAGAGGTGTTTTGCTCAAGAGCAATGCACAGATGGTCGATCTCGCGGCGAGTATTGTGGAGAAACTTCAGGGCGAGATTGCCACGCCAGATGATGCCCGGGAGATGCTGGGGCTTACGCATCCGGTCGGATGACGTGTGAATTATCTGGGAAGGTCTGCGAGGTGGGCAATATCGTTGAGGGATATGAAAGTGGGTTCGTCTCCGGGGTTGAGTTGAAGGTGGTGGATAGCGGCTGTGTGACACGCGAATTGGGGTTTGTGTTCGTCTTCGGGTGTGTATCCCATGATCGCTTGCAGGCAGGCGACAATGGGCCGGACGTGTGTGATGCACGCAATTTGCTGGTCGGGCGCTTCGTTGACGAGTTGGCTCACGGTGTTGGCAACGCGGCTGTGCAGGTCGGCATAGGTTTCGCTGCCTGGAACGCGCGCCTCTTCGAGGGATTGTCCGCCAAAAAAGCCGGGATAATATTTTTGGACTTCTTCGCGGGTGAGTGTGGCCAGATCGCCGCTTTCGAGTTCGCGCAGGTCATTTTCTACTTCGGGCACGATATGGAGTATATCGCCTATCCATTCGGCTGTTTGGCGGGCGCATTTCTGGGGGCTGGTGTAGAGGCGGCGAATGTCAAAGTCGTTTCTGAGGCGTTCGCCAACGAGCAGGGCTTGTTGTTTGCCCCGATGCGAGAGGGGCAGGTCAGCCCACCAGCCGTAGTGGTTTTCGCCGTCGTGTTCTCTGGCCTGTCCATGGCAGATTAGTATGAGGTCGGTTGGCATGTGTGTTCCTTATTGGCGTTGTGTTGCCTGTGCCGGGTACGGCAGACAGGCGATAGCAGTTCATTGGGGGCGGAGTAATTCTTAATTCTCAATTCTTAATTGCCATTATCAGGAGGTGTGTATGAAGTCAATAGTTGCGGTGTTTTTTTTCTTTATAATCGCGATGTTCGGTCGGGCAGATGCACAGGTGGATGTCAAGATAGGCGGGGGTGCGCTTCTCGATCCCACGCGTGGGGGCGGGCACCTGTCCATAGAGGTTCCCATTGGTGATTTGTATCCGACATATCTGGCGCCTTTTGTTGAGTTTTATCGGAAGGACGGTATTTCAGAAATTCCAGCGGGTGTCAGTCTGGTTTATAAAGCCCCTTTGTCCGATCGCTATGGCACGGTGTTTTTTGGGGTTGCCGGCGGCGTGTTGCACGCTCGGGGTTTTCCCGTGATTGTTCCAGTGGTTATAGTACTGGATGACGGAACGCAGATTAATTTAATAGATCCAGTGACCGGAGACGTTATAATGGAACCGTCAAGAGATCCAGTGACCGGAGACTTTGTAACAGGAACGTCAACCGAGGCGTTGATTGCCGTAGCAGGTGGTATGCGATTTGATGTTTCCGAGGGCATAGGTGCATTTGTGCAGGGGCGCTGGTTTCGCGCTTTTGCGTCCGGGTCAACAAATAATTTTGGCATCCACGCAGGTCTGATGTTCTCTTTGGGTGAGAGGTAGTAGATGCATTAGAAGTTTATATCCAGGCCGGGATTTATGTCCCAGCTTTTTTATTTTACCGATTGATGGCGCAGAAAATCGATCAATAAGCGCACGCCAACGCCCGTGGCTCCGATGGGGGCGTCGGGTTTGGCGGAACTTGTCGATGCCGTGCCGGCGATGTCGAGGTGTGCCCAGGGAAAGTTCTGGACATAGGCTTCGAGGAATGCGGCGGCGGTGAGTGCGCCCGCGGGCCGACCGCCTGAATTTTTGAGGTCGGCCACATTGCTTTTGATGCTGTTCCTGTGGCTGTCGAGAATGGGTAGATGCCAGGCAATTTCACCGGTGCGATTGCCCGCTTCGTGGATTTGAGCGATGAGGTCGTTGTCGTTGCCCATCAAGCCACTAACTTCGTTGCCGAGTGCGGTGACGCAGGCACCGGTTAGCGTGGCCAGGTCAATGACTGCTTTTGGCTCGTAGCGCGCGCTGTATGCGATGGCGTCGATGAGGGCGAGGCGGCCTTCGGCATCGGTACTGTGTATTTCAACGGTTTTGGTGCCCAGGGGATGCAAGATGTCGCCGGGCCGATACGCGCGGCCATCGGGCATGTTTTCTGCGGCGGCAACCAGGCCAATGACGCGGTGGGGCAGGTCGAGTTTTGCCACGGCTCGCATTGCGCCGATGACGGCTGCGGATCCACTCATGTCAAATTTCATGTTCCACATGCCGTCGCCACCTTTGAGAGATATGCCGCCGGTGTCAAAGGTTATGCCTTTGCCAATGAAGATGATGGGCGCGGCATTGGGTTCGGTGCCTGAGTGTTTTAGGATGACAAAACGAGGCGGTCGATCACTCCCCTGTCCCACGGCGCTGAGGGCGCCCATGCCTTCATTTGAGATGCGCTGTTCGTCAAATATTTCACAGGAGAGTCCTGTTTCACGAGCCATTTCCAGAGCGCGGTCGGCCAGTGTTGCCGGTGGCAAGTCATTGCCGGGGGTGTTGCTCAGGTCGCGGGCAAAACACACGCTCTCGGCGATGATTTGTCCGGTATTCGCGCCTTTTTCGACATCGGTTTGTTTGGATGTGTCAAATTCGACGAGGGTAAAGGTGTCGAGATGTTTGGGATTGTCATTATTTGTTTTGTAATTGGTGAATTTGTAATTGCCGAGAATCGCGCCTTCAACAGTGGCTTGTGCGGCGTCTGAGACATCGAGGCCGCCTATGCCGCCCCCGTGGATGATGGAGGCGAGGGTTTTTGCGCCGAGTTTGATGGCTTCTCTGGTTGCAGATGCGGATGCGAGGCGCACCTGGTTGGGCGTGAAGTCTTCTCGTTTGCCCAGGCCAGCGAGAATGAGGCGCGGCGCGGCTATGCCTCGACGGGGATAGAGTACGGCGATTTGGCTGCGTTTGCCGCTGAAGTCACCGCCTGCGATGAGGTCGGAAATAAGCCCGTCCAGCGCGCGATTGGCTGCACCTGTTGCGCCACCAGGTTCTGTGACGCCTTCAAAGAGGTTGAGGACGATAGCGTCTGTTGTACTTTCGAGGATGTTGCCGATGGTGGTGGAGATGTTCATGTGAGAAGTGGTCCTATATGAGAAATGGGTTGATGCGTTTTTCGCGGTCTATGGTTGTGTCTGGCCCATGTCCAGGGTGAAGTACTGTGTCGTCGGGGAGGGTGAGGATTTTGGTGTGGATTGAGTCCATGAGCGTTTGCAGGTCTGCGCCCGCGAGGTCGGTTCTGCCAATAGAGCCGGCGAATACAGTATCGCCAATGATGGCGTGGCCCGGCCATGTGAGCGCGATGTTTCCGGGCGCGTGACCCGGTACATGGAGGATGTTGAGGGTTTTGTGGCCAAAGACTATGGTATCGCCTTCATCGATAAAGCGGTCGATTTTGGGCGGTGGATCGGTTTGAAGGTCCAGGGGTGCGACAATGTCTGTAAGTGCCTCGACCATGAATACATCGGCTTTGTGGATGGCGAATGGCGCACCTGTTTTTTCTTTGAGCGATGCGACGCGCCCGATGTGGTCAAAATGTCCGTGTGTGGCAATTATTTCGACGACTTTGATATTGTGGTCTTCGATGAGTTGAAGTATGGTGTCGGTATCGTCGCCGGGGTCTATTACAATGCCTTCGCGCGTTTTTTCGCAGGCGAGGATGTAACAATTGACCTGGAGCGGACCGACGATGGTGGATATAAAGATCACGATGTTTCTTGGGTGACTTTTACTTCTTCGCCCGTTTTCTGGCTGCGATAGATGCCGTCGAGGATTGCCATGACTTGCAGCGATTGCTCGGCGGGCACGGGTGATGGCTTGCCTTCGGCGATGGCCTGGGCAAATTCGACGCATTCTTGTGCGTGGGGTTCGAGCAGGTCTCTGGTATTTTGCAGGGTGCGGTTGTAGTGTTGTTGTATATCGTTGTTGGTTTGATAGATTTCACAACTGGGCCAGTGACTGCCCCCTTTGGTGCCGTAGAGCCACATTTGCATGTCTTCGCCCTGCGTTTTGTGGTGGAGCAACCAGCTAACTTCGAGTACGAGGGTTGCTCCATTTTCAAAGCGCACAAAAGCTGCGGCGAAGTCTTCCACGTCAAACTGCTCCGATGGGATGAGACCCCAGTTGCTGAACGCACCTTTCTGGTGGGCGATTTCTGCGCGGGCGACACCGGTGACGGATACGGGATTGGGGTTATTCATAAAATAGAGTGTGAGGTCCAGGATGTGTACGCCGATGTCGATGCAGGGACCGCCGCCGCTGTGTTGTTTTTGTATAAAGCCGGGTGTGTTTGGTGCCCCTGAGCGGCGGAGCATCCAGCTTCGCGCGTGGTAGATGTCTCCGAGTACGCCCGTGTCGAGTTCGGCTCGCATGGCTTTTGATTTGCCCGAAAAACGAAAATGTTGCGCTGTCATCAGGGTTTTGCCGGATTTGTCGCGTGCGGCAATCATGTTTTTGATGAGTTCGGGATTGGGGGCAAGAGGCTTTTCGCAGATGACGTGTTTGCCCGCTTCAAGCGCGGCAATGGCCAATGGCGCGTGATAATTGTTGGGGGTACAGATGTCGATGATATCGATATCGGGATTTTTGAACAGGTCTTCCGGATCAGTGGATAGGATGGATATGTCGTTATTTTCGCCCCATTGATTCAGTACGTCTGCATTGATGTCGCTACCGGCAATCAGGTCGGCATGTTGGGAAGCGGCCCATCCGGGTATGTGCGTGCGTGCGATGCCGCCAACGCCGATGATACCGACTTTGAGTTTGTCTGCCATGATGCTCCTTTCTGAGAATTAAAAATTGAGAATTGGAGGTCTGGGGGTCTCACGTCTTACGTCTCACCTGTTTCAACCCTTAATTGGTATTTAATATTGAGGGCGAAAGATAATATCACAGCGCATTGAGGGAAAGTTTTTTTTAGGATAAAAATGACATTTGCCCTTGACGCATATACAAATGTTCACTATATTTATAGCGAGTGGAAGATGGAATATAATATTCTGT
Source organism: Gemmatimonadota bacterium (assembly GCA_028874765.1). GTDB lineage: Bacteria > Latescibacterota > UBA2968 > UBA2968 > UBA2968 > VXRD01. Next base: position 8,649 of record JAPPIE010000443.1, read on the forward strand.
AAAAATTGAGTTTAGGAAAGTTTTTGTGATTATATACGACGATTTTAGTCGATGTATTTCACCTAACTTAGACAGGAGATGTTCCCATGAGACGCATTTTTTCTATGTCGGCTATCGGTTCACGATCAAACGGGGTACAACGGGCTACTTCTCGGTCCCGTTTCGTCCCTCAGTTTCGTCGGGAAGTCTGTGAGGTGATTAATCGCATTCGCGCCGCTTATGGTCCCGTTCCCATGAAAATAGTGGCCGATCAGCCCGAGGTCAAGGCCGCAGAAGCGACGATTGAACAGGCTGCGCGCCTGGTGTACAGCGGACTTGAAAATGTCGAGGTATGGCGAGGTGCGCTGGTGGTTTACGAACTGACCTGGATGTCTGCGCTGAAAAAGGCGCGTCCGTCGGATAAGTCAGCTGCGTAAGTGCATTTTTCAGTTTAAAAAAGCCGAGATTCTCTGTGGATCTCGGCTTTTTTTGTCATTGACGGGATTGGACAATTTCGGGAACTTTTGGTGCTTTGCGATATATAACTCAAGTTCACGCTACAACGGAGAAATGGCGTATGCAAAGATGGATGTGGATACTGATTGCGGGATTTACAGTTTTGCCGGTTGAGGCAAAAATTGATCCCGAATCTCAGGCGACGATCGCACAAATGGAAAAGTTCAGCGAGGCTTTTGCTGCGGTGGCTTCTGCGGTCAATCTGGGTGTGGTCGCGGTTATTAAGAAAAGAGATGTGGTGGTTGGGGTGCGAAGATCAACGGGCAATCCGTTTTTCGATCATTTTTTCGGCGGTGGTCTGCAGTATCGGAGAGAACAGCGGCAGCAGGGTTTGGGTTCGGGAGTTATTGTTTCTCGGGATGGCTATGTTTTGACCAATAATCACGTTATTGCAGAGGCCGATTCTATTGAAGTAGAACTCGACGATGGCAGAAAGTTCGGCGCAACGCTGGTGGGGACAGATCCGCAGAGCGATGTCGCGGTGTTGAAAATTGATGGGCGCGATTTACCCGCGCTGAAGATGGGCGATTCGGATAAGTTGAAGGTCGGGGCCTGGGTGCTGGCAATTGGCAATCCGTATGGTTTGCGGCATACGGTGACGTACGGTATTGTGAGCGCGATTGGGCGAGGCAATTTAGATATTGTGGATTACGAAGATTTTATTCAAACAGATGCGGCGATTAACCCGGGCAATAGCGGTGGGGCAATGGTGAATTTGCGCGGGGAACTGGTGGGTCTGAATACGGCAATTTTGTCGCGCAGTGGGGGCAGTCAGGGTATTGGGTTGGCTGTGCCTATCAATATGGCGCGCAATATTATGCAGCAGATTATCGAAGATGGAGAGGTGAAACGCGGGTATCTGGATGTGGTGGTTCAAGATCTTACGCCGGAGCTTTCCGAAGCACTGGGATTATCTGTGAATCGGGGTGCGCTGATTCAGGAGGTGGGGGAATTTGCCGAGCAGACAGGTTTACAACCCGGCGATGTGATTGTGGGGTTGAACGACCGCGAGATTTCCAATGCAGATGAGTTTCTGACGCGTATTGCGCGGACGCCTCCAGGTGCACAGGTGATCATTGAGGTGATCCGAAGTAGGGAAAATAGAAAGTTGCACGTAACGGTGGATGCGTTCGATCCCTTTCGCGGTCTGCAAGAGGTAGAGCGACAACGCGCCCTGGGGCTGAATGTTCAGGAGATGACGTCCGCGATTGCCCGTCAGTTTGGTTATAATGCACAATGGGGCATGCTCATTACCGATGTGAGAACGGGGAGCGCGGCTGAAGCGGCGGGTTTGCAGCGGGGAGATGTGATTCGCGAGATGAATCGCAGAGCCATGCGTTCGATGGAAGATTATGAAGATGTATTGGCCCAGTTGAAACCCGGTGACGAAGTCGGCATAATCATTCGCAGAGAGACCCGCCGGCACTATGCCAATTTTTACGCTGTGCTCAAGGTGCCGAAGTAGTTTGGATTAATCCACATCCTTCTCATACCGCTCGTCTTTTACTTTTTCCTGAAGGCGGTAG
>JAPPIE010000443.1:10769-17769 GCA_028874765.1 Gemmatimonadota bacterium
TTAATCCACATCCTTCTCATACCGCTCGTCTTTTACTTTTTCCTGAAGGCGGTAGAGTTCGTCTTTGAGTTCGCGCACGATATCGGCGTATTCGGGATCACTGTACACGTTGTTGAGTTCGTAAGGGTCTTTTTCGAGGTCGAAGAGTTCCCATTCGGGTTCTTTGGTGTCTTCGATTGATCCTTTTTGATTGAGGCCGTCGGCGTAGTAATAGATGAGTTTATACTGGTGGGTTCGCACGCCGTAATGGGCGTAAACATGATGGTGCGCCAGGTGCATCCAGTAGCGATAATACATCGATGTTTGCCATCCTTCTGGGGTTTCGCCGTTGAGCAAGGGGCGCATGCTCGATCCCTGGAAGGTTTCGGGGATGTCGATGCCCGCGTAGTCGAGAAAGGTGGGGGCAAAGTCGGTGTTGAGGATCATGTCGGTGTTGATACTGCCGGATTTGATTTCTTTGGGATAGCGGATGATGAAGGGCATGCGCAGAGATTCTTCGTACATAAAACGCTTGTCATACCAGCCGTGATCGCCCAGGAAAAAGCCCTGGTCAGATGTGTAAATGACGATGGTGTTGTCGGTGAGGCCTTCTTCGTCGAGATAGTCGAGCATGCGCCCGACATTGTCGTCGATAGAGGCCACACAGCGCAGGTAGTCTTTTATGTAGCGCTGGTATTTCCATTTTTTATCTTCTTCAGGTGAGAGGCCTTCAGGGGGTAATCCCTTGAGGTCATTTTTGTTCATGTCGCGGTCAACGCGCATTTGGGCGGCTTCGGCAGCACTGGCGCGGTTGCTGTAGTCGTCCCAAAAGGTTTCGGGTTCGGGTATGTCTTCGTTTTCATACATGTGGGCGTGTTTTTCGTCGGGTTCCCAGGCGCGGTGGGGCGCTTTGTGATGGTACATGAGCATGAAGGGGCGATTTGTGTCCCGCGCTTTGAGCCAGTCGAGGCATAGGTCTGTGATGATGTCGGTGACATAGCCACGATAGACTTTTTCTTCGCCCATTTCTATCATTTTGGGGTTGTGGTATAATCCCTGCCCGGGCAGGACATTCCAGTAGTCAAAGCCGGTGGGGTCGTGGATGCCGCCGTGCCCGAGATGCCATTTGCCGATCATGGCGGTCTGGTATCCCGCCTGTTGGAATAATTTGGGAAATGTGAGTTGCCTGCCGTCGAGATGGGTCGCAAGCGTGGTTACGCCGTTGATGTGGTTGTACGTGCCGGTGAGGATTACCGCTCGGCTGGGGGCGCAGATTGAGTTGGTGCAAAAGCAGTTGTCAAAGCGCATGCCTTCATTTGCTATGCGGTCGAGGTTGGGGGTCTGGTTGATGCGGCTGTTGTAGCAACTCATGGCATGCGATGCGTGATCGTCGGACATGATAAAGAGGATGTTGGGACGGTCTGTAGGCAAGAGAGACTCCTTTTGAATTAAAAATTGATGTTACGCATAGGCGCAATATAATGAGCCTGTCTGGTAGTAGTCTAGGCTCACGGTGGAACGGTGTGCAACTGGTAGCGGTCAAAGTTCTGTGAATCCGATTTGTAGGGGCGACCCCCTGTGGTCGCCCGCCGCATAAAATATGACATTGCATGCGCGATATCAAGTGGGACGAATGGTGGGCACAGGCGTCTAATCTTTGTGGGGTGTGCAATAGGAGATTTTTTTGTATTATATACGGACGACGCGATGTGAACTATGAAGGAGTGTAGTAAATGGACGGTCAAAAATTAGTGTTTTTCAGGTGGATGCTCATTGGATTGTTTTGCCTCAATGCCGAGGCTTTTGCGGGCGAGGCCAGGCATGTGTGGACGTCTTTTCGACAAGAAGATGGGCTGGCGCACAATGTGGTGACGGCTGTGGTGCAGACACCTGATGGGGCGATGTGGTTTGCCACGCTGGGTGGGGTGTCGCGCTATGACGGGCGTTCCTGGAAGAAGTTCGGGGTTGAAGATGGGCTGCCGGGAAATGCTATTCAGGATCTGGTTGCCGCGCCCGATGGGGCATTGTGGGCTGCTGTGGGACGGGGTTTTAGTCGTCAAACGAGACAAGGGCTGGCTTATTTTTTTGGCGAGGAATGGAGGGGGATTGATATACCAGAAGAATTGAGGGGACGAGGGGGCTTGCGCCAGATTTTGGGGCTGGATGGTGGTCGCTCCTGTCTGGTGACCGATGCAGGTCACTTGTTGCGCTTTGATGGCGCAGATCTTTATTTGGTGATGTTAGATGGTCAGCCGCTTCAAGGTGTTCAGAGCTTGATGGCCGATGCAAATGGGAAAGTGTGGGTCGCTTATGGGGGGCGAGGGGGCAATATCTTGTTTGGTCCTGGAATGGGACGGGGTGGACGAGGTGAACCGGGTGGCAGAGGCAGGCGCGGTGGTTTTAGAGGGGCGGACGGTCCTGGTGATGGTAGAGGACGAGGTGAATTGGGTGGTCGGGGTAGGCGCGGAGGTTTTGGGGATGTGGATGGTCCAGATGGTCGTAGAGGACGAGGTGAACCGGATGGTCGCGGGCGTGGCGGTTTGAGGGACCCGGACGGTCCTGATGGCCGTGGAGGACGGGGTGGAAGACCTGGTGAATTTGCACAGGGCATGGGATTATTGGATGTGGATACGGGGGAATGGACGACGATAGCAGATATGGATAGTTTGAGCAATGTATCTGTGTGGGCGATGGCGCAAAGTGCCGATGGCGCGCTCTGGTTTGGTACCGATGAGAACGGGCTTAAGCGGTATCATTCGGGAAGGTGGGAAACATTTACAACTGAGGACGGGTTGCCTTCTAATCGAGTGCAGGTGATTCGCTTTGCACAGGATGGAACAATGTGGATTGGTACGCCGGCTGGCGCGGCTTTTCGAGATGCGGGCGGACAATGGCGAATTTTTACAGAGCGCGAGGGACTGCCCAATAGCTATGTGGTCGATATTTGTATTGCTGCGGATGGGGCAATTTGGGTGGGTACGCGCGGGGGGGTTGCGCGGTTGGGTCTTTCGGGATGGTTGCACCACAGGAATTGGCCGGGGATAAATGATCGCGGTGCTTCGATTTTCGCGCTCGATGAAGATGGTCAGCTCTGGGTTGGCAATGATGCGCTTTACAAATTTGAGCGGGGTTCCTGGCAGGTAGCACGCGAGTTAGAGGACGATGTGCGTGGGCGTTTGACTGATTTGTTTGTCGATGGAAAAGGACATCTCTGGGCTGTAACGCCGTTTCAATTGTTGCGTTATGATGGCGAGGTATGGGAGGGGATAAGGTCAGATAGTCGGGGGGGATTGGGAATTCGAGCCGCGTGTCCCGCACAAGATGGCGGTGTGTGGGCAATTACGCGCTCGGGGGTTCAGCGATTCGATAGGCAGGTATGGACTGCTCTATCTTTCCCGGAGGATCTGGTGCAGGAAGAGCGCAATCCCGAAAGGTTTAGTATTTCGATTTGCGAGGCGAGCGATGGCAGTTTGTGGCTGGGGCAGGTGGATGGCGTGATGCATGTGGTGGATGGAGAGCAGCTAAAATACACCGCTGCTGATGGGATACCCGGTGGACCTATTACTGTGGTTGCCGAAGATATTGGTGGACAGATATGGATTAGCTCACTGCTCGAGGGTGTAGCGCATTTTAATGGGCAGAGGTGGCGTCGCGTGCCGGGCGCAGATGAGGCTCAGTTTAATGGGGTGAATCGGATATTTCCGGCGAATGATGGCAAGGTGTGGTTGGCTTCGCCGATTGATGGCGCGATTCACACCGATGGGTTTGCCTGGGTGCGTTATACGGTTCAAGAGGGATTGCCGAGTACACAGGTTTGGGATGTGGCACAAGATGTCGAGGGTCAGTTGTGGTTTGCGACATCTGATGGGTTGGGTTGTTATAATCCCGATGGCGATGCGCCCGAAACACGTCTTTTGGCGCCGCCAGTTCAAATTGCGCCGTATCAAAATGCGTTGTTTGAATTTGCAGGGCAGGATGTGTGGAAGCAGACGCCAGATGGGTCATTGCAATATTCATGGCGGCTCGACGAGGGAGCGTGGTCCTCTTTTTCGCGCAATAATCGGGTTTTGTTGGAGGACATCGATGCTGGCGGTCACAAATTTGAAGTGCGCGCTATGGATCTGGCTTTTAATGTGGATAAGACATCTGCTGTGCAGGTGTTTGAGGTGTTGGCGCCTGTGTGGCAACGGCCCTGGTTTGTGGGGTTGAGTGGTGTTTCGCTGCTCATTGTGCTGGTTACGACGGGATATGCGTTTCAAAAGCACAAGCGCTGGCGCATAGCACAGACGCAGTTGATTGATGAGTTGGAGACGGAGCTTCAGGAAGCCCACGATATGCAGATGGGGCTGTTGCCCCGAGATCCCGTGCGGGAGAGGGGGTTTGAGGTGGTGGGGAGATGTTTGCCGGCCAATCACGTCGGTGGTGATTATTTTACGTATTTCTGGTTGGACGAAGATCGGAAAATACTGGGGTTTGGGGCTGCAGATGTATCGGGCAAGGCGATGCAGGGTGCTGTGCGGGCTATGCAGTTGAGCGGGATGTTGCACTATGAGGTTCGCGCGGCACAGACGCCGATAGATGTGTTGCGGAATTTGAATCTCGTTTTGCAAGAGCAATTTGATGCGGCGAGTTTTGTGACGTGCTGTTTGGGGACGTTGGATTTAGAGACGGGAGAGATCGTTTTGGCCAATTCCGGACATCCCTATCCCTATCGGGTTTCTGTGGATGGTGAATTGCAGATGATAGAATTGATGTCTGTGCCTCTGGGTATGACGTTGCCGCCCGAGGTCGATACCGCGCCCAAAGAGGCGCATGTGTTTTTGGATTTTGGCGATATGCTGGTGCTCTACAGCGATGGGGTGACGGATATGCAAAATGCCGCGGGAGAGTTTTACGAGGAGGCGCGGCTGGAGGCTTTGCTGAAAGAACACGCGGGCGCGAGTGCCGATGGTTTGATCGATACGGTGGTTGATGATCTGGTTCGGTTTCGCGCGTCGGCGGCACAGACAGATGATGTGACGCTTCTGGTTATTAAGAGGCGGTAGAAGTGTGATCCGCAGATGGACGCAGATGGACGCAGATACGTAGGGGCGAAAAATTTTCGCCCGATATGAACACAGATGACTGTGAAGGGAGATCGATATGCGGATTTTTGTCGCGGTATGTGTTTTAATGGTGCTTCAGAGCAGTGCCGCATTGGCCCAGAATGAGGCTTCGTTTGGGATCACAGTGGTGCCAAAAACGGCGCGCGTTGGGGAGGCTGTTGCGGTTTGGATTGATGTCGATCTTTCCGATGATTGGCATATTTATTCGGCGACCACACCGCCGGGTGGTCCCTATCCCACGGAGATTGCGCTGTCGGGCGCGGGGTTTCGGCAAGTAGGGGCGGTGATTCAGCCAAAGCCTATTGTGGAGTACGATCCAAATTTTGAGATGAATGTGGAATATTACCACCCCAAAGTGCGGTTTGAGGTGCGGGCAGAGGTGGGTGAGGGGATGCCGGGAGAGCGGGTGCTGTCGGGTGACGTGATCTATATGCTTTGCAATGCGACGCAGTGTTTGCCGCCGAATACGTACTCTTTTGAGATTCCCGTGGTGGTGGAAGCGGGACCTGCGCGGGCTGAGTATGTGTTTTCTGCTGTTGAAGCGCCCGAAGTGTCGCTGGATGGCACGGGTAGTGTAGATGATGTTGAGCGTGCGATTACAGAGGGTTTGAGCGCGTTTTTGTACCTGTCTTTGTGGATGGGTTTTCTGGCTTTGCTCACGCCCTGTGTGTTTCCGATGATTCCCATTACGGTGTCGTTTTTTACCAAGCAGGAAACGCAGAGCCGGAGGGAGTCTGTCACCAAGTCGCTGGCTTATTGCGGAGGTATTATTTTTACGTTTACCGGGCTGGGTATGGTGTTGGCGGCGACTCTGGGTGCGTCTGGTGCGGCTCTGTTTGCGGCCAATCCCTGGGTCAATTTGTTGATTACTGCGATTTTTGTGGCTTTTGCGCTGGCATTGTTTGGGCTGTTTGAGATTCGGTTGCCTTACGGTTTGCTCAATAAGTTGAACCAGGTTCAGGGGGGAAGTTATGGCGCGATTCTAATTATGGGGTTCACGTTTTCTCTTACGTCGTTTACGTGTACTGCGCCTTTTGTGGGGACGCTGCTGGTGCTGACGGCTCAGGGAACGTGGGCGTGGCCCATTTTGGGCATGCTGGTATTTTCGGCTGCTTTTGCCTCCCCGTTTTTCTTTTTGGCACTTTTTCCGCAGTCGCTTTCTTCTCTGCCCCAAAGCGGTGGCTGGTTAAATTCCGTGAAGGTGGTGATGGGGTTTTTGGAATTGGCCGCTGCGTTGAAATTTTTGAGCAATGTCGATCTGGTGTGGCAGTGGGGTATTATTTCGCGCGAGGTCTTTATTGCGGGGTGGATTGCGATATTTTTGCTGTGTGGTTTTTATTTGTTGGGAAAAATTCGATTGCCGCATGATTCTGTGCTCGATACGATTGGTCCGTTGCGTTTGCTGGCGAGTAGTGGATGTTTGGCTTTTGGGCTGTATTTGATGACGGGTCTTTTTGGCGCACCTCTGGGCGAGTGGGACGCATTTTTCCCGCCTTATGGGAGTTATGGCGAAATTGCCAAGATAAGGAGCGGCGAACCCGAACTGACCTGGCGCGATGATTATGAAGCGGGTTTGGCAGAGGCAAGGGCGACGGGTAAACCGGTATTTATCGATTTTACGGGCTACGCGTGTACGAATTGCCGCTGGATGGAGGCGAATATTTTTCCTGAAAAGGAGGTACATGCGCTATTAAAGCAGTTTGTACGGGTTCAGTTATACACAGATGGGCGGGGAGAAAAATACAAGCGCAATCGCGATTTGCAGGAGGCTAATTTTGGTACGGTAGCACTGCCTTTGTACGCTATTATGACACCCGAGGGAAAAGAGATTACACATTTTCCGGGGATGACGCGCGATGTGGATATTTTTGTCCGCTTTTTGAAACAGGGGCTGGGTCCGACAGTGGCGAGTGTGA
>JAPPIE010000443.1:17869-21146 GCA_028874765.1 Gemmatimonadota bacterium
TTTTCATCTTGCCAGGCCGATAAAAGTGCCCAGGGCGAGGGCAACGACGCCGAGTAGTGATAGGAGAAGGGCGCCGATGGCGATTTGGAGCATCTGAGGTTCGAGGTGGTCGAGATAGTTTTCGAGTGTTTCGATGCCCGAGCGCAAAGCGCGTTCGATAGGGTCGGGAAGGTGCTGGACGAAGGGGATTTTTCGCCGAGAGATTTCGTCGATGTATTGAATATTTTTGATGTTGTGACGGGCATTGAAGGTGTGTTCGACGAATTTGCGGATTGCGAAACGCTGCACCGGATCGTGAATTTCGGATAGGCGAAGGGTTTGTGCGTCAATGGTGTTGGATAGTTTGAAGCAGTGTGTGGTCTTGTCGGGGTCGTCCGGGTCGGGTTCGAGTTCGCCTTTGACAACGCGTCCCAATATGGTGAGGTCGTGATAGTTGAGGTAGTGATAGCGTCCGCCTTTTTCACGGCCCAATAGGCTTTCAATGCGCTGGTGCAAGATGTCGGGGTCGTCTTTGCTCTGTCGAAGATGTTCGGAGATTTTGATGTTGAAGCATCGCGCATAAAATTTGAGAAAGTCCCGGACAACGGGCGAGGTATAACTGCCTTTGGCGTTGATGAGACGACGCACAAAGCCGAGGTAACGGGGGTTTGTGTATAGTCGCGCAGCGATGTCGAATGCGCCTTCGCCCGATTCGCGTATGTGTTTTTTAATGGCGGCGTCGATTTGTACGCTCATCTGGATCAGTGCGGCGTCTTCGTCGTCTTCCCGCACGATGGACCGGCTCGGGTCATCGGGTTCGTCGCGGGCGAGAAAAGGCGTGGTTTCTCCCGAGGCAAAGCTGCCAAGCCCGCCTTCTATGCCCTGTCTGATCATGATTCGAGAAGCGGCTTCTTCTATTTCCGCTTCTTTTTTTTCTATGAGTTCTTCGGGGAGTTCTGCGTTCTGTTCGGGTACGAGGGCAGAGATATTGTCTGCAAAGATTTGAACTTGAGATTTGTTGTTGAATACATTGAGATGGGGTTGTTGTATTGCTTCGGGCAACAGGTGCTGTGTGAGTGTGTTTCCCCGCTGTCCTTTGAAGGCGGTGTAGAGTGCTTCGTGCAGTGAGGTGAAGGGAACTACGCGCGTTGCGACGAGTACGCGATCTGTGCCATAGGTAAAGACATAGAGATTTTCCCAATAGCACTTGCGGTAGTACGGTTGGTCGGTTCTGAAGGAGAAAGCGAAGCGGTATTTTGGATCGACAATGCGTTCCATCGGTTCCTCCTGGTGGGAATGGACGGTTTCTGAGTACAATAATACGTTATTTTGAAAGGTAAATATGAATTATTTTCGGAGCAATCGGTTTCTCAATACACTGCCCGATTGGGAGATGGGTGAGCCGATAGAGGGTGCGCTGGAAAATTATTTGCCGCGTGTGCGCGCGCTGTTGCACCGCATGGATAATCCCCAGGCGCGGTTTGACTCTGTTATTGTGGGGGGTACAAATGGCAAGGGGACGGTGAGTTATTTACTATCTGAGTTATTGCGGGCAGCGGGTTTTCGCGTGGGGCTTTATACGTCGCCGCATTTGCACACGGTGCGCGAGCGGATATGTGTTGATGGCGAGGTGCTCGCGCGCGATGTGTGGGCCGAAGGTGTCGCGCATTTTTACGAAAAGAGCCGCGATTTTGAGCGCGAGGGCTGGGGCGCGTTTAGCAAGTTTGAGGCGCTCACGGTTTTGGCGGCTCATTATTTTGCGCGGGCGAATGTGGATTGGGCTGTTTTTGAAGTGGGGCTGGGTGGGCAATTTGACGCGACCAATGCGTGGGATTCAAAAGTTGCTGTGTTGACGGCTGTTCATCTGGATCACACGGATGTGTTGGGCGATACGCTGTGTGAGATTGCGGCGGATAAGGTACATATTGCGCGTTCGGGAAGGCCGCTGTTTACGGGGTCAGGGCAGGTTCCCGAAGTCCTGAAGTTATTGGAAAGGGAATGTGTGCGTCGGGGTGCGGTGTTGCAGGTGGTCGATACGGAAATAGACGATATGGCGGATCGACCGGTTACTTTTCGGGAGAATGCCGCGCTGTCGGTTGCTGTGGCGCGTCATGTTCTGGACGGGTACGGGATGGTGTTGGCAGATGAGCGGGTGCGGGATGTGGTTTTGAATCTGGCTCTGCCCGGGCGCTTTGAGGTGGTGCGGAAAGCGTTGATTTTAGATGGTGCCCACAATCCGGATGCGGTTCGCGCTTTGATGCGGGATTTGAAGGTTCTATCGGATAAGTGGCGATTTGTGGTGGGTGTTAATAAGGGGCACGATGCACGGGGTATTTTGCAGGCTCTTGCGCCCATAGCTGCCGAGGTTGTTTTGACGCAGTCGGCGCATCCGAAAGCCATTTCTGTGGGGCGTTTGAGATCGCTGGTTCCAGAGGGGCTTTGTGTGCGGTGTGAGACGGGGGGATTGAATTTTTTGACGGAGGTATCCCCACAGCCTACGTGCGTACTCGGGTCGCTGTATCTGGTGGCGTTGGCACGCGAGGTGTTGGGTTTGCCCGGGGAGGCGGACAGTTTTGGCGAGGATGTGATTTTAGAGAGTTTGCGGTGTCTTGAGATCGCGTGTCGGCAGTTGGGCGTGGGATATGAGGCGGTGTCCGCAGATGGCAATGTGATTCGGGTGGAGAGAGAGGGAAAGCCGCTGTATTTTTTGCGAAATAAACATCCGTTTAACGATTATGTTTCTGGAAAGTTGGCGGAAGATAAGGGGTATCAATACGAGCTGTTTGATCGAGCGAATATCACAGTGCCCAGGACGATGACGGTGTTCAATCCTCTATCAGACCGGCGGTTTGATCGGTATAAGACGCATGCTTCTGTGGCAGATATTGTGAGCGATGTGGTGCAACACATGTCTTTTCCGGTTGTGCTGAAACGCAATCACGGCTCTATGGCACAGGGCGTGTATTTGGAGGCGAATGCAGAGGATTTGCAGTCGCGTTTGCAAGCGTTGTGTGAGGAAAGTAGCCGATTTGACAATGTGTTGTTGATCCAGGCGTATGTTGAGGGACCTGAGTATCGCATTGTGGGCAGTGAGGATGAGTTGTTACTCGCGTATGAAAAGCAAAATGATTCGGATATTGAGGGAGAGGATATCAATCCGCTGCATCGGGCAGGGGGCAGGGCAGTTGCGGTCGTGGATGACGGATTGTTGGAGGATTTTCGCGCTTTGACACAGGCGTTAAACCGGGTGCTGGATTTGGGTTTTTACGCGATTGATTTGATCGCCGGTTCCAATGGG
>JAPPIE010000443.1:21246-25365 GCA_028874765.1 Gemmatimonadota bacterium
GTTTTGCCAGTCCAGCAATAAGGTGCCCAGGCGCGCACGCCGAGAGATTGGCCGTTGATGATTATTTCGACAATGTCGGCGAGGTTTTTTACGGTGTGTTCGAGGTCAATTTTGAAACGCGCGGTCGTGGGCAGTGTTTTGATATCGATGTCTCGGGTGTATGACAAGGTGCCAGCATAGAAGGGCAGTCCCTGCGCTTTGAAGTCGAAAACTGGACCGCTATCTTGAAGGGGGGTTAGTTTGGGATATACACTGCGCCAGGATTTGACCTGAAAACGCCCAAAGAGATACAGGGCATCGGCGAGGCCGTCGCCCGGGCTGTTGGCTTCCACGCGGATGGCAATCACATTTTTGCCCTTGTTTATGCGTTGCCCCACGGAACACGTCGCGTTGGCGTGATCGAACCGGAAGGTGGGGCGAAAAGCATTGCTCGGCAATTTGGAACCGTTGATGTAGATCTGATGCTCTCCCTGAATGGCACTTCGATCCATGACCAGAGAGAGTTTGCTGGGGATGATGTCCGAGACAAAGGTTGTTCGGTACCAACAAATCGTTTTTTCTTCTGGATTGTCAAAAGATTGCGGGCGCGTTTCGGGCCACCGGCTGTCGCTATAGGCCGGTTGATGCCAGCCCTGATGCACGCCCGTGTTAGACAGGTCGAATTTCGTTTTGAATTTGTCCAGGCGCAAGGCATTATCTTCTTCTGGATCAACTTTCCAGTGACCTGTTAAATTGAGTTTGAGCGTTTCTGCCAGAGGCTCTTTTTTTTCTTTTTTCGGGTGGCCCGGAGAGGTTACGATCATATGTGATTGCAGCCGATCAAAGGAGAGGTTAATGCGACTCATTTCTCCGGCAGGTTCGACCACAAGGGGTGTGCGTTTGCCCGTTTCTAAATCCCATTTCTCTATATGTCCGTCGGAGGCGGGTATAAAAATTTGTGTTGTAACGGGCGAATTTCCCCGATTGGCAAAAAAGAATATGCGGTGCTTTTCATCTGTTCGGTGGTGATATTGTATTGTGTCAGCGCTTTTCCCGTCTGACATGATGTGTACTCGCCGAGGCAGTATTTCGTCGAGCAGGCGTTCCAGCATGGAGGTCGCCTGATTTTTTTCTACAGTACCCCCCGTGCGGATAAACATGAAATTGTCTCGACTCAGCAAGTGGACGCCCGATTCGTGGCCGGTATAATCGCGAATCATTCGCCCGGGGTCCATGTCGGTCAACCGCGAAAATCCCTCGACGACCGATGAGCCCTCTTGAATATCCTCGATGGGCAATAATCCCAGGGCGATGACGAGACCGCCTGCATTAATAAATGCGCGTAGCTTGTCAAAAGCTTCGCGTTCCAGATTGGTGATGGGGGGAATGATCAGAACCTTATAGCGCGTTTTGCCGATCTGCAATTGGCGGTCAATGATTTCCGCCTGGGCGAGGAGGGCCGGGTCAAGGCTTTGAAATGGTCGCTGCATCTGATACAGGGAGCTGGTAATGCAGGCCCAGTCGGCAACGAGGTGATTGGTCAGTGTTTCTTCATCGGGGTCATACCCGACATAAGACCAGTTGTGAAGCGGGTGTGCGAGATGTGCCCACAAGCTGGTGACGGGATCGAGGAGTGCAATATCGGCTACTTGATGACCCTGGCTTAAGAGATAGGCAAGTCGCCCCGCGTAGTCAGATAGCAGATGGAAGTGTTCCCAGTAGGGATTTTGGTGGAACAGAGATGTGGCGTGTTTGCGCAACCCGTCGAGTGTGTAGTAGAGGGCCTGAGGGGCAAAGAAGCTGGTTCCGTGGGTGCCGAGGGTATCGAGGTGTGCTTTCATATCTTGCAGCGTGGTTGCCCAGTTCGCGTTTTGGAAACAGGTATTGAGCACGCGGGAAGTGTTTGTTTGCGTGGCGAGTGCTGTTGCAAATTCCGGGCTGTGGCGATATGATACGGTGTATTCTTGGGCGCGTTCAACGCCGAGATCACCGCTTGTACCAGGTATGGATATAGAGGCGCGATGGGCATTGCGAAGCGGGGTTATATCGCTCGCATAATTGAGGTCGTGCTCTTTGCACCAGTCGGCGCTGCGCGCGCTGTCGTGTCGCTGTTGCAGTTCGCTCAGGGTTTGAAAATAATCGTAGCGAATGCGGCCCGTGTTGGGGCCAAAGTAGGTTATGAGGGCAGGCAAGCAAGAGATGAGATCGTAGCCATTGCGCGTTTTGAAGTATTCGGGCAATACGGATGACCAGGGCAAGCGATCGTTGGGGAAATGCGTTTCTGCGGTTAACATGCCCTTTAAGGTTTTGCCCTGATAAGCGGAAAATCGCTCGATATAGGGTTGCTGAACGGTCTGGTGCAGGGTACGGACAGATTCTGGATTGAACCTATCGAGGTGTGAACCAGGACAGTCACTATTTGCCGAGGGTTCTTGCAAAAACACGAGCACGCGCCAACGTCCGGCAGGTGCTTTCCAGTACAGTCGGCGGGTGGGGTTAAAAGATACATAAGTGTGGGGACCGTAGGCGGGCACAGTGTTGTTGTCGCGCAGTGCGTGGTGTTGATGGTTGACGCCCAGATAAGCACTGATATCTTGTTTGTCTTCCCACAGACAGCGGTCTCTTCGCAAGGGAACGGCAAGTGTATGTAACACGGGTGCCCAGGGCAACGTGAGATCAACTTGTTGTCCGCCCTGTACAACGGTTTCGCGAAAGGTGAGTTGTTGTGCGATGAATTGGGGATGATTTAAGGTGATTTGGGTTGATCCAATACCACCTGGATAGCGGTATTCGTCGTGAATCCAGACATGAAGGCCACATTCTTCTGCTGTTTCAAGTGCCAATTTTACGCGATCGAACCAGATGTGCGACAAATAAGGCGTTTTTAGCCCAGGACCTGTTGATAGACAAAATCCACCAAGTCCTTTTTCGCTCATTTCGCGGATTTGACGGACGAGTTCGTTTTCTTCTATTATGCCGTTCCATATCCAAAATGGAACGAGGCGGTCAGCAGCAGGGGGATTGATGAAATTTTTAGGGTTCATATTAGTTTACGTCAGCACAGGCTTGACATATATATGTAACTACTCGGCCATGCGGGCGAATACGAGTGAGTTTAATCTCGCCTTCTCGCTGTTTGCACTGCGCGCACGGACGGTCTAATTTGGGGGAAGTAAGGGTCGCGCAGGTATCACAGCGATAAAGGACGCGCTTTATGCCGTTTTCGACATGCGTTTGTGCTTTTGTTGCCGGAACTTTGCCACATTGTTCGCAAATCAATGGTGTGACCTCGCGTTTTGAGATGCCCGCGTTCCGTTTGTTTATAACCCCGGAAAATTTAATGCCTGTAAAAAAAAAGTCAAGGTATTTTAATAAATTGTTGTTTTGTTATAAGTTTGCAAAATGATGTATAAGCTGTTAAAATACGCACTTGTCAACAGTAAGCCTTATCTTTATACTACGAATGCAAAATAAGCTATACTGGCGTTGTGCTGCGCGTGCAGCGGTTAGCAAAACGAGCTATTAGCTGAAAGCCGAAAGCCGATATATGAAAGAGCAAATTTACGGTCTTGTGCTGGCCGCGGGTATGGCGCAGCGCATGGGGTCAACCAAACAGTTGTTGCCTTTTGGCGATAGAACGATTCTTCAAACAGTAGTTGATACGCTGTCAGGTGCTGATCTGGCTGGTGTTGTGGTGGTTTTGGGGCACGATGCAGATGCTGTGCGCGAGAGTTTGCGCGGTCGGCCCGTGCTGTGTTGTGTGAATAATGCCTACCGCGAGGGGATGTTTTCCAGTGTACTTTGCGGTCTCCGTCATTTGCCTGCAGATGCAGGTGCTGTGCTTATCGCGCTTGGCGATCAGCCTCAGATTGAATTGAATGTTGTTCAGGCTGTGGTGCGGGCATACCGCGAAGGCGATCGGGGTATTGCGATTCCCATATCGGGTGGCAAGCGCGGGCATCCGGTGCTGATCAATTTGTCGCGTTACCAGAGCGAGATTTTGGGACTTTCAGGGGATGAAGGTCTCAAGCCGGTTATGCGGGGGCACCCGCAAGATACGAGGGAGGTGTCGGTCGATGATGAGGGTATTTTGCGGGATCTGGATACGCCAGAAGATTATCGGGCTGAGTTGGAGAGGCG
>JAPPIE010000443.1:25465-27983 GCA_028874765.1 Gemmatimonadota bacterium
CTGGCTCTGACTGCCGAGCGGAAGTTGGACGCGCGGCGGCAGCAGGCGTTGTCGCGCTATTATATTGCTGCTGGCGCGGGGGGATTGGCCGTGGGGGTGCATACCACGCAATTTGAAATTCGCGATCCCAAATGGGATTTGTACCGGCCCGTTTTGGAACTGGCAGCGTGTGTGATGGATGCCGATGCACCGGCTGATTTTATCCGCGTGGCTGGTATTGTGGGCAATACGCGACAGGCGGTGGCAGAGGCAGAAATAGCGCGTGATTGCGGCTATGAGGTCGGGTTGGTGAGTTTGCGCGCTTTTGCCAATGCGCGTGTCGATGCGATGGTTGCACATTGCCGCGCCATAGCCGATGTGATTCCGGTGATGGGGTTTTATCTGCAGCCGGCTGTGGGAGGATGTGTGTTGCCGTTTGATTTTTGGCGGCGTTTTGCAGAGATAGAGTCTGTGGTGGGGATTAAGATTGCGCCTTTTAATCGGTATCAGACGCTGGATGTGATTCGCGGGGTCGTGGCTGCGGGGCGGGTGGCGGATATTGCGCTTTATACGGGGAATGACGATAATATTGTGATGGATTTGCTGACGTCACATCGGTTTGTGTGCGATGGCGCGTGTGTGGATGTGCGTATTGTGGGTGGGCTTTTGGGGCACTGGGCGGTGTGGACAAAGAAGGCGGTGGAAATTTTGAGGGCGTGTCACGAGATTGCACAACTGGATGCTGTGCCAGGGGAGATGCTGACGCGGGCGATTGAGGTGACGGATTGCAATGCGGCGTTTTTTGATGTGGCCAATGATTTTCACGGGTGTATTGCCGGTGTTCACGAGGTGTTGCGAAGGCAGGGGCTTTTGGAGGGGGTCTGGTGTCTGAATCCCGAGGAGGGTCTGTCGCCGGGACAAGCGGAGGAGATCGATCGCGTGTATGATGCTTATCCGCATTTGAATGACGACGATTTTGTGGCGGAACATCTGGATGCGTGGTTGCGGTGAGGGTTGGGATGAATTTTGTTGACTTGCAGGGTGTCGCTGTGCATGATGAGTGGTCTGAGATGAAATAGAAGTTCGAGAATGGTAATTTTTAACTGATTTAAGGAGGTTTGCCGTGAAGATGCATATTGGCGGTCAATGGGTGGATAAGGCTGAGAAGATCGATGTGATCAATCCATTTGACAATTCGGTGGTGGATACGGTGCCCAAAGGCGATGCCGCAGACGCAGAGGTGGCGATTGCGACGGCCGTGCGCGGTGCCAAAGCGATGGCGGCTTTGACGGCTTATGAGCGGTATGAGATTTTGCATCGGGCTGTGAATTTGATGCAGGAACGGGTTGAGGATTTGGGGCGTACGATTACGCTGGAAGAGGGCAAGGTCCTGGCAGAGGGTATTGGCGAGGCCGGGCGGGCGATTGAGACGATGACGCTGTCTGCAGAGGAGGCCAAGCGGTTGTACGGCGAGACCATTCCGCTGGATGGCGGTTCGGGCGTGCGCGATCAGTTTGGTTTTACGTTGCGCGTGCCGTGTGGGGTGGTGCTGGCGATTACGCCGTTTAATTTTCCCCTGAATCTGGTGTGTCACAAGGTGGGTCCTGCACTCGCTGCGGGCAATGCGGTGATTGTGAAGCCAGCTACGGATACGCCGCTTTCGGCGCTGAAGCTGGTGGAGATTCTGGTGGAGGCCGGTGTGCCTGCCGAGGCTGTGCAGTGTATTACGGGTCCGGGGAATGAGTTGGGCCATGCGCTGTGTTCGGATACCCGCGTGCGCAAGATTAGTTTTACGGGTAGCCGCGATGTGGGGGAGGAGATTTGCAATATGGCGGGGTTGAAGAAGGTGACGATGGAACTCGGGTCCAACGCGCCTTTGATTGTGATGCCGGATGCGGATCTGGATCAGGTGGCTGCTGCGACGGCGACGACGGGTTTTGCCAATGCCGGGCAGGTGTGTATTTCAGCGCAGCGGGTGATTGTCAATGATGCGGTTTACGGCGATTTTATCGATGCGTTGACGCCAAAGGTCGAGGCGCTGGCGACGGGCAATCCCATTGATGATGGCGTGACGATGGGTCCGATGGTGAGAGAGCGCGATGCCGAGCGCGTGCAGGCCTGGATTCAGGATGCTGTAGGTGCTGGCGCGCGTCTGGTGACGGGCGGCGAGCGCGATGGTGCGATTTATCAGCCGACGATTCTGGCCGATGTGGATCCGAGTATGAAAATTTCGTGCGATGAGTTGTTTGGTCCCGCGGTGGGTATTACGCGGTTTGACGATATCGACGCTGCTATTGCGATGGCCAATGATACGAATTACGGTTTGAGTGCGGCACTGTTTACAGAGAATATCCACTGGGCAATGCGGTTTGCGCGGGAGGTCCATTCGGGCAATATTCACGTCAATTGGGGTACGCAGTGGCGTGCAGACCTGATGCCCTACGGCGGGCTGAAGGATAGCGGGATGGGCAAGGAGGGGCCGAAGTACGCGGTGGAGGAGATGACGGAGACGAAGATGGTGGTGTTTCATTAAAGTTGT
>JAPPIE010000098.1 GCA_028874765.1 Gemmatimonadota bacterium
TTTCCCTTCGCTGTCTGGATGGCGGCGATGAGATCACCGTGCGCTCTTCCTGTGCGGCAGGCATTTCAGCCTTTTTTGCAGGCTTCTTGGCTTGCTGCGCTGGTTTCTTGGCCTGTTTTACCTGCTTTTTTGCAGGTTTTTTGGACGATTGCTTTTTCGATACACGCGGTGTAGAAGACCTGGTGTTCGTTTTTTTAGCTGGCTTTTTGGCTGTTTTTTTACTTACCTGCTTTTTTGCAGGTTTTTTGGACGATTGCTTTTTCGATACACGCGGTGTAGAAGACCTGGTGTTCGTTTTCTTTGCTGGCTTTTTAGCTGTTTTTTTAGTTGCCTGCTTTTTTGACGGACGTTTTGCTTTTTTGGCTGTGGATGTTGCGCCTTCAGTTTCCCGAGGTTCATCAGTCTGTGATTTCGTTTTTGCCATACTATCCTTTCACAAATGTTAGCTCAAATTTAATTTAAGTCTTTGCATAATCATAATATAGACAAAACTGCCCACAATTTCAACCAAACACACAAAAAAAGGGCTGACCAGCGGTCAGCCCTTTGTGGAAGTCGAGCATATTTTGACAGTCCGATTTAGTGCATGTGCCCGTGATGGGGGTCGTGGGCGGGCGCAGCACCTTCGTTTTCTTCTGGCATATCTGTCACCAGAGCTTCGGTTGTCAATAATAGCCCCGCGATAGACGCTGCATTTTCGATTGCAGTGCGCACCACTTTTGTGGGGTCAATCACACCGGAATCTACCAGGTCTTCATATTGCTCGGTGCGTGCATTAAACCCATAAGCGCCTTCGCCTTCTTTCACTTTTTGCACGACGAGGCTGCCTTCTATGCCGGCATTATCGGCGATCTGACGCAGCGGTGCTTGCAGTGCGCGACGCACGATATCTACGCCTGTGCTCTGGTCGCCATGCACATCCGTTTCGTCTAATGCGCCAAGGCTGCGCAGGAGGGCGACTCCGCCGCCGGGCACGATGCCTTCTTCAACTGCAGCGCGTACGGAATGGAGTGCATCTTCGACGCGGGCTTTCTTTTCTTTCATCTCTGTTTCTGTTGCCGCACCAACATTGATGACGGCCACACCACCGGCCAATTTCGCCAATCGCTCTTCGAGTTTTTCGCGGTCGTAGTCAGAGGTGGTATCTTCGATCTGCCGACGAATCTGGCTCGTTCTACCCTGGATATCGGCTATAGATCCCACGCCTTCTACAATTGTAGTGTTGTCTTTGTCGATTACCACGCGCTTGGCCTGCCCGAGGTCGCTAATCTCGACGTTTTCGAGCTTAATGCCGAGATCTTCCGTTATCACGCGCCCACCTGTTAGCACGGCGATATCACCCAACATTTCTTTGCGGCGGTCGCCATATCCCGGTGCTTTTACGGCACAGGCAGCGAGGGTGCCGCGCACTTTGTTGACGACAAAAGTGGCGAGGGCTTCGCCTTCGACATCTTCGGCAATGACCAGAAGCGGCTTGCCAGCACCGGCAACTTTTTCGAGCAGAGGCAATAAGTCGTTCATGTTTGACAACTTCGCCTCGTGAATGAGGATCAGCGCGTCTTCCAGTATGGCTTCCATGTTTTCCTGATCGGTCACAAAATAGGGCGACAGATAACCGCGGTCAAACTGCATTCCTTCGACCACATCCAGTGTTGTCTCAATGCTTTTGGCCTCTTCGACCGTGATTGTGCCGTCTTTGCCGACTTTGTCCATTGCGTCAGCTATAATATCACCAATACTGCTGTCGCTGTTGGCGGAAATTGTCCCTACTTGTGCAATTGAGTTGCGGTCTTTTACCGGCTGGCTCTGGTCTTCCAATGCTTTGACTACGGATCCAACAGCCGCGTCGATGCCGCGCTTGAGGTCCATCGGGTTGGCTCCGGCGGTTACATTGCGCAAGCCTTCGCGGAAGATCGCTTCGGCGAGTACTGTCGCTGTGGTTGTGCCGTCGCCCGCAATGTCAGAAGTCTTGGAAGCGACTTCTTTGACCATCTGCACACCCATGTTTTCGTAAGCGTCCGGGAGTTCAATTTCTTTTGCTACGGTCACGCCGTCTTTTGTTACGGTGGGGGATCCCCAGGATTTGGCGACAACCACATTTCGTCCAGCAGGTCCCAACGTGGCTTTCACGGCTTTGCTCAAGAGCGTTACACCGTCGAGAATACGCTCGCGAGCATCTATTCCATAGGCAATCTGCTTTGCCATAATACCAATCTCCTTTTACTGAATAATGCCCAATACGTCGTCTTCGTTTACGATTACGTACTCATCGCCGTCAACTTCAATTTCCGTACCGGAGTATTTGCCAATTAAAATTTTTTCTCCAGATTTTACCGCTGGCGCGATTACATCTCCATTCTTATTGCGTTTGCCCGGTCCAACGGCAACGACCTCTGCTTCCTGTGGTGTTTCTTTAGCAGTATCGGGGATGATAATGCCCCCCTTTACCTGCTCATCAGCATCCACCCGTCGCACCAGGATGCGATCGGAAAGCGGACGGACATTCATGAGAACCCTCCTTGAAAAACAGTTAAATGTAATAAATTTAATTATTTATATGTTATTAGCACTCTGTTATTTTGAGTGCTAAGGCGGGAAAATATACAGAAGCACCAATATTTGCGCAAGTGTAAAAAGTGGAATCCGCAGATGGACGCAGATGAAGAAGAAGGGCTGGGAAATGTGAACGACTGTAGGGGCGAGGCATGCGCCATTGCTATATATCAGCCAGCTTTGTTTTTTTTTGAGCCAGTACTTTTTCCAGATGATCAATTTGCTCTTTGAGCAGTTCGGGGGTTTCTGGCGCACCCGTTTCTTCAGGTGGCGGCGGAATTTCAGCCGGCAAATGCGCATCTTCCCAATCCCCGTATCCGCCGTCCATTGAGATTACCTTTTCGTATCCCATCGTTTTCAGGGTTTCGCCAGCGAGGAGGGATCGCACGCCACCTGCACAAATTACAATCACTTCACGCGATTTGTCGGGCATTGCCGCTTCTGCCTGGTATTCCAATTCTCCGCGGGGTATGTGTACAGATCCTTTTAAGTGCCCGCGTTCCCATTCGTCCAGTCCGCGCACGTCGAGTAATACGGGATTATTGCCCTCTTCTATATAATCATGTACTTCCTGCACGGTCATTTCCGGAATATTTTGACGCGCATCATCCAGCAAATTTTCACGCGACTTCA
>JAPPIE010000236.1 GCA_028874765.1 Gemmatimonadota bacterium
CGCGGCATGAAAAACCATTTTGGCACATCGCTCCTGATCGGCGATTATATCTACGGTTTTGACAATGCGATCTTGAAATGTATTGAAGCAGAGACAGGAAAAGAGCAGTGGAGACGCCGGGGATATGGCAAAGGAACGCTTATTTATGCCGATGGACAGTTGATCATTTTGAGCGATAAGGGCAAACTCGCATTGGCAGATGCATCGCCCCTGAATTTTAGTGAAAAAGTCAGTGCACAGGTGCTTTCGGGCAAATGCTGGACACCACCAACACTTGCCAATGGCAAAATTTTTGTGCGCGATATGCACAGGATTGTATGCATGGATGTATCGGGGCCGCAGGCGAAATCTGCGGACACGGAGAGCGAGTAATAGTCGGAAAAGGCCGGGGGGCAACCGATAATCGGAGAATTGCTATGCGTTATTTTCAACAGGTTTTAATTTTTATCTGTATTCTGGGCCTGACGAGTAATTTTATTTTTGCGCAAAATACAGAAGAGGAGGAAAAGAAGGAAGAGGAAGAACTGCCCGTTTATGCGGGGGAAGAGATTGTGGTGACGGAGAGCAAGGAAAAAGTGCCTACTGTGAGCACTATCGCGTCGAAGGTTCCCATTCCAATCCGCTTGACTCCGGCGAGTATCGGTGTGGTCAATCACGGGTTGTTCCAGCACCAGAGCGGCGTGGTTTTGGGGGATGCACTGCGAAATGTGAGCGGGGTCAATATTCAGACTGTATTTGGCGTTACGGATTTCTTTGTCATTCGCGGATTCGATTCGCTTTCCAGCGGGTTGGTGCTCACCGATGGCGCATCTGAGCCGGAAGCCACATTTTACAATCTTTACAATCTGGAGCGCGTGGAGGTACTCAAGGGACCGGGCGCATTTTTATACGGCGGCAATCCTCTTTCTGGATCGGTGAATCTGAATCGCAAACAACCAATTTTTTCTAATGCGTTCCAGGTCGGGGGGTCTTACGGTCCCTATAAGACAGGGCGCGGAACAGTAGATGCAAATTGGGCGGATATTGATCAGGGTATTGCCTTGCGCGTCAATGCACTACGACAGGTATCAGATAGTTATAGAGACGATAAAGACAGCGGCTTGTGGGCTGTGAATCCCGCGGCGACATGGCGGCCCAGTGACAGAACCACAGTGACCGCCAATTTCGAATATGTCACCAGCAGGTACAAATCGGATTCGGGTCTGCCCATTATTAATGGGGCGGTCGCAGATGTGCCGCGCACACAATCGTATCAATCGCCTTTTGATGCGTCAGATCAAGATATTTATCGGGCGCGCGTCGATCTTCAGTCGCGCTTATCGCGACAGGTCACGCTTCGCAATAAGTTCTATTATACCGATTTTTCATGGGTGTCTCAGGGCACGTTGTTCAGCGGCATTTTTCCCAATGCTCAGGGGAGTCTGGACATTCTGCGTTCACTTGTTCTGTTGGATGACCGCCAGAAAGTGTTGGGCAATCAGTTTGAGTTTTTATCCACATTTCGCACGGGGCATGTAGAGCACACGCTGCTTACCGGACTGGAGTTGATGCAGTGGAAAGATAAATTTACCTTAGATGTGGCTGCTTTGCCCAATATCGATGTGTTCAATCCCATGGAAACTGCGAGCACGAGCCAACCTCACTTTATTATTCCGGGGCAATCGCAGGGGGCGGATTCAAAAAGTCTCGTTGTCGCGCCCTATGTTGTGAACCGCATTGTCTTTTGTCCATGCTATGAGGCATATGTAGGTGTGCGCTACGACCGCATTGATTACGATGATCCCCTGACTTCCACGGCTCGCAATTACAACAAACTGAGTCCTATGGCAGGTATGGTGTTTTCGCTTAAGGAGGATCTCTCATTTTACGCCAATGTGGGTAAAGCATTTGCGCCTCCTTCGAGCCTGGTCGCAGGCCCGCGAGAAACAGAAGAGAGTTTCCAGATGGAAGTGGGCGCGAAAAAATATCTGTTGGACAACCGCCTGCACGCGAGCCTCGCTGTTTATCATTTGACAAAAAACAACATTGGCATTCCCGATGCGACGGGTGTTACACAGCAAGATGGCGATCAGAGGTCTCGCGGTGTTGAGCTTGAAGTGATGATGCGCCCCGTGAGAAATTGGCACACATTTTTGTCCTACTCATTTTCCAATGCCACACTCACACGCTTTGCCGAGTTTGTTCCCGTGTTCACGCAAACGGGTATTACATACGAGCTTATGGATCGTTCGGGAAATAGGGCGGCTTTTTCGCCACGCCATATTTTTAATGTGTGGACAGCGAGAGGATTTGACAACGGGTTGGAATTTGGGATTGGCGCGCGCTATGTTGCCAGTCAGTTTATTGCCGAGGACAATCAATTTCAAATTAGAGACGTGCTGACGCTGGATGCCTCGGTGTCTTATGCGTACAGGCTGCTAAAATTTCGCATCAATGCGAAAAATTTGACCAATCGGGAATACGAAACGCGCGGCTTTGGTTCCGCCTCAATTATTCCGGCCAATCCATTTGGCCTGTATTGCGCTTTTGAAGTCAATATTTGAACTATGCCTGACTTTACTACAGATCGAAATGCGCTCTGGCAGCGGCAGTTGAAGCGGTTGCGAGGTATGCTGTCTTCAGTGCTGAAAGGCAATGATTTTTATCGCAATAAGTTGAACCGGGTGGGTATTTATCGGCCCGAAGATATTCAGACGCGCGATGATTACAGGTTGTTGCCCTTCACGACTAAAGCTGAATTATCGGCTGACCAGATGGCGTATCCCCCTTATGGTAGCAACGTGACTTTTCCGCCAGATCACTATATCCGCGTCCATCAAACATCGGGGACTACGGGAGAGCCTTTGAACTGGTTGGATACGGCAGAGAGTTGGGATTGGTTTGCGCGTTGCTGGACTTATGTGTATCGCGGAGCGGGTGTGACGGCAAATGACAGACTGTTTTTTGCCTTTTCCTTTGGCCCTTTTATCGGATTCTGGACCGGGCATGAGAGCGCGCGTTTAATGGGTGCGATGTCCATCTCTGGGGGGTCCATGTCGTCGATTCAGCGTTTGCAAGCGATTCGGGATCATGGGGTTACTGTTCTGATCTGTACGCCGACATATGCCTTGCATCTGGCAGAGGTGGCAGAGGCAGAAGGTATAGATATTGCAGGCGGGAGTGTTCAGACTGCGATTCACGCGGG
>JAPPIE010000345.1 GCA_028874765.1 Gemmatimonadota bacterium
TCGCTGTTCAGGTTGTGCATCATGTCATCCACGGAGACGGGCGCGTCATTACCCCACTCGGGCAGGGGCTCACCGCGCATCCAGTGCCACATAAATTCCCATACGAGGGGATGGCGCAATAAGACATCGGATGGATGGTCGGGTTTTATCCGGTGGGCAAGGGTGTCGAAATCGGGATCGAAATCCGATGCGGCATGCCAATTCGGCGCTGTTGGTTCTTCTGTACGCTTGAATAAAAATTTCATCATATACCGGTCACGGTCGCTCGTGTTGCTGGATACGCGATGAAATAAATCAAAATGTACGAGCAGTACATCGCCGGGATCGACAACTGCAAATGGGAATTCGTAATCGAACTCATTTTCTGGTTTCGCGCTGTAATACTGCGTTCCGGGCATTATGCCAGTGGGTCCCATTTCAATCGGCGTTTGGTGGGGATAACAAATTGCCATGACGGTTCGCGGGCGATGGTGACGCCGCCAGGGGCGGCTCCAGCCAGCAAATCGACGGGGTGATCCATCTTGATGAAAATTTCGGCCTTCTGTGCCCGCGGTATTGCGATGGCAATGCCTGTGGCAGTGCATCACATAAGAATCGCCGAGGAGGCTCGATAGTGCGCCGACCATTGCTGGGTCGTCAAAAATTTCGCGCAATCCCGGTGCAGCGTGCAATATGTCATTGCCCGGGTTTCCCTCTGCCAGGGCTTTTTTTGCATCTGTCAGTATTTGTGTGTGGATATGCGGCGCGACATTTGTTTTGACCACGCAATATCCCCGCGCTATAAAATGCAGTATTGCTTCGTCGTTTAATAAGTGTTTCATGTTTGTGGTCTCCTTTTCTTTAGGTTTTTTACCTTCTCCTCGTCTAACCTTTCCTGACTAAAGTAACAATTTGTTCAGCCAGACGGATCGCCTCTCTGGCTACTTCCATATCAGGCTCCACAGAGCCTTCCATCGGATAGCGCATTGTCGCTCCATATTCGTTTAAAATCTCGACAGCAGGCATCAGTTTCTCAAAAGTCGGGTTGCGTGCTATGCATAACTGCATGAGATAAATGAGATCGTGTACGAAGCGGAAGGGGACAGAATGGGCGATTAGATAGCCCTTTAGATATTTCTCAGCGCATTGCTGGGCGTGATAGCAGGCCATCTCCGGCAGAGGTTGTCCTGGTTTCAATGCCCGACGCGCCATCTCCAAATCCTGACCTGCTTTCTCAAACCAATCTCGTTCAGGCGACTCGTCGTTCATATACCACTTCTCCTTCTTCCAGTACCTTGTGAATCAGGGAATATGGATTATTACGCTGCTCGGCTAAGACATCAGGAGGGCGAATAATTATATCGACGGGCAACACGAAACGCTCGGCAATTGCCCGACGAATAGGATTGCCGTGCTGGCGTCGTCCTGCATCTGTATGCATCACGACCAGCAGGTCCAGATCACTGTGCTCGTTAGCCTCTCCGCGTGCATGGCTTCCGAAGAGAATGATCTGCTCCGGATCAAAGCGTTCGACAATCAGTCGCGTTATGGCCTGGATAGTGGCCCGGTCAATATGGGCTTCAATCGTATTCATCTAATCCTCTTTCACAGTGCGGACAGAGATTTGCAAATAGTGAGATTTCACTCTATTTTTTATCTGTCCGTATTTTTTACAATACACCCCAGGAGCCGCTAATGAAAATTACCGATATTACCTGCGATATTCTCTCTACCGCTCGCCAGCAGGGTGCGACGCGATATGAAGATACCGCAGGATTAAAATTTCCGCAAGTCGCGTCCCAATCCACACAGACCTTTCCCGGCAGAGCCGATATGCGACATCTCTGTGTCTATCCCTCGGGGCGTTCGACAGCGCTTATTCGCGTGCGTACAGATAACGGTATTGAGGGTATTGGCGAAGCCCATGCTCCGGCTGCGCCCCGCGTTGTCAAAACGATTGTAGAAGATTTGTTGCGTCCTGTCCTTATCGGTGAGGATCCGCGCTCGATTGATGTTTTGTGGGAGCGCATGTTTTCGACGATGCGCCTGCGCTCCCATACGCAGGGGTTTACACTGGAGGCGATTGCGGGGATCGATATCGCGCTTTGGGATATTCGCGGTAAGTACTACAACGAACCGATCTGGCGTTTGCTTGGCGGTCCTTACCGCTTGCAAATTCCCGTGTATTCATCGGGGACGCCGGGTCAGACTATTGAGTCTCGTTGCGAGGGGATTGAAAGGGTTCTGGACGAAGGTTTTTCTGTGGTGAAGACGTCCTGTGGACGCGGGGCGATAGATGAACAAATGCACGTTGTCCGCGAGATGTCCCGCGCTGTGGGAGACCGCGGCAAGTTGCTCGTTGATGCGCACGGCGGATTCGATATTAAAGATGCTCTCCGCTTTGTCCGGTTGCTCGAAGATCTCGGCAATGTGGAGTGGTTTGAAGATGCTCTGTTGCCCGAAGATCATCAAGGGTATCGGCAGTTGACCCAATCGACTTCTGTTCGAATCGCTGTTGGGGAGACAGACTGCAACCGCTATGTCGTGCGAGATCGTTTGCTGAACGAGGAGTGCGATCTCATTCTGCCGGATGTTTGTCGGGCTGGGGGTATTTCTGAAACTTTGCGCATCGCACAATTAGCCGATGTGTTTGGTGTGTCATGGGCGTCCCATGTGAGTACGAGTACGCCTGTTCATCTCATGGCAGGTCTGCATGTTGGCGCAGCGACTCCCAATTGCTTTATTTCTGAATGTCCCAGCGGTTTTGCGCGCGGGCCTTTTGGCAACGAACTTCTTACAGAGCCTTTGTTGCTCGAAAATGGGCATGTTGCTCTGAGTGAAGAACCCGGTTTGGGTATTACGCTTAATGAGGATGCTGTTGCGCAACTGATTCTATCGTAAATAAAAACTGCCGCACTTATAAGCACGGCAGTTTTTCACATTATAAGAGGTTTTCTCAAAGTGCGATGCTGACGGCCTTTGCTCCCGCTTTTGCCTTTTCGCGCGCTTCTTGTAGTGTCGCGCCCCTTGCAAGGACGACTCCCATTCGCCGTTCTCCCTGTACTTCGGGTTTGCCAAATAAGCGGATTTCTGTATTGGGTTCGGCGAGTGCTGCGCCCAGGTTGCCGAATTGCACTTGTTGCGAATGTCCTTCTACCAGGATTACATGCGAAGCAGAGGGGCCGTGGTGTTTGATGT
>JAPPIE010000080.1:0-21343 GCA_028874765.1 Gemmatimonadota bacterium
CACCCTGAACCCATCTTCCCGCTTCACGCCCTCTTCAATCACATCTGCCTCGAGGTCAAATCCCGTACCCGGCGTATCTGGCACCATCAAACATCCGTCCTGCATCGTCCAGCCATCCAGCACAATGCCCGGCATATCTGCGGGAGCGGCTTCTTGAAGCGAAAAATGGGGGACCGAAGCGGCAAAATGCGCGTGGGCATAGCGCTCGATCAAGCTGCCCCAGCAATGAGGCGCACATTGGCCTCCCCACGGTTCGATCATCGCGGCAGTCTCGCGCCACCACGTAAGACCCTTAGCGCGAAAATCGTGTTGCACCACATCGATCCATCCCTTTTTAACCATATCAAAATAGCTGGGTGGCGGAGGACCCGATTCCCCATCAGCGACGAGCGTATCGTATCCTTTCTCAACGATGAACTGCTTAAAATCCTCGTTAAAA
Source organism: Gemmatimonadota bacterium (assembly GCA_028874765.1). Classification (GTDB taxonomy): domain Bacteria; phylum Latescibacterota; class UBA2968; order UBA2968; family UBA2968; genus VXRD01. The sequence goes on from JAPPIE010000080.1 coordinate 440, forward strand.
GCCCCATCTTCTGGAAACGGTTCTTCAAACCAGTAAATCCCCACATCTTCACAGCGCTCGAGAATATCTTTTGCAATATTGAGCGTCGTGCCATTATTCGCATCGACGAGTATCTTCGCATCTGCGCCAGCGGCTTCCCGAACACTGTGAATAACCAGCACATCCCGATCCGTACCCTCTGTAACGGGCATCCAGCGCGCGCCGCGACCAATTTTAATTTTAAAATTTTTATACCCATAATCGTGCCCGGTCTTCACTTCGTCCCGGAATATCTCCACAGCCTCCTCATCCGAAGCATCCAGATCGTCGATATAAACCGAGCCATCGTACAACTCGACCGCCCGAGATCCCCGAGCACCTAAAAGTTTGTACAACGGCTGATCCGATAATTTGGCCGCCAGATCCCACAAAGGCAAATCAATCGCCGTTCCAACTTCGTTTGATCCCCCCGGCAACTGGAACACATCCCCAATGCTTTTGCCCACCAATGATTCGGCTTCTTCCTGTCTCAACCGCGACCACCCAACGCCAACAGCACCACTATTTGTGTGGATGCGAACCACGGGATCCGTCACCATATCTCCGTGAACGCCAATCCGCGCATTGCGCCCGATCAGGCGGGGACGCTTAAATTTCATAATCACTTTTTCAATTCGAACAATTTTTTCACCGTGTAAACTCAGCATAAAAAACTCCCATTCTGTGAAAGTGTTGCACAGGTCCGAAACGCCATGCCTAAATTAGACTGCCCCCGATATAATGTCAATCGCCAAAGAACCCCACCCTAACATCTCAACGGGCAGGTACAGGGACTCCATCCCCTAACATTGCGTCGATCCAACGACCATTTTTTACCCTTGACGACTGCCACAAGATATAGTATTATAGCGACAGATAACAACCTTCCCCTCCACAAAATGTAGTCCCCCAAATCTCCCCAGATTGCTGTGTATAAATGCAGTCCAAAGTGTATCCCCTATTTTCCCCATCGGGTTTTGATACACAGATGCCCTGACTTTTATTACCATATTCCCTTGTTTTTTCGCACCTTATGTTCTTAAAAAGATTCGAGTAGGAGGTTTTCATTGTACCTGACTCGTTTGCAAGCACTGGGTTTTAAGTCCTTTGCACAAAAACTCGACATGCCCTTGCCAAAAGGTATTACCTGTGTTGTAGGGCCAAATGGTTGTGGCAAGTCCAATGTGGTCGATGCGCTGCGCTGGGCACTGGGCGAACAGCGCCCCCGATCTTTGCGTAGCGGCAGTATGGGAGACGTAATTTTTTCCGGTACGCGCTCGCGCAAACCCCTCGGTATGGCCGAAGTATCGCTCACACTCGATAATTCACAAAAAGTTTTGCCCACCGAATTTTCCGAAGTCACCATTACCCGCCGATTGTTTCGATCCGGCGAAAGCGACTACCTGCTCAATAAAATTCCGTGTCGCCTGAAAGACATTCAAAATTTGCTGATGGACACCGGGCTGGGCACACAGTCTTCCTATGTTATCGAACAGGGCATGGTGGATGAGATCATCAGTGACAACGCCGAAGAACGCCGCCGGAGCTTTGAAGAAGCCGCCGGTGTAACGCGGTATAAAATCCGACGACGATCTGCGTGGAATCGGCTCATCGCCGTGCAACAAGACCTGCAGCGAATGGAAGACTGGCTCGGAGAAATCCAACGCCAGGTCGCATCGCTACAACGGCAAGAGCGCAAAGCAAGGCTCTATAAAACACTATCGGATGAATTGCGCGACCTCGAAATCAAACTGGCGCGGTTCCAATACTTCGACCTTGCTGACCAATCTGGGCCGCTGCGCGAGGAAATGGTCTTCCTCAAAGAAGACATCGAAATTTCAGAAACCGACATGACCACCCTCGAGGCCCAACTCGAAGAAATGCGCGTCGAACTAACCGACCAGGATCGCGCACTGGCCGAGGCCAATATCGAGCTATCGCAACACGTCGAGCGCGTACACAGCAAAGACAGCGAAATACTCGTTGCACGCGAAGAGATACGCAGCATTCAGGCATTTTTAGAACGCGCTGAGCAACAGCAAAAATCGCTCAAGTTACGTCTTGACAGCGCTCAAAAAGGCCAAAAAGCCGCCGAGCAAGACAGGCAAAAAGCCACCGAGCAACTCGAAGATGGAGAAGCAAAACTCGAAGCCGAAACCACCGAACTCGAAGCCGAAATCCAGGATTTGGATACACAGCGCACACAAGTCGATGCCCAAAAATCTCAGTTGATGAACCTGTTGCGCCAAAATAGCGATCAGGGCAAAGCCCTCGAGCGCATGCAGGCCGAGCAAGAAGGCATCGCCCAGCGACAGGCGCGTTTAACCCGGGATATTGAACGCGTGGCTGCACGCCGCCAGGAGGCCGACGAAACGGCTAATCAGTCCGCAAAACAAATCGCCGAAGTTGAAAGTCAAATCGCCCAACACACCGAAGAACGACAACAACAGATCGCGGGTCGAGATCGCTGCATTGCCCAACGAGACGAACAGATCGAATCGCGCAACCGCTTGCGCGCAAATATAGAAGCCGATCAGGCGCGAGTCACCCTCCTCCAAAAACTGAGAGAAGGCTTTGAAGGCTATTCCAAAGGCGTGCGCGCCCTGGCTGTGGATTCGCCTTTTTCCAATCGCATACAGGGCGTTGTCGCCGACATGGTCGATGTTGAGCCCGAATATGTCACCGCCATCGAAGCCGCGCTGGGGCGGGCATTGGAATGTCTGATCGTTAGCAATACCGACGACGCGCGTTGGGCCATTGATTTTCTCCGACAAGGAGAGCACGGTGCTGCTGCATTATTGCCACTCGAACGCATCATCTCCACCAATGGCACGCTTTGCGAATTACCCAAAGGAGAGGGGATTGTCGGGCTGGCAAGCGATTTGTTAAACCCACAGCGCGATATACACGGTGCCGTGTCTGCGCTGTTGCGCCATACCCTGATTGTAAGCGATGTACAAACCGCGATTGTTCACAGTGGTGCCATGCATGATAGAGGCGTTGAAATTGTGACACTCAGCGGCGAAGTTTTTTCCGCAGATGGCACGGTATATGGCGGTGCAGATGCAACCTCAGAATCGGGCCTCATTGGTCGCCAGCAACAAATTGACGACCTCCAAACGGCCATAAAATCCGCCCAAACCGCACTCACAAAGTGCGAAAAACAACTGGCACGAACGCTCGAAACACTCGACAAACACCTCGCGCAAATCGAAGCCTGCGATAACGCATTGGCCGATTTGCACAACCGCCGTGCGGGCCTTCAAAGAGACCGACAAAACGCTGAAACAGAAGCCAAACGCCAGGCTCGGGCTGTAACAGAACTCGACCAGGAGACTGCACAACTCGCACAGCGAGAAAGCGAATTGAAGCATTTGATTTCCCAGGCAGAGGAGGCGCAAACAAAGCTCGATACCAAACGAGAGACCCTCGAAGATGTGGTTCGCCGTGCCGATGAAGACTTGCGAAAAAAAGAACACCAGCGGCGCGTACTTCAAGATGGCGTCGCCGCTGTGCGCGTGGAAATCGCTTCTTTGAAAGAACGCATCGAAAGCCTCGCACACGAAGCCGTGCGCCAGGGCCGCGAGCATGAATCCATCGCCCGCGAAATCGAGCGATTGTCCGGCGAGGCCGATGAAAGCCAAAAACGCAAACACGAACGCGAAGAAAGCATCGGAACAGCATCGGGAGAACTGGAAGTCCTGCACAAGCAACAATCCCGCATTGAGCACAAACGCGATGCACAAGCGCACAGACAACACGAAATCGTGATGGCCGCGCGCGCCATTGAAGAAAAGTTGCGCGAAAAAAATCGCCGCACAACACAACACCGCGAGCGTTTGAGCGAAATTCAAGTCGCCATGGCGCACATCAAAGAGCGCGGTGAAGGGATCATCGAACGTCTCAAACGCGATTACGAAGTCGATATTGCCGAACAGGGGCGTTTTCAGGATCCCGAATTTAATGTGGATATGGCAGAAAAAAAGACCCACGAACTACAAGAGCGTATGCGGCGCATGGGGTCTGTCAACCTGGCGGCACTCGAAGAGTACGAAGTTCAAAAAGAACGGCTTGAATTTCTCACGCATCAACGCGACGACCTTCTGGAGGCCGAAGAAATCGTCAAGCGCACCATCACGCGCATCGACCGCACGGCGCGCCAGCGCTTTCTCAATACCTTTGGCCGCATTCGAGAAAACTTCCAGAATACATTCCAGGAATTTTTTGAAGGCGGCGAAGCCGACCTGACCATGCCGCCCGAAGAAGATCCTCTCGAAGCCCCCATCATCATCACAGCCCGGCCCTGGGGCAAACGCCTTCAGAGCATCAACCTGCTTTCGGGCGGCGAACGCGCGCTGACGGCCATCGCCCTTCTCTTTGCAATTTATCTGGTCAAACCCAGTCCATTTTGTGTCCTCGATGAGGTCGATGCACCTCTCGATGATGCCAATATCGCGCGTTTTGTAAAAGTCATCCAAAAATTTGCCAAACAATCGCAATTCATCGTTGTCACCCACAACAAAGGGACAATGGAATCTGGCGAAACCCTGCACGGCGTGACCATGGAAGAACCCGGTGTTTCCAGGCTCGTTTCCGTCAAAATATCCAGCGACAGCGAAAACCAGGTCAATAGTGTTGACTCGTTCACCGAGGCCGTGGCACAACCCGCAGATGACGATTGATCCCAACCTCAGACAACACAAAGGGCGACGGTATAAACCGCCGCCCTTTTATTTTTTTCGCAATCGTGTATATTATTGGGCAGATAGCCCTACCCGTACTCTATCTGGAGATTTGCATGCAAAAACGCGTAAGGAGGACATATCTCGCCTCCCTAATACTGCTTCTATTTTTTGCGTGTGGCCCACAGCCCGCCGAGATCAAGGTTGCGACTTACAACATCTATTGGCTCGACGATGGCATTTCCGCTGCGCGTCAAGAACGCCTGCAAACAGTTGTGCGCGAACTCGATGCGGACATCATCGGGTTTCAGGAAATCCAATCAAAATCCGCACTCGAACGCATTTTGCCCAACAACTATACCATTGGCATGCTCGATGATCCCGAAGAACGCCAGGAACTCGCCATAGCTGTGCGCGAGCCTTATGAAATTACCGACCTCAAAATGGTCTTTCCCGAAAAAGTACACGACCAGGCATTTCCTCGAAAGCGCGACCTCCTCCAGGCTTATGTCGAAGGATATGGCCGCCGCTTGATAATTCTGGTTCATCACGCCAAATCGCGATCAGGTGGACGCGCCAAAACCAGCCTGCGCCGAGAAGCCAGCGCGACTATGACCATGCGTTATCTCACCAGCCGCGTGAAATACGACCACATCGTATTGCTCGGCGACTTCAACGATAACCCCGACGACCGCTCGCTCAACATTCTCGAATCCGGCAATCCCGACGCACTTGCCGGAATTGACCACATGCCCGATGCATTTCTCTACAACACGTCCGAAGCCTTGTTGGATTCGAACTATTGCTCGTATGGATACAACTATCTCTACGACAAAATCGAAAGCGATACCTTTGACCCTATGGTTCCAGGTGCGCGCGCAGAAAATAACAAATGGCGGGACAGACCCCACAATTTTGTGCGAGACGTCAAAGTCAAAGCGATTCTTTTCGACCAAATTCTCGTATCCCAAAACCTGAAGAATCACGTCCAATCATCGGGCATTTTTACCCACGCCGAAGCCGTGAAGGGAACCCGCTCGCGCATCAGTTTCTCTGATGGCGAAATCGTCTATACCACACGCGGCGACTTTGCTTCGGATCACGTGCCCGTGTGGACAATCTTAAAATTCTAAGCGACTATTTTTAGCCCTTGCCGAATCATGATCAATTTTTAATTTTTAATTCCCATGTCCGATCTCCTCGACACATTGCAACGCCCTATCCGCGACCTGCGTATTTCGGTCACCGACAAATGCAATTTCCGCTGTCCCTATTGCATGCCCGCTGAAATTTTTGGCGAGAAATATGAATTTCTTCCCAAAGCAGAAATCCTCACCTTTGAAGAAATCACCCGCCTCGCCAGAATTTTCGCGGATCTCGGCGTCACCAAAATCCGCGTTACCGGCGGTGAACCCCTCCTGCGCCGAGACCTCGAAACCCTCATCGCCAAACTGTCGCAGATCTCGGGTATTCAAGACCTCACCCTCACCACCAACGGCTATCTCCTCGCCGACAAAGCGCAAAGCCTCAAAGATGCAGGCCTGCACCGGCTCACTGTGAGCCTTGATGCGATTGACGACCAGACCTTTAATTTCATGAGCGGTCGCACCCATGGCACCGAGCGTGTACTCGAAGGCATCCGCGCTGCTGAAAAGGCGGGCTTTCTGGCCATAAAAATCAACGCAGTCGTACAAAAAGGCATCAACGACCATCTCGTTATCGACCTTGCCCAACACTTCCACAACACGGGACACATCCTGCGATTCATCGAGTTTATGGACGTGGGCAATCGCAACAACTGGAACCTGGATCAGGTCGTACCCGCCGCAGAAATTATCGACCGCATTCACACCGTCTTACCTCTCGAACCCCTCAATCCCAACTACACAGGCGAAGTCGCAAAACGCTATCGCTATCTCGACGGAGGCGGTGAAATCGGAGTCATCGCCTCTGTTACGCAGCCCTTTTGCGGTGACTGCACGCGCGCCCGCTTATCCACCGACGGCAAACTCTACACCTGTCTCTTCGCCTCAGAAGGAACAGACCTGCGCGATGCCTTGCGACAAGGCGCGTCCAACGCCGACCTCCGCGACCAGATCACCCGGATATGGCGCCGCCGCACAGACCGCTACTCCGAAATCCGCTCTGCTCACACCCTTGCAACGCGCAAAATCGAAATGTATCAAATTGGGGGATAATACCTCTCACCTCTTACCTTTTACCCTTGACAAATCCCCATAATACACTAAGTTTCAAATCCATTTTTGATCATGCTCAACCAAAAATCTTCCACTACAGGTGATACATCATGGCCACAAATTGGAAAGAAGAATTGCGCGATCTGATCCCGGAAGATCTAAGTGCTGAAATCGATACATTTGAAGCGCAGATCGAACAAAAAAAACAGGGACAAATTGACGACCGCGTCTTTGCAGAAACCCGTCTGCGCCGCGGTGTTTACGGTCAGCGCTACGACAATGGGCAACGCTTTGACGGCCAGGTAACCAAACCACTCCACTATCCCAGCGGCGACCTTCTCAAAGGACCGGACACGGTCTGGGATGCGCCGGGTATGCAGCGCATCAAAATTCCTTATGGCGGCCTGACCACCGATCAAATGGAGGTATTAGCCGACATAGCCGAAGAATATTCTGAAGGCATATTGCACATCACCACGCGCCAGGATATTCAAATCCACTACGTACACATCGAAGACACACCCGACCTCATGCGCCGCCTCGCCGCCGTGGGCATTACCACCCGCGAAGCCTGTGGAAACTCCATCCGCAATGTCACGGCCTGTCCGCTCTCGGGCGTGTGTCACACCGAAACATTCGATGTCACGCCGTATTCTCACGCCCTCGCCAACTTCCTCCTCGGGCATCCCGACTGCCAGGACTTTGGTCGCAAATTTAAAATTGCCTTTTCCGGATGCGCTCAGGAAGCCTGCGGCTTGACCAGCATGCACGACATGGGCATGATCGCGCGCATCAAAGATGGCAAACGCGGGTTCGAAACCTACGTTGGCGGCGGCTTAGGAGCCGTGCCCCACCAGGCCAAACTCTACTCGGAATTTTTGCCTCCCGAAGAACTCTTGCCCACAGCACAGGCAATATGCCGCGTTTTTGCTCGCCTGGGCGAAAAAACTAATCGCGCCCGTGCGCGCATCAAATTCCTCGTCGCCAAACTCGGCATCGAAGAATTTATTCGCCTTGTCGAGGAAGAACGCAAAATCCTGCCTGAAGACCCCGCGTGGACAGCCTATCTCGACAACCTGGATAACTACATTGAAGAACCTCTCAAAATCGCTGCCCCCCTCAATGGGGTTGCGCGTCCCAAAGCATTTGATGCCTGGGCAGAGACCAACATCTACAAACAACGTCAAGAAGGCTATGTGGTCGCAACAATATGTCTGCCACTGGGGGATCTCACATCCGAACAGATGCGAAATCTGGCCAATATCGCGCGCAAATACGTCAAAGACACCATTCGCGCCACCGTCGAGCAAAACATCATCCTGCGATGGGTTAGCGAGTCCGATGTCGTTTCGCTCTACAATGACCTCTGTGAACTGGGATTAGCCGAACCCGGGGCTGGCACCATCGTCGATGTCACTGCATGCCCGGGCACCGACACCTGCAAATTGGGCATTTCCTCGTCGCGCGGTCTCGCAGCGGAGTTGCGAACGCAATTGGCGCAACAGAACCTCCAACTCGACGATGCCATCAAAAACTTCCGCATCAAAATCAGCGGGTGTTTTAACTCCTGTGGTCAACACCACGTAGCCGATCTCGGTTTTTACGGCAACAGCCGAAAAATCAATGGCTATACCGTGCCGCACTTCCAGGTCGTACTCGGCGGACAATGGACCGAAAATGCAGCCTCTTACGGCCTGGCTATGGGTGCTATCCCCTCCAAAAATATTCCGGCCGTTATCGAACGCATCACCGACAATTACGTCGAAAACCGAGAAAAAGACGAAAGCTTCCAGGCCTATATTCAGCGCATCGGCAAAAAGGACGTCAAAGAACTGCTGCAGGGGCTCACGCAAGTTCCCGCACATGAGATTGACTCCTCCTACTATACAGACTGGGGCGACATACGCGAATTTACCATCGGCGATATGGGCAAAGGCGAATGCGCTGGTGAAGTGGTTTCACTGGTACAATTTGAACTGTCCGGCTGTGAAACCGAATCCTTTGAATCGCAAATTCACCTGGAAGAAGGCGACTATGAAGCCGCGTACAAAACGGCTTTTAGCGCCATGTTGCACGCCGCCAAAGCACTGGTCAAAACGCAGTTTCTCGACGTACCCGAAGACGCCGATGCTATTGTCGAAGAATTTCGCACGCGCTTTTGCGATACCGAATTGTTCTACAATCAGTTTGCCGGCGCAAAATTTGCCAATTATCTCTTCCGCGTTCACGAAGAGGAAGTCGCCGAATACACCCGCGACATTGCCCACCAGGTCGTCGAAGAAGCACAACTCTTCATCGAAGAAGCCTATGCCTGTTATGGTCAAATGAATGTGGTGTGAAAGGTAATTATGCCAACCCATAAAATCAGCGTCAAATTTTATCTCGATCAGGGGCACAATATCGCACCTGAGACCTGGTTCAAAACCTTCAACAACTGGATTTCTGCACACAATGGGGCAGATGTACTACTCGATGTAGCCGATTACAGTCACGTACCCAATGGTCCTGTGACTCTGCTCATCGGTCACGAATACGACATCAGCATTGACGACACGGACGCAAAACGCGGCCTGCTCTACAACCGCAAGCAGCCCAACGGAGGTGCTTTTGCGCAGCAATTATCCTCAGCGGTTCGCGCGGCCTGCACAATCTGCCAGCGTCTTGAAGCAGAAGATGCGGTCGCTTTTCGAGGAAATGAACTCAGACTCATCCTCAACGACCGACTCAATGCTCCCAATACAGAAAACACACACAACGCCATAAAGGACGATCTCCAGGCGTTTTTGCACCAGCTTTACAACGGTTCAGAGGTGATTGCCGAACGCAGAAAAGATACCGGACAACGATTCACCCTGGACATCCGCGCAGAGGGCGATTGGTCCGTTGCAAAACTCCTCAAGAATCTATCCTAAAAGTAAATTTTCTTCTTTTGTGTACCTGTAATCATAATTTTAACTTACAATACTTGACAAAGCTAACCAAATAAGTATATTTGGCAAAGCCAACGCCGGATGAGTCGGAACAATAGCAAAGGAAAGGGAAAATAAAAATGGCCTATATTATCGCCGAGCCATGCATTGATGTTATGGACAGGTCCTGTGTGGAAGTTTGTCCGGTGGACTGCATCTACGAACCCGACGCAACCGATTTGCCGGAAGATGAACGTCTCAATATGCTCTATATTCATCCCGAAGAATGCATCGACTGCGGAGCCTGTGAACCCGAATGTCCAGTTGAAGCAATCTTCGCCGAAGAAGACACCCCCGACGAATGGTTGGAATACATCGAAATCAATGCAGTCGCCTTTGAATAGCGTCTAACAAAACAACCGGTTTTCAAATGCCAGGGCCGGATCGCGGTTCTGGCATTTTCGCGCCATGTGATTAAGGAACATTTTTTATGGCATATCCTCGCAAGCACGGCCTCTACAATCCCAAATACGAACGCGACGCCTGTGGCATTGGATTTGTCGTGAATATCAAAGGCGAAAAATCCAACCAGATCGTCAAAATGGCCCTCGAATCCCTTGTCTGTCTCGACCACCGGGGTGCGCGCGGTGCCGAAGACAACACGGGTGATGGCGCTGGCATTTTGATGCAAATTCCACATCGTTTCTTTGAACACGCCTGCAAGGGAGTGGGCATTGATATTCCAGATCCCGGTCAATACGGAGTCGGCATGATTTTCATGACCGATGACCAGGACCGGTCCATCCGTCAAAAAACGCGTCAAATCATCGAGGATATTGTCCAGGAAGAAGGACAGGAAGTCCTCGGCTGGCGCAAAGTGCCCACCGACAACTTCTATCTGGGTCTCACCTCCAGGTCTTGCGAACCCGTTGTGTGGCAAATTTTCATTGGTCGCAGTGCCGACTTGTCCGACGCCATGGCATTTGAACGCAAACTCTACGTCATTCGCAAACGCGCCACCAATACGATCCGCTATGCCGGGCACGACGAAAATTTTTATATCCCCAGCTTGTCGTCGCGCACCATTGTGTACAAAGGCATGCTCACGCCCATGCAGGTGCCCGAATTTTACCCCGACCTGCAAGATCACCGCATGGAAGCCGCGATTGTCCTCGTGCATTCCCGGTTTTCCACCAACACCTTTCCCTCCTGGGAAAGGTCGCACCCCTATCGCTACCTCATCCACAACGGCGAAATCAACACCCTGCGCGGTAATCAAAACTGGATGAAAACCCGACAGGCTATGCTGGCTTCAGCGCTCTGGGGTGATGACGTACAAAAAATAGTCCCTATCCTCTACGAAGACGGTTCGGATTCCGCGATCTTTGACAACTGCTTTGAATTTCTGTCTCTATCTGGCCGCTCAATGGCGCACGCAGCCGTCATGATGATTCCCGAACCCTGGGAAAACCACGAGAGCATGCCCCCCGAAAGGCGCGCCTTCTACGAATACCATTCCTGCCTCATGGAACCCTGGGACGGTCCGGCCTCTATTGGCTTTACCGATGGCGAAATCGTGGGTGCCTGCCTCGACCGCAATGGCTTGCGTCCTTCGCGTTATTACGTCACCAAAGACGACCTGCTCATCCTCAGTTCCGAGGCAGGTGTCTGCGAATTAGAACCCGAGCGCATCGCTTACAAAGGTCGATTGCAACCCGGTCGCATCCTTCTCGTCGATACCGAAAAGGGCCGTATCATTTCCGATGACGAAGTCAAACAGTCAATGGCCTCCGAGCATCCCTACCAGCAATGGCTCGACGACCATCTCATTTCACTCAAAGACCTGCCCGCAGTCGCACCCATTGCACCCCCTACAAATCACGCCGAAGTGCTCATGCGACAACAGGCTTTTGGCTACACGTTTGAAGACCTCAAAATTTTTGTTGGTCCCATGTCCAAAATTGGGCGCGATCCCGTCGGATCAATGGGCAACGACGCACCATTGGCGGTATTGTCCAACAAACCGCACCTGCTCTACAACTACTTCAAACAACTCTTTGCACAGGTGACCAATCCGCCTCTCGATCCCCTCAAAGAAGAAGTCATCACCTCGGCTGACGCCACCATTGGTCCAGAGCGCAATCTGCTTATTCCCGAACCCGAAAGTTGCAGGCAAATTCATCTCGACACGCCCGTTTTGACCAATGAAGAATTCGAGCAATTGCGCGGCGTTGACCGCCCGGGGCTCAAAGCCACCACCATTCCCATGCTCTTCAATGTGGCCGATGGTGAAGCCGGCCTCGAAAAAGCCATGCATAAATTGTGTGCAGAAGCTGACAACGCCATTGAAGACGGTTATACCATACTCATTCTTTCAGACCGCGGTGTCGATAAAGACCACGCCCCCATTCCCGCGCTCCTGGCCATGAGCGGTCTCCATCACCACCTCATCCGAGAAGGGACGCGCACCAAAGTCGGAATTGCCCTCGAAACAGGTGAGCCCAGAGAAGTGCATCACTTCTGCTTGCTCATCGGCTATGGCGCTCAGGCGATTAATCCCTATATGGCTTATGAAAGCCTGGCCGACATGATCGCCGAAAAGCAACTGACCGATATCTCCTACCGCGATGCGGTCAAAGGATATGTCAAATCCGCGACCAAAGGCGTGGTCAAAGTCATGGCCAAAATGGGCATCTCCACCATCAAGTCTTATCGAGGTGCTCAAATTTTTGAAGCCGTTGGCATTTCAAAAAACATTATTGATCAATATTTTACCTGGACAGACTCCCGCATAGACGGCATTGGCCTCGATGTCATTGCTCGAGAAGCCCTGATGCGACATCGCGATGCATATCCCAAAATTTCAGTCAATGGCAGCACCCTCGACGTCGGCGGGCATTTCCAGTGGCGACAAGGCGGGGAATATCACCTCTTTAACCCCCTTACGATTCACAAGCTCCAGCACGCCACGCGCATCAACGATTACGACGTGTACAAAGAATATGCCACCCTCATTGATCAACAGGACAAAAACCTGGCAACCCTGCGCGGCCTCCTGGACTTCAACTACGCCAGTGAACCCATTCCCATTGACGAAGTTGAACCCGTCGAAGCAATCACCAGGCGCTTTAAGTCTGGCGCCATGTCCTATGGATCGATATCCAAAGAAGCGCACGAAGCACTCGCCATTGCGATGAATCGTCTGGGAGGCAAAAGCAACACCGGCGAAGGCGGCGAAGACCCGGCGCGTTATACCCTCGAACCCAATGGCGATTCCAAAAACAGCGCCATCAAACAAGTGGCTTCTGGACGCTTTGGCGTCACCAGCAATTATCTGGTCAATGCCAAAGAATTACAGATCAAAATGGCGCAGGGTGCCAAGCCGGGCGAAGGCGGTGAATTGCCTGGCAAAAAGGTGTATCCGTGGATTGCCACGGTTCGACACTCCACACCGGGCGTAGAACTCATCTCACCACCGCCGCATCACGATATTTACTCCATCGAAGATCTGGCGCAACTCATTCACGATCTCAAAAATGCCAACCACCATGCCAGAATTAACGTCAAACTCGTCGCAGAAATCAATGTAGGCATCGTCGCAGCCGGCGTATCCAAAGGCCACGGCGATGTGGTACTCATCTCAGGCCTTGACGGCGGCACCGGCGCATCGCCGCAAACCAGCATCAAACACGCTGGCCTGCCCTGGGAATTCGGCGTTGCCGAAACCCACCAGACTCTGGTGCTCAACAATCTGAGATCGCGCATCGTAGTCGAAACCGACGGACAACTCAAAACCGGACGCGATGTGATTATTGCAGCCCTGCTCGGTGCCGAAGAATTTGGATTTGCCACCACAGCACTCGTCGCCATGGGCTGCATCATGATGCGCGTTTGCCACCTCGACACCTGTCCTGTAGGTGTGGCCACGCAGCATCCCGAACTGCGCAAAAAATTTATGGGTGACCCCGATCAGGTCGTCAATTTCCTGCGTTTTATCGCACAGGACATGCGCGAAATAATGGCGCAACTCGGCGTGCGCACCATCGATGAACTCATCGGTCGCACCGACCTGCTCCACCAGGCAAAAACCGATCACTGGAAGGCGAAATATCTGGACCTGTCCCCCATTCTCGAAAAACCAGACGCCGATCCCGACATTGGCCGTTATTGCCAGATCGACCAGGATCACGGCCTCGAAAACGCAGTGGACAACCAGATCCTGCTCGACCTTTGCGAACCCGCCCTCAAAGACGGCAGCAAAGTGCGCGCGCAATTCGACATCAAAAATACCAACCGCGTGGTCGGCACCATCCTCGGCAGCGAAATTACCCGCAGGTTCGGCCCCGATGGCCTGCCCGAAGACACCATTGACATCACCTTTGAGGGATCGGCCGGACAATCTTTTGCCGCCTTTACGCCGCCGGGCATCACCTTCCGCCTCGAAGGCGACGCCAATGACTACTTTGGCAAGGGACTGTGCGGCAGCAAACTGATTGTCTATCCGCGCGAGGGATCCACCTTCAAAGCCGAAGACAACATCATTATCGGCAACGTATCTTTCTACGGTGCAACCAATGGGCAAGCCTTCATCCGCGGTCAGGCAGGCGAACGCTTCTGCGTGCGCAACTCGGGCGTTAGCGCAGTCGTCGAAGGCGTTGGCGACCACGGTTGCGAGTATATGACGGGTGGGATGGCTGTCATTTTGGGCAAAACCGGGCGCAACTTTGCCGCTGGCATGTCCGGCGGCATTGCTTATGTGCTCGACGAAGACGGCGATTTCCACATACGCTGCAATCCCGAACTCGTCGATCTCGAACCCGTCCAAAATGACGAAGACATTGAAGAACTCAAAAGTATGATTACCAAACACGCCGACTACACCGAGAGCAGCGTGGCGCAACACATCCTCGTCCATTGGGATGACATGTTGCCCAAATTCGTCAAAGTCTTCCCCAAGCCCTACAAGCGCATTCTCTCTGCTTATGAAACCGCGCAACAAGAGGGTTTGAAAGGCGAAGATGCATGGCTCGAAGCATTCCGCCGCGGCGTGGAAGTTGAAGCCTGAAAAAAGGAGTATTTATGGGAAAACCGACCGGATTCATGGAATTTCATCGAGAACTTCCGGCCGATAGAGACCCCGCACAGCGCATCGCAGATTGGGAAGAATTTCACCATCATCACCCCGATGAAAAACTTCGTGAACAGGGGGCGCGGTGTATGGACTGCGGCATACCCTTTTGCCATACCGGTGTGCGCCTGCCTGAATCTACGCCCTTTCCCTCTGGCTGTCCCATCAACAACCTCATTCCCGAGTGGAATGATCTCGTGTATCGCGGCCTCTGGAAAGAAGCCCTCGAACGATTGCACAAAACCAACAACTTTCCCGAATTTACAGGTCGCGTCTGTCCCGCCCCCTGCGAAGGGTCCTGCGTGCTGGGCATGACAGACCCCGCCGTCACCATCAAAAACATCGAAGTCTCCATCATTGACAAAGGCTGGGAAGAGGGCTGGGTCACACCCGATATACCCGAAAAGCGCACGGGCAAGCGCGTGGCTGTCGTGGGTTCAGGCCCCGCAGGCCTCTCTTGCGCGGCACAACTCAACAAAGCCGGGCACAAAGTCACTGTGTACGAGCGCTCTGACCGCATTGGTGGATTGCTCATGTACGGCATTCCCAACATGAAACTCGACAAAAAAGAAGTTGTGCAACGCCGCATTGACCTCATGATCGAATCGGGCATCGAGTTTATCACCAATACAGAAATTGGCACAGACCTGCCAGCAAAAGATATCCTCAATGAATACGACGCAGTCGTGCTTTGCATTGGCGCACTCAAACCCCGCGACCTGCCAATCAAAGGCCGCGAACTCAACGGCATACATCAGGCCATTGAGTATTTGCACAAAAATACCAAAAGCCTGCTCGACTCCAACCTTGAAGACGGCAATTATATAAACGCCAAAGACAAACACGTCATCGTGCTCGGCGGAGGGGATACGGGTACGGACTGCGTGGGCACGGCAATGCGCCACGGCTGCAAAAGCCTGCACCAGTTCGACATTATTCCCGAACCGCCCAAAACGCGCACCGACAGCAACCCCTGGCCGCAAATGCCACTCATTTTCAAAACCGATTATGGCCAAGAGGAAGCAGCCGCCATTTTTGGCAGAGACCCACGCGAATATCTCATCAGCACCACGGAATTTATCGGCGATGAAAACGGCACACTCAAAGCATTGAAAACCATGCAAGTGGAATGGGTACCCGCAGAAAACGGCGCGCCATTCCGCGAAGTGCCCGGCACAGAAAGAGAATGGCCTGCCGATCTCGTCTTCCTATCCATGGGCTGGCTCGGTCCCGAAGATACCATTCTCGACGAACTCGAACTCGAACGCGACGAACGCTCCAATGCCAAAGCCATCGAAGGCGAATTCACCACCAGAATCCCCGGCCTCTTTGTCGCAGGCGATGTGCGCCGCGGCATGAGCCTCGTTGTCTTTGCCTTCGCAGAAGGTCGCGGCGCTGCCCGCGAAGCAGATCGCTACCTTATGGGATCAACCGACCTGCCGTAACAGGTCGTCATATCAAATCTCAAATAAAGGGAGGCGCAGTGCGAACTGCGCCTTTTTTGTCTAAATGAAAGGCCATCATGCCTCGTTATTGCACCATTCTATTATTCAGCTTATTAACCGCGTTTGAGCCCCAGGCATTTGACAATGATACGCCAATGCGGGGGATCACGATTTCAACGCATGGGGGTGGGCGAGATTGGGCGAGTGACGAAATGGTTTCAACGCTGCGGGATATTGAAATATTGGGGGCAAACTGGGTGGCGACCCATCCCTACGCGGGCATTTCTCAGGATGGATCGGTCAGGGTGAGGCGGTTTGAAGGCGCCGGTGAATTGGCTCCCGCACACTGGACGCGGCCCATTGTAGAAGCCCACAAACGGGGATTGAAAATTTGCATCAAGCCCCATCTGGCATACTGGCGGTCGGGATTTGAGTGGCGGGGTGAAATTGCATTTCGCTCTGAGGAAGAATGGACGCGCTTCTGGGCGGATTATCGCGCCTGGATTTTGGCCGTAGCCGAAGCCTGCAAAGACGCCGATGCATTTGTCATAGGAACAGAATTGGACAAAACCCTGCATCACGAAGCCGAATGGCGCGCCCTGATTGCAGATGTGCGAAAAATATATAAAGGACAGATCACCTATGCGGCGAATTGGACGGATTACACGCGCGTGCCATTCTGGGATGCCCTGGATGTGATCGGTATTCAGGGCTATTTTCCGATAACAAAAAATCAGAATCCCACAGAGGCCGACCTCCGCAGCGGATGGAATCGTCTGGTAAAAGAATTGCGAGCTTATGCCAAAAAAATGGATCGCAACATCGTATTTGCCGAATTGGGATACAACCAATCTTACAAAGCAGCGTCAGAACCGTGGACATATCGCGTGGATGACGATGGCGCGCGTCCCTTGCAGGAAATGTGCTGGCGCGTCGCGCTCGAAGCCATTGAAAACGAACCGCGGATCACAGGCGCTCTCCTGTGGAAATGGTTTCCAAATCCGAGACCTTTTGGGCGGGATTTCCAATTGGCAACATCGCGTATCATGCCTATCATTGCCAGGGCCTGGCAAGGTGAGATCCCGGTTATCGAGTTTGACGAAGAGGCATATCAGCGGTGGCGTGAACAGCGTCGCCGAGGACGAGGCAGGCGATCTAATCAGAACTAACCGTCACAGCCGTTCGGCCAACTCGATAAATGTCTTCCTGGTCACCTCGTCAATGCCAATCTGGAACGGACCGGGACCAGCTTTGGTATAGGCATTCGCGCGGTCAACTTCGTACCCACCTTCGGGAATAAGCGCGTCTGTCGGCATGTAATTGCGCCCATCCTGACAATATCCCCAGGCAATGAGATTCGGATCATTGAGATAAGTCCTCAGCAAGGGGAGCCATTCGGCAACAACCTCGTTGCCAAGCCATGCAATGGTGTGTTCCCCCGTCAGGCGAATAAGGCCCAATGACCAGGGAAAAAATCGCGCAGGCGGTATGCCAGACCCCAAACGCTCGACCCAGTACGCACCGAGATTACGCTCCAGTTCTGCCTCGCTTTTGGCAAGTGCCCCCCAGTGGGCAAGGGGCGGAATCGCATCCTGGTCGCGCGGCGCCAGTGCGAATCCCGAAACGCAATTGAGATCCAATTCCAGCAACTCACCGCCCGCATCCATAGCCACAAGTACATCATCCGCGAGTTGAGCACCCGTCGCAACAACATCCTCTGGCGTGGATTTGCGAAATGCGTCTGCCTCCGCGAGGCGGCGTGGTCGAATATTGCCGGCAAGCCCCTGAATAAACTGCGCGTGGGTATTCGGTCCGAGAGATTTGACCAACCGATTGCGACACACCCCGGGAAAATCAGCAGAAATGCCATCCCATGCAAAACCGTAAACCATCACCGGATGGCATCCATAGTTAAACAGCACACAACGCCCGTCTTCTGCGGACAGATCGAGCACCCAGAGATCCCGATTCATATACCCATCTGGATTTGGCCTCATCCCCATACTGCCATCGGCACCTCGCCTGCGCCTGTTAATCCCAATCTCCGACGTACCGCGATGCACACAAACAGAGACCGCTCGCATATTCTCGATGGCTTCAATCACCATTTTCACCGTACGAGACAGCAAATCAGCTTCATAAGCCTCGAGTTCTTCTGGTTTAGCCACAGTCGTAGCATATCCCTCAAACCCGGACATGGGACCGCTGTGCGTATGCGAAAAATTGACAATAATCGCTTCAAAAGGTATGCCGGTTATCGAAGCCAATTCGCAGCGCAAGCGACTCGTCACATGCCATGTCATCCCGATCATATCAATCGAAATCCAGACCGTGCGATAGCCCTTTTGATCTTCAATAACAACCGCCTGCGCGGCCAGAGAATCGAGCACCTCCGACCCGGGAGAAAACCGCGGACCTCGACCACCCATAGGCAGCCCCAGTGGCGGCGTTGAATCAAACTGCGCCCAACCGGCTTTTGCTGTACGCATTGTGAACCTCTCTTTATTTATCCTGAAGCCCATAGCGAATCTCGTGATAATCGCGATCACTCGTAATCGGAACGGGTTTCCCTTCCAGAAATGCCCACTTTCCCACATCACACGCCGAAGCGCGGACAAATCCATTGATATACGAACGCCGCGGCTTATCCGTCGTATTTGGTACCGAGCCGTGAACCGTATAAGACGTGAACATCACCACATCACCCGGCATTGCCTCGCAAGGTACAGCCGACGACACATCCACCTGATCTTCAACTTCTCCCTTTGCATACCGCGTCACCTTCAAATTTCCCAACTTGTGGCTGCCGGGAACAACGTGCAAACAACCATTGGCAACCGTCGCTTCATCCACCACAATAATGGTCTGCACATAATTATTCACCTGATCGCGAAACGCCGGTGTGGGACGGATATCCTGATGCCATGGAAAATGAATATCCCCACCTGGCATTTTAAAATTGATCTGGTTGATATACTGCTTCAACGACGTTCCGATCAACCGCTCTAACAGCGCGGGAAATTTCGCACTATTCCGAATCTCCTCAAACGCAGGGTGAATGAGAGAAGGCCACTGGACTTTTCGCAGATACGGAACAGCCTTTGTGCCAACCATCGGTCTGGGCGTCTGCAAGTGAATATGCACCTCGCGGTCTTTGCCCTGAAGAATTGCATCGGGAAGATCTGTCCGCGCTGCCAGTTCGAGAATATAGTCATATCCTTCGCGCAAACGCGCAATTTCATCCCCATCAAACACGCCCCGCGCAACGTGATATCCCCGCTCTCTGAAAGCCTCAATATCTTTTTTTGTCAACGTCTTCATATCATTTCCTTTGTCGTTTTAACTACCGAATACACCACATAATCAGTATAATGAGTCAGTGGTCATAAATCAAACTGGTTCTGAGATCCGACCATCGCGCCTCTCTGGCCCTCAAGGCGAATCCTCAAAATCTCCCTCAAGCCCTATGGATTGGGCGATGAAACGTACGATTTTCCCATATAGAATAAGGAATCATTCAAATGGAACTCATTATCAACTCCAAATTTTTCGCGCAGTATTCCGTGCCCGAACTCGGCGAAAAAGCGATAGAACTGGGCTATGACGGCATTGACCTGTGCGTGCGTCCGGGCCATCCCATTCACGCAGACAATGTAATTGAGGCATTGCCCAAAGCAGCCGAAGTCTGGCGCGGTCAGGGCCTGATCTGCCCCATGATAACCGCGCCCGTGACGCTCGTAGATCCAGAATCACCAGAAATAGAAAATTACTATACCGCATGTGCCGAAGCCGAAATTCCCCGTCTCAAAATCGGATTCTGGAAATATCAGCCCGGCGATGATTACTGGCAGATCGTGGATACAGCGCGAAGAGATCTGGAAAAAATTGTACGCCTGAGTGAAAAATACGGCGTGCAGACCTGCTATCAGATTCACAGCGGGCCTTGCCTGGGAAGCAACTGCGCGGGATTGATGCACCTCATCAACGGCTTTGACCCGCAATACGTGGGCGCGTACCCCGATTTCGGACATCTCGCACTGGATGGAGAAGACTGGGCAATGGGATTGGCAATGATTCGGGATTATATCTCAGTCGTGGGAATTAAAGATGCGTATTATCTGCCGCAACCGGAAGGTCAAACACCGCGCTATCGCCCTTGCTTCACAAAAGCAGGAGAAGGATGCGTAGATTGGCATCGCTGCCTGGGGCTATTGCACGAAATGGGATTTGACGGACCCTTATCCGTCCACACCGAATACAAATTTGACGAAACCATCATCCGTCAAGTCGGTTACGCGCAAACATCGCCTCCAAATTTGGAAGCATGGGCAAAAGAAGACGCGGATTATCTTCGGAAAATTATTGCAGACATATCCTAAGACCATCGCATTACGCGCTTTTCTTTTTCGCACGATGCCGAGGCGTTGCACGGGCATACAGGTGATACGCCGTATCTGCGCCGATGAATTTGACCGCCGCGTGTCTGGATAGACCGATTTTGCCCGTGAGAATCAGGCGGCGATA
>JAPPIE010000080.1:21443-27846 GCA_028874765.1 Gemmatimonadota bacterium
TGACCGCCGCGTGTCTGGATAGACCGATTTTGCCCGTGAGAATCAGGCGGCGATAATTGTATCGCTTTTTAATCGCTTCAGCTTTTTCGTTCATGGCACAGATCTAGACAATGTGTGAAACACGACATCGTGATCGATCAACCGTTTGTTTTCATACGTAAATTTACCCGAAAAAAACGCATCCTGATACAACCATTTCAGAAAAATTTTGTCGCCTTCCCAAAGGTTGAGGTCGAGCAGTTTTGAGTCGTCAATCCATTTCAGGATCCCTTCACTCGAGTCGATCAACTCACCCGTGAACCTCTCCGCGGTAAACACAAAAGCCAACCAGTCATTGTTCCCATCAAATTTTGGAAACGTGAGCACACCTCGTAAAGCGGGATTTTGAATCTGCAAGCCACTCTCTTCGCGCACCTCTCGAATAACGCATTCCTCAGGCGTCTCGCCCGCTTCCATCTTACCACCCAGGCCATTCCATTTGCCCTCGTGTATGTCATTTTCCTTTTTCACTCGGTGCAGCATCAACGTTTTATTGCCATTTTTGACATAGCATAAGGTCGCATTGATCATCGCGGTTTCCTTGATTGAATTAGCGCAACGCCAGTATATGTGCTGCGTCACTCGTGCTGGGAGTCTGAGGCGGATTCGCTGGCCCCGCGGCCAGCAGCCATGTTGCGGATCATCTTGACCACATCGCCAAAGCCTTTGTAGGCGACGGCGATAACAATGCCGTAAAAGAGGACGCTAGCGGCGATAAAGACGAATTGCCAGAAGACTTTCCAGGTTTCGACGTCCATTGCACTACTCCATGTTGCTAAAGTCTAAAGGACGCGGCGGGTGCGAGCGCTGCGTGAGCGAGGCAACGACCAGCATGGCGAGGCCGCCCAGGGCCAGGCTGGTAATCCCGACGAGGTTGGAGTTTTCGACCAGTGGCAACAAAAACTCGGGCACCAGGTGCTGGTTTTCGGTCATAATCAGGAAGTTGAGCGGCACCAGCGCACCCAGGATCAGGGCACAGTACGCACCTGGAGTATTGGCCTTTTTCCAGTACAGTCCCAGGGCCACGGTGCCGACGCAGCCGGAGAAGTAGATACTGCCAGTGACGTACATAAAGCGGAAGGCCGTCTCGGGAAGCTGGTAGAGCGCGCCGAAAATGGCCAAGAAGGTAGCGAGGATAACGACGATAGCCCGGGTCCAGTAGATCTCGCGCTCGCTCGATAGCCCGCCCCAGGTTCCGTCTGCTTCGCGCTCGCCGCTCGACTTGGCGAGCATGGCCTTGATCGGCGAGACCACATCGCGGACGATGACGCCACTCCAGGCCAGCAGATAGCTGTCGTGGGTGGACATGAAGGCCGCGA
This sequence comes from Gemmatimonadota bacterium, assembly GCA_028874765.1. Taxonomy (GTDB): domain Bacteria; phylum Latescibacterota; class UBA2968; order UBA2968; family UBA2968; genus VXRD01. The sequence continues at coordinate 22,802 of JAPPIE010000080.1, forward strand.
ACATCCCGGCCATGAGCAGGCCAGCGATGCCTATGGGCAGGATTTTGCCGAGCATTTCGGGCATGGCGTAGTGGGGGTCGAGTTCGGGGTTGCCAAAATAGGCCAGTGCCGCGATGCCCCAAAACATCGGCACCATCGCCCGCCCCATGACTGTGGCAGAAGAAATCCAGAACACGCGGCGGGCCACCCTGGGGCTTTCGGCACTCAGCGGCCGCATCATTTCGGGTTGCCAGACCACGCCGACCAGACCGACGCAGAATAAAAATAAGATCATTGAGATGCCGTAGCCGGGATTGGCTATGGGGTCAAAGCCGATATCGCCTTTGTAGATTTGCACGGCCTGGACGAGGTTGTCCCAGCCGAGTTGCGGATGATTGAGAATGACATACGTGCCGAAGAAAAACCCCAACGCCAGCAGCACGAACTGAGCGAAGTCCGTCAGCACCACCGAGACCATGCCGCCCATCAGCGTGTAGAAGACGACGATGAGCAACATGCCGATCATGACGTAGTTGACGTATTCCTTGTCGAGGCCGGTGAAGCCGACGACGAACTTGCTGCCGAGGATGGGAAAAAGTCCCATGTTGAGGGTACCGGCGAGGGTGAGGATGATGCCGCCGAGCAGGCGTACGCCGCGCGTGTACTTGAGTTCGTAGAATTCGGGCACGGTCATCACCTGCAAATGGCGCAAGCGGCTGACGATGAAGCCCGTGCGGCCGATGATCAGGGTGGTGATCAGGGCCATGAGGCCAAAGACGAAGGGCACAAAGCCGTATTTAAAACCCTCCTCGGCCATGTACATGACCGTAACCAGCCCGAGACCGGTTGAGACCATAGTGGCGACGGCCATGTGGATTTTGAGACCGCGGCCAGCGACGAGGAAGTCGGAAATGCCCTTGATGGCACCGCGCGCCAACGTGCCAGCGACGATGGTGCCGCCGACATAGACGAGAACGATGGCATAGTCAATCCAACTCAGGTGCATGCGTACTCCGGTGGAGATCGCAGGGGCGAAAAATCTAAACAGCCCGCGAATTTATCAACTCAACTTATAGCCCGCAGCGCAGTCACAAACGCACCTGCTATTCGGTCGGCTTGCTCCTCCGTAAGAATCAGAGGGGGTGCCAGTGTAAATACAGGCTCAGACCCGACCATAACATGACTCATCTTCCCGGTAATCACACCCGCGTCTCGAAGCGCGCCACCAAACTTTTTCGTCCTCTCGCTATCCAGTTCCGCCCCATCTTCGTTTTGAAGCTCAACTGCGAGCATAAGCCCCAGACCTCTAACTTCTTTGATCAAAGGCGATGACATATCTTTGAGCCGCGCCAACAAGTACGCACCCACAGTCTCCGAATTTTCCCACAGCCGTTCCCGGGTCAGAATCTCGAGATTTGCCAATGCCGCAACACAACATGCCGGATGCCCGCCATAAGTGGAAACCTGAGCAAATTCTTTTCCCTCATCCGCCCCTCCTAAAAACGCCGACCAGACCCTTTCGGTAACAGCACATGCCCCCAGCGGCAAGTACCCACTCGACACCCCCTTGGCAATCGTCATCACATCGGGCACAACACCCCAATGCTCGGCAGCGAACAATTTCCCGGTGCGCCCAAATCCAGTGATCACCTCATCAAACATCAGCAAACAACCATAGTGGTCACACACATCGCGCAGAGCGGGAAAATAATCGTCTGGCGGGACATGCACGCCACCGCCACCGACAACGGGTTCCGCAAGGACAGCAGCGACCGTATCGGGACCCTCGCGTTCGATAACCCGCGCGATCTCATCCGCCCCGTGGGCATCGGCAGTGGGCAACTCAACGTGAATAAATCCCGGCGCCAGAGGTTCAAACGGCGCGCGCCGCCTCACCTGACCAGTCGCAGACATGGCCCCCATCGTAAAGCCGTGATAGCCCTTATACCGGCAGATAATTTTAAAGCGACTTTCGCCCGGATGCGTCGCCCTGCCGTATTGTCTCGCAACTTTAATCGCGGTTTCATTAGCCTCTGAACCGCTATTCACAAAAAAGAAATGATTGAGATCGCCCGGTGACAATTCCGCCAAACGAGCGGCGAGTTGCGCCGCGGGCACATTGATCTGCGTCAGGGGATAAAACGGAAGTGTTTTCATCTGTTCATACACAGCTTCGACAATCTCATCCCGACCATACCCCACATTGACATTCCATATCCCGCCATACGCATCGAGATAAGTTTTCCCATCCGAATCCGTAACCTCACACCCATCCGCCGATACAATAACGAGCAAATCGTCTTCGCTCTTACCCTCATATTGCATTAAAGGATGCCATACGTGATTCAAATCCTGCTTGCGAACTTCTCGTAAATCAATAGATGCAGCACTACTCATTGAGGTTCTCCAGTTGAAAAGGACATCTAATCTTGTTTTTTTCAAAATTCTTTCTATACTTCATGTCGCCGTGTAGGTCAGGAAGTTAATAGACAATTTGATGTTGTAAAAGAAAAATCATCCGCGCCCATTTTGAGCGGGATGATTTAAGGAGAACAGCCATGTCTGCCCCATCCCTTCTTTCTGAATTAGAAGAAAATATCAGTCGGTTGTCTTTAGATGAACAATTGCTCCTTATTGAGCGCGTAAGCCACTGAATAAGAGAAAATATCTCTGATAAAACAGATGGTGATGCACAGTTAAGCGAAATGGCCGCTGATCCTGAAATCCAAAGGGAACTTCAAAAAAATTAAGGAATTATTTAAAAAGCCTGCCAAATATCTCATACACAAATCTCATTTCCCTACATCTGTCTAAAATCTCCCAATTATTTTTTGCTTGTGGGATTTTTCTAATCGTTATGCTTCTTTGGCCAAGTTTTTCAATAAATAAGGTCGGTACAAAATAAAAGTTGATTTCCTGATCTCCGTTAGATGCAAGACTTTCTACCCCGACAATAATATCGCATGTTTCGGTGTTGTGAACATAGGTTTTCACGTCCGATCTGTACGTTCTATCTACGCCACCGCGTCCTCCACTTGTAAAGGGTATTGACTTTAACGGAGATACTGTTTTTACCTGAATCCGAATTACATCACGAGTTGCGATTTCTACTACAATATCATAAGTAGAATGTGGCAGGTCAACGCGAGAAGCGTTATAACCGCGGTCAAGTAGTGCTGCTAACAACCGACTCTCGTTAGCAAATTCCTTTATTGAATCCAGCTTGCCTTTTTTGGCTTTATTGTTTGTATCGCTCATTTCCGAAGCTCCAGAATATAATCGTCATTTATCCGTTCCTTATGGGGAATATGGATAAAGTGGTTGATATTTGCAAAAGCAAAGTAACAATATATTTTGTATGGATTTACCCCGCTTTAGTGAATAGTGTAGAATATCTCGATAAATGTGGACACTCAAAAATCCCATAGAGGATATTGAATTTTCGTCGCCCTTTTGATTTTACTGGATTACTGGCGTTGTGCTTCGCGTGGCGGCTCAAAACCATGCCGCAATGACAATCGCAAGATCAATATGCACAGCCTTTTTCTTCACGATGCATTAGTCACAATCCGTCGGTAGTGTTTGAGCCAGCCAAAGAGACGCCCTACTATAAATATAGACTTTACGACTCTTCAGACAGTACCATCGCATTCATAGCGGAAGTAATAGTCGCCAACGTGGTCACAATATTCTTGGCACAATTGGTCCAGTTTTTCTATAAATTCGTCAGGTTCGTCTGTTACTACACAAAAAGGGGATAAAGTTACTGCTAGTTTTTCTTTTGGTTCTTCTGCCGGTTTCGATTGTGTTTCTTTTGAGTTGCCCATTTTTCCTCCAATCTTTAGGATAGAAATTTCGACTTTAGTTCATAATGTTCAACAGAACTAAAATAAAGTTGTGTTACTTGTTCAAAAGAACGAAATTCAAATTTATTTTTCACTGTGACAAATGGTTCTTTGCCCAAGCGATCTGTGTATGTTCTTTGTCTTGATTCTGGTGCTACGAGAAAAAATCTGGTATCAAAATCTATCATTTGATACATTTTGAACATTGAGTTGGTAAAGTTAGTGGTTGATTCTACTTCAAAAATGAATTTCGGAAACGGCAATTTTGATTTAGTAAACCATATTATATCTGATTTGGAAACGACATCTTTCAATTCTGGGTATGTGAAATCTGGGATTTCCCTAATCCCACAAAGTTCTTTTAATCTCTTACTATCGAAACTCTTATTCAAATCGCTGGTATAGGTTTTATATTCCATAAGATTCCCAATTTCAATCAGCATTCCTTCAATTGTACTATGGTAATCTTTGACTTCAGATAGGTAATCGTGGACGGATCTGTTGTTCAGAGCAGAAGAGTAAGCAGAATTTGAAATGTCGTGATATGAAGATAAAGCGTAAACTCCCAACCCAATCTTCTTGAATCGACCTCTTTTTACCTCCCTATACAAAACTCCTCTCAGTGTTTTTCTCCAGTCTCCAGCGGGTAAATCCCTATAGTTAGCTGCCTGATCATATAAGAAGCTCAGAGAGGCGGTTCCATTGTTTTCTATCATTACTAATTCAATTAAATCATTCCATTTCATTTTGCTCATCATCCTTCGCGAAGTACGTTATTCATCATATACTTCGTACAATCTTTCACCTTTCAACCATCGACGTATAGATGTTACACTTTCACGGCTCGCTCGTCCTGCCAACAAACTTTCAAGACGTATGTGTTCATCTAGGGTTTCCCAAGCAATCACATCATACACATCTTCGCTTTCGTGACACCACAGTTCCCAATCCGCCCGATCTTCTGGCGAGCCGAAGTACAAACGCGGATACCACCGTAACGGTACAGAGATACTCCGACCGTCATCAAGATAAACATGCATGTGTGACTCATCAAACCGAATATCCAAAATAGACGGACGGTGGCATTCCAAACGCTTTGCCTCATCCAACCAGCGCACTTTATCATAACCGCGCAGGAGTGCTTCACGTATTTCGCCGTTATCCATATTGGAGTTACCCCGCTTCGGTGGAGAGATTAGGGCTTGTGTATCAAGCCTGTGA
>JAPPIE010000052.1 GCA_028874765.1 Gemmatimonadota bacterium
CCTTATTTGTGAATGTAAGCGCCAGGATATTTTCCGGAAGAACGCCGCGCCGCGAGACCAGATACGCAATGCGTTCGGTCAACACCCGCGTTTTTCCCGTGCCTGGCCCAGCCAGCACGAGGACGGGACCTATCGGCGCAGTGACAGCTTCGCGCTGGCGTGCGTTTAATGTGATGGGATCGTCTGGCATGGCGATTCAAAATGCAGATATGAAATGTCTGGTCCAAACAGTGGGCAATATATGATAAACAAATAAAAATAACCCCGATTGTCATAGAAAAAAATAATAGGCCATTGCGCTATGTCAGCACAATAATGAATCAATAAAGGTTGACATTTTGGGTGGGTTGACGATATTGAGTGGATTGAGGTATGAATCAGACATCATCAACAGAATAATCACTCAGGAGGGTCTCATGGATGCTATAATGCGCGAATCATCGTTTGCACAATACATCATGAAACAAGGCAGAGAAGAGGGACATAGAGAAATTTTTGAAGCCATTCAAGCGGCGTATCCAGATATTGACATGGAAGCCATCCGTGCTGTATTGAAAGAGGAAAATGGCAAAAAAATAAAGGCGAGCAATAAGATAAATTGAAATAGGCGACCTGTGATCACGCCATCACGTCCGCCTGCTGTGCCTGTCAGCAGATAGGCGGGCAGGCAAACAAATACCCCTCTGTCCAAAATGATCAGACAGGGGTATTTGTTTGGTGAACATCGGGCGATCCGTCGATCTAAAATCGCTTATCGCTCATAGATAGCGGGTGACCAGTCAACGACATCGAGTTCCTGTTTGACGAGCACGGCCTTATACGGCGGCGCGTTTTTCATCAGCACCACGCCCGCCCCCACCATCGCACAGGGCCCCACAATGCGACCGGGCATAATCATCGCACCGATACCTGTACGCGAGTAATCCCCAAACAACACCCCGGTAAAACCGGGTGCTTTTCGGCGAATACCCTGAACTTCGACCTCAATCTCCGCATCGTCAAAGCGCAGCGTGCCCACCTGTGTGCCCGCGCCTATTTCCGCGCGCTCGCCAAAAATGCCCGAAAGCTGAATCTGATGGGTCACGCGCCCCTCTTCCAGCATAATACCGCCAAACTCACCCAAATAGGTAATGTGGCAGTTGGTATCTACAGTACCCGATACTTTGGCAAAAGGGCCAATTTTGCAGCGGTCGCCGATCACAGTACGAGATGCGATGTGAGAGCCTTCTAATATCTGCGTATCTTTCCCGATCCAAACGGGCCCCTCAATATAAGCATCTCGGGCAATCGTGGCATTTTCACCCACAAAGATGGGACCGCGAATGCGGGCGTCGGGATCGACAGTAGCCGTTGGCGCAACAACGGACTCTGTGAGTGCATCACCCATTTCGGCAAGTGCCATAAACGCGACATTTTTCGGATGCCAGGGCAGGTCCATATCGAACCACGATCCAGGCAAATCGGCCGCAACAAGCGCACGTCCTTCGCCATAGAGCAGTGGGATAACATCGCAAATTTCCTGACCCTCAGGCGGAAAGATACCAAATTGGGTTCGCGGCACAAAATCGGAGGTATTGTCCAGATCGGACAAAATTTCATTCTTAAAAACATAGAGACCAGACAGTGCCTGTCCCGACCCACCGCGAGGTTTATAGGTGTAAGAAGACACGCTCTGATCCTTTTCGACGTGTGCGCGTATATGAGATGAGAGATCGTCAACCTGGACAATACCAGCGACACCAGAACAGTTTCTATCTCTAAACGCATCTAACAGGCGTGGGACTGCATCCGCACCAAAAAAAACATCTCCGAAAATGACCAGAACATCATCAGCACCAATAAAATCAGACGCCAGCATCACCGCATGCGCCGTGCCTTTGGGCTGCGGTTGCTCGATATAAGTAATTTTACAGCCAAAGCGCTGCCCATTGCCAAAATAATTGCGCGCTCGTCCCCCTCGATGCCCCACCACAATGCCAATATCCGTAATACCCGCATCGACCAGACGCGAAACCGTCCACGCCAAAAGCGGGCGATTGCATATTGGAAACATCGGCTTGGGGCGAAAGACATTAAATGGAAAAAACCGTTCACCCTTTCCCGCCGCGAGAATAAGTGCTTTCATAAAAACTCCAGAATGAAGTGTGAAGTGTGAATATCCCCCGCCCCCCCGCCTATCACTGTGTTTTTATCTGCGTTCATCTGCGAAAAACGCTCGAATTACTCGCGTTTTTTTCTGCGGATGCTTTTGCATCTTGACATTGCGTGCATTATAGACTACAATTTTTTCAGACCTCATCGCAAAGGCTTTCACAATGTCATTTTTAAAAAATAAATTAATGAGCCTTACTGCGCTATTTGCCTTCCCCTTTATCGCCGTATTTGTAATAGTCGGATATTTGGGAATAGGGGAACAACGCGATCCCATTTTTCGAGTTTCAGAACTAATTGCACAGCAAAATTTTTCCGAAGCATTATTCGCACTCAACAATATGGACACTACCCAGCGCGATGCCTGGGATACGCACACCGCCGCGTTACAACGCGCGATTTGTCTGATGAATCTGGGCAAATACTCAGACGCACTAACAATCTTGCAGTCTTCAGGTACCACACGCAAAGAAATTGCCGATTATGTGGCCTTTTGGATGGGACAATGCGCCGAGGCTTTGGGACAAGCCAAAAACGCAGAAAATCATTATGCAAAAATTCTGCACATGAAACCAGTGAGTCCGATCAGTGAGCAGGCGACACTCAATGCCGCGCGAGCCTCGCTTGCACGGGGTAACGCAGAAGATGCTATCGCATATTATCAAACACTTGTTGGCAAGCGTCCGCACGAAGGCGATGCACTGGCCGGGATGGTTAGAGCCTGGACTGCTCTGGGCGATTCTGTTGCTGCGCGCGAGATGCAGTTGCAATTGATCAAAAACTATCCCAAACATCCGGCCATTCTCAAAATGCTCCCCGCGCCGAGTGATATGCGCGATGTTGAAGAACTGTTTTACGCAGGTGTGGCCTGTATGCATGCCGGAAAATATCAACAAGCTATCAATTTATTGCGCAAAGTGATCGATGAATCTCAAGATGTTACATGGCGTGGAAAAGCGCAATACGAACTGGGGCATGTGTATTATCGCAGTCGAAAATATCTCA
>JAPPIE010000121.1 GCA_028874765.1 Gemmatimonadota bacterium
GCCCAATCGGCATCAACAAACCATCTATCGCCTTTACGGGATCGGTCGTCGGCACTCCGTCCGCATCCATAGCCCACCCTTCTGGCAAGGACAGCCCTTTTTGTTCATATACGCGGATTTTCCCATGTGCAGAACCGGAAAATGCCGCGTCAAAAACAATGGGAAATTCCCCACCAGCGGGAATCGCCACACTCAAGGGATTAATCCCCAGGATACGCTCAGCACCTCCCCATGGAGCCATTGTGGGCAGCGCATTGGTCGTCGCAATTCCAATCATATCGCAATCCAACGCCATACGCGCAAAATACCCCACGGAACCGCAGTGATTACTGCCCCGAATACCCGCAGCCGCTATACCAATATCCCGAGCGCGAGCAATCACCTGCTGCATCGCAAACGCCGTCCCAATCTGCCCCATAGAATTGCCCCCATCCACCACGAGACACGCCCCATTATCCTTCACCACCTCGGGTTTGCCATTTGGATCCACGCCATCAACCGTCAACTTCCTCAGATATTCGGGAACGCGCAATACCCCATGCGAATGCACGCCGCCAAGATCCGCATCCACCAGTGAATCCGCCAACAGATGGGCATCCCCAGCATGCATCCCACACGTCTCAAAAATCGCCTGCACCAGATCCAACAGCGCCCCAGCAGCCACACGCCTTTCATTCTCCATTGCACTATCCCTCAAAAATCTCTCTAAACTTTTGGGGTACAGGTCTAATCCTCCGATTGCTATAATCGAGAAACACAATGCCCGTCTTCGCGCGCGCCACCTCTCGCCCATCGGATTTTGCACGCAAAAGATAAAACAAATTACATCCCGTGCGCGAAAAATTGCACACCGCCACATCGCCCGCAAGTGTCTCGCCGTAAAAAGCCTCGCTTCGAAAAACAATCACAGCATCAATCATCAAAATACCCACCCCATCCACATCCAACTCCGTAAAACCATGTGCTGCAAACAAACGCGCCCGCACCTCATGGCACAGAGACAACACCGCATCGTTACCCAGATGCCCTCCGTAATTGATATCTGAAACTCTCAACGAGATTTCAGTTGTAAAGATAAACTCATCTGGCAATGCCAGTTTCACCCTGCCCATCTGTCCTCCAAATCTACGCACTCAATGCTTACAAGCCACATGCCGATCTTCGTATATCCCCTTCACAAACTTTTCGGGATTGAGTTCCTCCGGCAAATAATGCCATGCCGTACTATAGCGCGTGCGATTGCTGTGATTATCATAAGCACCGTGCAGGAGATTGGCGGAAAACAGAACAACCGTACCAGCGGGAATGACCAGATCCACAGCCTGCGATTCATTGACCTTTGTCCAACTGCCGTGCCTGCCTGTATTTCTGCGGTGCTCGACAATCTCGCCCATCCGGTGGCTACCGGGCACCACCCGCAAACACCCATTCTCCAAATCTGAATCTTCCAGATAAATCCCGCAACTGATAATGCGATCCGTATCAGTTCCAAAATAAAAATTGTCCTGATGCCACCCCGTTGACGTGCCGCCATTGGGCAATTTGGGAAAAAACTTGGTGCCAAACAAATCGATATTTTCACCAATCAATACCGCTACGCGGTCTAAAATCGCCGGTTCACGCGCCAGTTCCAACACGCGGGGATCAACCACACAAACACCTTGAATTTTGTGCAACAAACCCGCCCGGGGTTCACCGCGATCGTCCAACTCGAGCGTCCAGTGCGGCACCTCCTCGGTCAGCTTGCGCCCCTCTGCGACCAGTTCATCAAACACCTGCTTGTAATAGGCCAATCGCTCGCCCTGGATCAGGCTCTCAAAAACGAGATACCCATCTTCTCGAAACTGCTGCACCTGTTCGTCAGTCAACATGTAAAACCTCCCTTGATCAAGATTTCCAGGATTTTCAGGATACCACGGATTACAACAGCGGGCGACCACGAGGGTCGCCCCTACAATCATCTGTGTTAATCTGTGTTAATCTGTGGTTGCTTTCGAATTTCCCGATTCAACTTCGCAGCCTTCACCAACTCGCGCTCCAGCAATTGGTAATAGGCCGCAGAATCCATCGTCGCTTTTTTCTTCACCAGAGCCTGCACCTCGTCAATCGCCTTGCCATAAGCTGCGACAAGCGCGGGCGAAGCGCCTTTGGGAACGCGAAAATTGAGCAAAAAACAACGGTCTGCCAACATGCCATCGCCCGCGTCGATATCGGACAGACGCGTGCCCAACCCATCGCCATTATCGTCCAAAATCGCGTTCTCTGTCGCAATCAGCCCCTCACTCAAAAACCAGGCATCTGTCAGTGAAGACGCCTGGGTGCAAATCTCCAGCACCGAAATGCGATCATCGCGATTTTGATCTGCACTACCATCCTCCAGTGCCTGAACAAAAAAACGCATAAATTGCGTGGCATTGCGCTGATCTGTACTGCGCGTACTCGCGCATATAATACGCCCATCCCGACTCAGTGCATTGACAAAAGGCGCACTCATCGACGCGCCATTGACAACAATAATACGCCGCGCAGATAACATCTTCAAAAACCCATCCAGATCCTCCGCTGTCAAATCCGCACCCGGAATATTCAACTTGGCAACCTGGCGCCGATAGCTCCCGTGCCCAATTAAAAAAATGAACACATCGTCACCCGACGTTATCCGCTCCGACAAACCGCGGAATACATTGCGGATGCCTTTTATTGATGAATTACCATCGGCATTCTCACCCGCCTCATTCACCAATAGCACATTTGCCGCGGGATGCTCGCATCGCTCAATCAGCACCCGGCGCAAACGCTGTCCCCAATCGTCAAATCGCTCGGAATACGTGTCCTCTCCACCACTACCGCTGATAATCACATCGAAAACAGCGGCATTTGTCTGCGCCAGCATCAACACCCAAATAGGGAAAATCCATAATTTCACGGTTCTCCCCGCTTTCGTCTCAAATACCATTCAACACCGAGCAACAACACAAGTAGAATATAAAAAGGCGGAAAATGCCACAATGGAAAACGATCCAATCGCGCATGAGCCTGGTCGGTATATGGAATCTGCTCAGCCAATTCGTCGAGCGCGTCCAATTCGATAAATTTTCCCCCCGTGTGTGCAGACAGGCGTTTCAAAAAATCGGGATTATAACGCGCAGACA
>JAPPIE010000292.1:0-4513 GCA_028874765.1 Gemmatimonadota bacterium
CAATCGCACATCGTCTTGTATCGGATATGTGGTCCGATCCTGTCTGCCTGGTTGTGTATCCATGACTTTTCCTTTCTGTTGTGGCGCGTTATGGCCTGTGAGCAGCTTGGTGAATGGCGTATTTCTCCAGCACACACTAATTTTTGGACATGTCAGTATAATTCAAGAAGTAATTGCCTGTTCCGATAGTTTGCCGACAAATTCATCGGACGGCAAAATTTCGACTTCATCAACAATTTGGCGTGATAAGACACTTCTGAGGTTGCTGAGTAAATCAATTTTCAGATTATTAAAAAATATGGCATCCTGTGTCTCATTCATGCCGCTGACGACGAGCCAGAACTTGTACTTTTTTGTTCCCAGAAGATCTCTTGCGTCTTGGCATACCGCAGATAGACGACATAATACGAGCATTGATCCATAAGCTTTTAGTCGATTTTCCTGGCGGATGTACCTATCGATAAATTGCTTTTGATCGGTGCTTTCGAGATAATGATATTCGTTTTGCAAATCCCTGTGCTGATCTATAAGCTTGGTTTCTTCGATCAAGATAATAGTATCGTCCTGGCTGAGCATAAAATAATCACAGCAATTACAAGGACCTAAACCAACATCTTTTCGCATATCAGGTTGCGGTGCTTCGCCATCCATGCGATATGCATGGTGGTCTTGAAGAGGTGTACCAGCGAGTTCAATCGGTTCCAGGAATTTTTCGAGGTCAATCATATCCCCTCGATGTACAGATCGGAGAACGGCTTGGTCAATTCGTGCATAATCTTTCCCATCTTCGTTTCAAAGTCCTCTTCGGTATTACTGTTCTTTACTGGAAATTGGTTGAGCGCAATGAGTTGCTCATCGTCCTGGTTCTTCTTTACATGGACTTCCAGCCATTTGAGGATATCTACGCTGTGTGTGGCAATTACTACATTTACACCCTGACGGGACAATTCAAAGAGGCTTTCTGCCATGATGACTTGCCAGGCCGGATGCAAGTGTGCTTCTGGCTCGTCAATAAAGAGAAATGTCCCTTTATCCAGTACCTTGCGCTCAATCAGCAATGCCAGGATGCCGAGGTTGGCGATTCCCATAGCTGTGACAGGCAATGAGAAATTGCGACCATTTTCTTGGAAATACAAATTGCCTGTTTCAGAAATTGCAATCTTTCCGTCCATGACACTTTTGCCGGTCAACTTTGCATATACATCCGGAAAGGCCATGTCTCCGGTGTATTCATACTTCAATGCTCCGACAAGATCATAGAAATATCCCGGAACGCCGCTGAGTCGTTCTCTATCTCCGAAATGTACAGGGTGATCCCGTGCGTCTTCCAACACAGTTTTCAATTTCCAGTAAATAGGTGATTCCAGATAGATTACTCTGGAGTATTGCTGCAAGTGCTCTATCAAGGAAATATGTGTCAGGCCTGCAAATCCCTCGTCCGATAGTTCGAATAATCCAAACTCCCCAACTTCGACTTTTGATGGTGTTCCTTCTTCCCTTATGAGAGCAGAAATATTTGGCACTTGAAAGTTCTGAATTAAATTTTGTTCGCTTTGGTACCATATACTGGTTTCAATAAAATTTTCCGTATCCATGTGGCTAAGTTTCTCTTTTAACGCGGCCAATGAATTCATCAGGCTCTCCAAGTAGTATCTTTGTCCCCTTGCCATTTTTTTTTCGGGAAACTGTGGGATATCGGAGGCTATTTGCTCTATTTTTTTTATGTAGCTGATAAGCTCGGGAATAATTTCTTCTGAGAGAATTTCCTCATTATACAACGTTTCAATGGAAGCCGCCTTAATGAGAGCTTTTAATTTTTCAGCCTCATTTTTCATTCTAGATAACCGGGATATTGTAGCTTTATCAGAACGTGTCTCTCGATCTGGCCTCGTCATTATCATCAAGTCGCGATAAACAGGCCCAACCAGATTGTTTAGATGTGTCTCGACATGGTTCGCGTTCATTGCGTTAAATATTGAATACAGGAGTTTTGATACAAAACTCTTGCCCGTATTATTGGGTCCTGCAAATACAGTGAACTGGCCGATGCTGATTTCTGCATCTTCGAGTTTGCCGATGTTTTTGATTTTTACTTTGAAAGCCATGGCAGGTTTGATTGATAAGTTGGATATATGCTGTTTGTTCTGGGTATTGCCAGAATCCTATATTAAGATACATATCTCAGGATAAAAAGAAAAGCCCCGCTTTGACCATTGTTTTTTTGAGCGGGGCGTTTTGTATTTGTCCGCAGGCTATTGATTGTCTGTCTGGGATCGGATCGCGCATTCTATGTGATCGACGACGATATCTTCTTCGATGTTCCCTGCAGATTTTGAGATGGTCAGGCCCAGGTGGTTGTCGCCATAAATAAATGGCGGGTTTGATAGGGCGATTGTACACGATGGGGGTTGGTCGTTATCGGGCCAGGTCCATTTCAGGTTTTGAGATGGGATTTTTGTGCCGTTGATGTCAACTGTGAGTGCGTCGCCTTTTGACAGGCCCTGTGTAAAGAAGGTCAGGGTGTTTTCTGAAGGGATGGGTTCTGAGGGGAGATGTTCACACAGTCGAAATCTGAAGGTGTCTCGTTGTCCCGTTTTTTGGCGGGAGAGGACGAGTTCTTCTTTGATATAGACCTCGCCCAGACTTTTGCTATTTGCCCAGAGTGAACGGAATGTGTAGTGTCGGTCTGGGCCGATGCTTTGCGGGTCTTTTAATTCTACGAGGTCGTTCATCGCCGCTGGATACATTGCGGGTTTTTTTGCGCCACTATTTCCCGGGGGTTCAAACTGGGGTCCCCAGTGAAAGAAGTAATTCTGGGTCGAGAATCCGTCGGCACCTGCGGCATAGAAGTTTTGCAATGCGGCGCGGTATTGGGGCATGTCCATGAGAAATTCTGTATCGATACTGAGTCTGGGTTGTACCTGGGGATAGACATAGCAGTCGTGTTGCCGGGCTATTGATACAAAGTCTTCGTATTTTTCGTTGAAGTCGGTGAATCCAAAATCTCCGGGTGCGACATAGTTGATCAGGTTCTCTTTGATCCAGGTGGGGACGTCTAAGCTCAGATTTTTGCAGCCCGCCATTTGCTGGGGTACGCGAATGCCGAGGATGAGGTTGCGGTCTCTGCCTGTTGGGGAATGGGCGTTGTCCAACATGTTGCGAACTTCTCGGATAAAGCCGGTCATGGTGCTGTGGCTGTGTGATAGTTCAGCTCTGGGAAAACATTCTGCCAGGCGGGTGAAGTTAAATTCTATGCCGTCGATGTCGAAGCGGTTGGCAACTTCTTCCATGATGGCGAGGAGAAAGGCGCGCACTTCTGGTATGGCGTAGTTTAAGGAGCACCCGTATTTGCGGTTTTCGGGCGGTGCGCGTCTGGTGGAGGGTTTGTATTCTCTGAGTACCCATTCGGGTTTTTCGTCGCAGAGTTTTTTGAAGAATTCCGTGTGGTGGCCGTGGCGGTCGTTCATTCGAAAGCCAGCGAGGAATTCCATGCCCTGTTTATGGCATTCGTCGATATAGATTTCGACGGGCATGACGCCCGTGTCCATGATGGGTACCAGGCGCTGGTGCTGGTGCCGGATGTCGTAAGGGCATTTGTCGGTTCGCCAGAACATGGTCATTGCTTCGGCGAAGATTTCCTGTACGAGGGTGTCGATACTTCCCGCAGAGGCGTAATTGCGGACGATCTGACGCAGTTCTTCGGGTTTGGCCGCGGGGACGCTGAGGTGGCTGGTGGTGTTTGAAGGGTCGCTGACGTAGATGAGACGGCGCGTGCCACGGGGTTGCAAGTGACCCAGGTATGGGGATGATGTTTGTGAAGTTGGCATTTGGTCTGTCCTTGTTCGCGTTTATGGTGGGGCTGTCTGTTGCGGTTGCGCGCCATCCGGCAGGGGGGGAACGTCGATGCCTGCCTTCGGCAGGGTGCCAATCATTTCCTGCTGCGGGTGTGCGACAAAGCCAGCGGCACAGCAGTAGATCATTTTCAGAGGTACGTCTCCCGTGTTGGTGAGTTGATGATATTCTCCCGGGGGAATGTACACGGCCTGACCGGCTTTCAGGGTTTGTCTTTCGGTTCCAAGACACATTTCGCCTTCGCCTTCGATGACGAAGTAGATTTCTTCCTGTGCCTGATTGTGCCAGGGCACCTGCCCCCCGTTGGGTTCAAAGGTGACAAATCCTACGGAGAATTCTTCGGTGGGGATGGGGGTGCCAGCACCTGCAACAGGCTGTGTTCTTCTGCGTGCGGGAAATTGTCGGCCTTCAATCTCGCGCAGGTCTGAGATGATCATATACTTACTCCTCGTCATTACACGACAAAGCGAATCTACAAAGCCGTCATTGCGGCATGATGTTAGCCGCCACGCCGAAGGCACAACGCCAGTAATCCAGAGGTTTTGGGTGGTTGGGCAGGGTTCGTCTATCCGTCTATTCGTTGATTCGTCTAATCAGCAGCGACTATTTCGCGGGTTTTCATTCTTTCGCGTTCTTCGATGAGCAGGTTCATCCAGTGTTT
>JAPPIE010000292.1:4613-13864 GCA_028874765.1 Gemmatimonadota bacterium
TTTCGCGGGTTTTCATTCTTTCGCGTTCTTCGATGAGCAGGTTCATCCAGTGTTTCATATACTGCCCGTGGTCGTTCCACACGCGGCCGCTGACCAGATTGCCATCGATGACGCACGGTTCATCGACGAAGATGCCGCCGCAGACTTCGAGGTCAAATCGGCATTTCCAAACGCAGGCCATGCGACGTCCTTTAACTACGCCTGCGCGACACGGGATTTCAACGCCGTGGCAGACGCTGGCAACGGGTTTGTTGTGTTCAAAGAAGTAGCGCGTGATGCGAATAAGGTCGGGGTTGTCGCGGATGTATTCGGGGGCGCGTCCGCCAGAGAAGAAGATGCCGACGTATTCGGAGGGGTCAATGTCTCGAAAAGCGATGTCGGCATTGATTGAATACCCTTTCCATTCTTCGGTGATGTCCCAGCCGGGGGAGATTTCGTGGAGTACCATTTGATAGCGCCGCTTGTCTGGACCGGCGACAACGGGGATAAATCCGTCTTCCTGTATCCTGAGAAATGGGTATAGCGTATCGACGGTTTCGGTGGCGTCTCCAACGATGATGAGAACTTTGTCCATGATGGTCTCCTTTAAAAGGTGATAAGGTACCGGGTAAATTAGTTCCTTAGAAACAGAAATCAAACGGTTTTTATTGCAATGTTCAAAAAAAAGCGACCAGGGGCAAAAGCCCAGGGTCGCTTAAAATATAAGATAAACACAGTGCCTGCCAAATGGCAAGCACTGTGCGGGAGAGAGGTTTTACTCTTTTAAGCCGTATTGGCGAATGAAATCACTCGTCATTTCGCGCGCTTGATCGTCGCTAAATTGTCTGGGTGGCGATTTCATCAGGTAAGACGATGGTCCCATCAAGGGGCCTTTGAGGCCGTGGTTGAGGGCGAGTTTGCAGAGCCTGACTGCGTCGATGACCACCCCCGCTGAGTTCGGTGAGTCCCAGACTTCGAGTTTGAGTTCCAGATTGAGTGGCACGCCGCCAAAAGTTTCGCCTTCCATGCGGATATGGCACCATTTGCGGTCTTCCAGCCAGGGGATGTGATCGCTGGGACCAACGTGGATATTGTCTTCGCCCAGGTCGTAGTCGAGTTGAGAGGTGACGGCTTGTGTTTTGGAGATTTTTTTGGATTCCAGGCGTTCGCGCTCGAGCATGTTGTAAAAGTCGGTGTTGCCGCCAAAATTGAGTTGATACGTTTTGCTGAGTTTGACGCCGCGTTCTCGGAACAGGCGGGTGAGCACGCGGTGGGTGATGGTGGCGCCGACCTGTGATTTGATGTCGTCTCCGATGAGGGGCAGGCCGCGTTTTTCAAAGCGCTCGGGCCAGTGTCCGGCACTGGCGATAAAGACGGGCATGCAGTTGATGAAGGCACATCCGGCCTGGAGGACCTGTTCCACATACCACTTGGTGGCCTGTTCGCTGCCCACGGGCAGGTAATTGACGACGACATCGGTGCGCGTGGCTTTGAGGACTTCGGCAATGTCAACGGTGTCGCCTTCGGCTTTTGTGATGACTTGATCGAGGTATTTGCCCAGGCCATCGTGGGTCATGCCGCGGTAAACGGGAACGTCGAGGTGGGGAACATCGGCAAATTTGATGGTGTTGTTGGGATGTGCAAAGATGGCTTCACTCAAGTCTTTGTCCACTTTTTCTGCATTGACGTCAAAGGCAGCAGAAAATTCAATGTCGCGGATGTGATAGCCGCCCAGGTTGGGATGCATCAATCCGGGGATGAAATCATCTTCAGAAGCATTTTTGTAGTATTCGACGCCCTGTACAAGAGAGGATGCACAGTTGCCTACGCCGATGATGGCGACTCTGACTTTCGAGGACATGTATTTCTCCTTAAAGAGAAAGGTGTTTAAGGTATTGTCGGATAAAATGTCTGTGATTTTTTCTTATTAGACAAATCAATAATTACTATATTATATATAGATAAAATCTATGGAATGCATTTCGAATTGGAGCGAGATATGAATCTTTATCATTTGCGCTATTTTTTGTCTGTTGCACAAACCGGGAGTTTTAGCCAGGCAGCCCGAGAGATGCATGTGACTCAGCCAACGGTGAGTAGTGGTGTTGCTGAATTGGAAAAAATGATGGGTGTGAGGCTTTTTAACCGGGGTGGCAAGCGCGTGGCGTTGACAATGGAAGGGCGTACGCTGGTGAATTATGCGATGCAGATTCAGGATCTGGTCGAAGAGGTAGAAGATCACTTGCAGCGGCGCGATGTGTTGCCGGGGGAGGGGTTTCAGTTTGGCGCGATTGATGCGGCTGTGACGTATTTGTTGCCAGATATTTTGAAGGATTACAGGCGTGTTTATCCCGATGTTTCTCTGTCTGCACAGGTGGCGCCATCGCGCTATCTGGTGGATGATCTGCTGATGAATCGCTCTGAGTTTGCGGTTATTTCACTGCCTTATGATCATCCGCGCGTGGAGACGGTGTCGATTTATCGGGATTCTATGCCGCTGGTGGTGGGGGCATCTCATCCTTTTGCCGCGCGAGAAAGCGCGACTTTGCAAGAGGTGGTGCAAGAGCCTTTGATTTTGTTTCACACGGATTCCATATCGCGCAAAATTGTGGATGAGCGATTTGGGGAAGCAGGTGTGTCTCCCGGCGTGGTGATGGAGATGCGAAGCCCAGAGGCGATGCGAAAGCTGGTGGAGGTCGGTGTGGGGATTTCGTTTTTGCCTATGCTGACTGTGCAGGAGTCCCTAAGTGCCGGGGCGTTAAAGGTGGTGGATGTGGAGGGCGTGGCATTTAGCCGCGAGGTCGGTGTGGCGTGGCGGCGAGGACGCTATTTTAGCGCGGCGATTCGGTATCTGATTGAGGCGATTTTTGGAGCATATCAAGGGCTGGAGATCTGGCACAAGAAGGTGGGGATTGCAAAATGAGTACGCTAAAACTTGAATATTTTGCGTTCGGTTTGTTCAAGGGTTTGTTCGATGAGGGGGGCGAGGTCGAGCGTGGATTCGATTTCGCGGACTTTTTCCAAATTGGCGCGCGTTTCGGGGTGTTTGGGGACAAAGACAGAACAACAATCTTCGTAGGGTTCGATGGAGATTTGATATGTGCCAATGCGCCGGGCCTCGTTGATGATTTCTTCTTTGTTGTCACCGGCTAATGGACGCAAGATGGGTAGCAGAGTCACTTCTTCGATGACGCGCATGTTCGACAGGGTTTGCGAGGCGACCTGTCCGACATTTTCGCCTGTTACGAGTGCGAGGGCATCGACTTTTTGGGCTATGGCTTCTGCAATGCGCAGCATGGCGCGGCGGTAGAGAATGACGCGATAGCTCGCAGGTGCTCGCGTCATGATGTGGCGTTGAATTTCGACGAATGGCACCAGGTACAGGTCCGACACGTATTGATGCCGGGTGAGGAGTTGCACGAGGTCTTCGGTGTTGCGCTGGGAGTTGCGATTGGTATAGGGCTGGCTGTGAAAATGCACATAAGTCAGTTTGACACCGCGTTTCATAATTTTGTAAGAAGCTACGGGTGAGTCAATCCCCGAGGAGATGAGGCTTACTGCGCTTTCATTGGATCCGACGGGCAAACCCCCTGGTGCCGAAATTTTTTCGGCGTAGATAAATATGCGTTGTGGGGCAATTTCAATAAAACAAATGAGGTCTGGATTGTCCATCAGGACGCGGGCACCCGACAGGGTTTGAATATGCTTGCCCACATCCCGATTGATCTGGTCCGAATTGAGCGGAAAGGTTTTGTCGCCGCGTCTGGTGACGATTTTGAAGGATTGAAAGTCGGTTTTTTGTGCAAGTGCCCAGGCTGTTTCTCGAATGGCTTCGATATTGCGTTTGGCGACCACTGCTTCGGAAAAGTTGGCGATGCCAAAGACTGTTGAGAGTCGTTCTCGGATTACATCTATCGGCGATTCTGAGGTGAGTGCGAGCATCATGCGGCCCGATAGACGCTCGAGCTTTCCGCAGGGTACGTCTTTGAGTGCGCGGTTGATGTTGGTCATCAGACGCCGTTCAAATTTGCCCCGATTTTTGCCTTTGAGGCCAATTTCGTGATAGTGTATGAGTATGAAGCGGTCGTTGGTCGTCATGAGATGGGTCGGGGATTAAGGGATAAATCGCGCTGGAGTATAACGAGGGTTATATCGTCGGTGCGCCGCGCGTTGCCAATAAAGGCTTTGATATTGGCGACGAGGTCGGCAATCAGGTCTGTGGGTGTCCGATCTATGGATGCGCGTTCGAGACAACGGACAAATCGGTCGTCGTCAAAGAAGTTGCGTTTGGCATTTTGGGCTTCGACAACACCGTCGGAGTAGAGCACAAGGCGATCACCGGGCGAGAGTGTTAAATGTTCAACGCGATAGGGCGTTTGGGGGCGCACAAGTGCCGGAATGCCAAGGGGATAGCCGGTGAGGTCGATAAATTGAGATCGGTTGGATAGATGGATCGGTGGACAGTGTCCTGCACTTGCAAGCGTGACTTCGCCGGTGGATACGTCGAGCACAGCGATGCAGCATGTGATAAATGTAGTCTGGTCAATCTGACCTTCCAGTGAGTCATTAAGACCGTCGAGAATATCGGCTGGCGCAACGCGATTTTGGCATTCATAGCGGAGCATTTCATTGAAACGCACGGCGGTCACGGCTGCTTCCATGGCTTTGCCTGATACATCGGCAACGACGATGCCGAGTTTTGTTTTGTCTTCATCCAACCAGCGGTACGCATAGTAATCCCCGCCGACGCTGTTGGCGGGAATACAGGTTCCGTCGAGTGCAAAACCCGGCAGGTCGGGACTGGATTGTGGCAATAGACCCATTTGCATGTCGTGCGCTGTTTGCAATTCGTCGCGCATTTCCGAAAATTGCTGTTTGTAGCTCTCCCACTGTCGCGCTTCTTCGCAAAGGGTCTGGTTGTAGGCCGATGCAAAAATTCCGAGGGCGAGGGGTTGAAAGAGGACGAAGACACAGAGTTGGGCTAAGGCATTGTCGGTGATGCTGTGGGTGAGAGCGACTGAGCCTGCAAGAATTCCGAGCGCGGTGAGTATAAGCGCGCAGTGGCGAAAAAAGCCGTAGCGTTCTACAGCTTTGCGACTTTCGACATAGGCTTCATCGATGTGTACCCCCCGGTCTGCTGCCAGAAGATAGATATAGAAGCATTTGACAACAAAAATGAGGCCGGGTAAAAATAAGAGGCAAGCTGCCGGAATGACGGCATAATAAATAATATTTTTGTCTTCTAAGAATCTTCCAATGTTTTCTGGTGCAGCGGGGATATCCCAGGTCGTTTCCCGAGCGACGACCTGTTTGAATGCATTGAGCAGGAATGCAAAGAAATCACTGTTCACAAAAACCAGCGCCACAATGAGGGCGAAGCCGAGAATAAAAAACAGGAAGATAAAAATGTTCATCGAAAAAAAACGGACGAAACGAATGATCTGTCCAAATAGATCTCGCATATGGGGTTTTGCTCCTTGCTGCGCGCGCAAGATCATGATGGCAAAGCCAGCATATAAGCTGCCCAGGAGCAAAGTGCCCGATACCGCACTCAGGAGTATTGCCAAGAATGAAGCGAGAAACAAAAGGGGCAGGTGACTTGCCCAAGAAGATATGCTGTCGTTGAGACAGCGAAGGTATTGGAGATTTGCCCGAACGGGGATATCGAGAGGAGCCATAGCAATCAGGGTTTTTCTTTGTTGAGTTTGTATTTGCGGTACAGGTGGCGAAATTGGTCGTAGCTGAGTTTGAGTTGTTTGGCGGCTTCGCGCTGGTTCCAGGAGACTTTATCGAGAATGCGCCGCAATAGACTCAGTTCAAAGGATTGCACTTGTGATTCAAAGCCGTCGTTTAATTCGGGTGATTGGGGCACCTGTTGAGAAACTTCGGGTGGCAGATCGCCGGATTCAATCTCAGTTCCACGGGCGACACATGCTGCGCGTTCGGCTGCAAATTTGAGTTCGCGCACGTTGCCCGGCCAGCGATATGTCATCAGGCGTTCTGTTGCCGCATCGGAAAAATCGCGTTTTTGAAGGCCCGGTACTTCCTCGACGATTTGCGCGACAAAATAATCGGCTAATGCGGGAATGTCTTCTCGGCGTTCGCGCAATGGGGGCATGTGCAAGACTTCAAAACGCAACCTGTCGTAGAGGTCCTGACGGAATCGGCCTTCGGCAATTTCCGTTTCGAGATTGGTATTCGTGGCGGCAATAACGCGCACGTCGATAAAGATGGGTGTCGCGCTGCCCACGCGCTGGATTTCGCTATATTCTATGGCGCGCAATACGTTTTGCTGAAATTCAGGGGTGGTGTTGCCGATTTCATCGAGAAACAGGGTGCCGCCACTCGCGGCTTCAAATTTGCCCGTGCGGGCTTCTGTCGCGCCCGTATATGCCCCTTTTTCGTGTCCAAAGAGTTCACTTTCGAGCAATTGGTCGGCAATGGCGGCGCAATTGACTTTGACAAAGGGACGGTCTTTGCGGTCACTGCCATAGTGGATGGCAGCGGCGACGAGTTCTTTGCCCGTTCCGGGTTCGCCCGTGATGAGCGCGGGCCGGGGGATGGGGGCTACGGTTTGCGCTCGCTGGAGAATTTGCTGGAGTTTGGGGCTGGAGCCGATGATTTGATAACGCTTGCCAAATTCGTCTCGGTAGAATTGGTTTTCGCGCCCCAGGTCCTGAACTTCGGCTCGCAGTTGGGCGTTTTCTCTGAGTGCTTGATACACGCGGTCGAGTTTTTCAAGGCTGAGTTCGATCTTGTCTTCGATATAAAAATCTTTTTCAATAAAGTCTGTTGCGCCCAATCGCAATGCAGCCACGGCAGTATCTATTGTGCCCTGGCCGGTGAGCATAATGACGGGCAGGGCGGGGACCGCTTCGAGCATTTGCGGTAAAATTTCGAGGCCGTCGGGTTCATTGGGGCCGTAATCGAGGTCGAGAATGGCCAGACTAATCTGATCGGGATACTGTTTGAGATGTGCCAGAGCTTCGCGCCCGGTCGAAAAGGCATGGACAGTGCGCGTGTCGTCTCGCAGGCTTCGAATTAGCATGTCGAGGACTTCTATCTGGTCGTCAGCAACGATAATTTCGGTCATGGGAGAAATATTGAAAAGGGTCTTATTGAATAAATTCTTCTGCTATAGGATCGCGTGAGGTGTCGGGAACGCTGTGTTGCAGACCAATGCTGTCTTGCTGTGTTGAGACTTCAAAATCGACGGGCAGGTCAATGCGGAAAACCGCACCTGCGCCCGGGCGGCTGATTACGCGCAGTGTGCCGCGGTGTGCCGCAGCAATGCGAGAGCAGATACTCAGCCCATATCCATTGCCCCTTTCCCGCGTTGAAAATCCGGGGTCAAATATACGGGTTTGCAAATTTTCGGGAATGCCGGGACCATTGTCTTCTACTTCAATATATACCGAACTGCGCTCTGTATCAGCGCCGACCTGTACTGTTACCACGCCATTGTCTTCAACGGCTTCGATGGCGTTGAGGGTCAGGTTTGTGACGGCTTCAGATAGCATGCCTGCATCCGCTTTTACCTGAGGTACATGAGGTTCGGCTGCAAATGTGAGCTCTTTTTGCCCTGCTCGCGCAGAGAGTTTGTGGGTCATTTTTTCAATGAGTTGGGGCACATCGACCAGCGCGGGGTTCATGGTGTCTTGTTTCATAGATCGCAAATAGGCAACCCACTGGTTGTAGATGTGTTCTTGTTCGTGCGCGATGTCTTTAAGATCATCCAGGCCGTGTGTATCTGGCGGTACATTGCGTATGGCGCGGCGCATTCGGCTGCCAGAGAGGCCCATCAGATTTTTGATGCGGTGGCCGTGCGTGTAGAGGCTTTCATAGACCTGGGCGCGGCCCAGGTCTATGAGTTCGAGAGATAGGCGGGCGAGAATACCCGGTGCTCTAACACCAAATTCTTCGGTGATGCTTTCGTATTCGCGTTCCATTTGCGTTGAACTCATGTGGTGAAAGAGCAATCGGGCGAGATTGCCATAGGGCAGCATGTAATCGGGTTCGAGGTGTATGGCGATTTTAAACTCGCCAAGTGCCGATAAAATTTGCCCATTTTGCATGAGCAAAACGCCCAGGTTGTTGTGCCCGGGCGCGAAGAGTGGATCGGCTTCTAAACCCCGGCGATAAATGGGAATCGCGCGAGATGCGTTTTCCGGAAAGTCATCGAGCAGGCTACCCAATAAAAAACAGACGCGGTCAATGAGGGCTTGTTCACCACCCCGGTTATCGACAGACAAAATGTATTCGAGGTGTTCAACCGCTTTTTTGTAGTCGTCTGAACCCGGTGTTGCCCCGCGAGCGTGTTGTAGGGCCGTTTGGAAACGGGATTCTATGTCCGGGGCTATGTTCAGGGTGTTGGTCATAGCAGTACTTGTGCGTTGTCGCCTACGCCTCTGCGTCTTCTGTGGTATCGGGTTTGCCATTTTCCCCGGACGTTTGTTCGCCGTTCATTTTGCCCAAAAATTCGGGTAATTCAAGCCCTGCCAGACGCGCCAGATCGTGCATGGGCGGTATGGCACCCATGAGGCGTTGTCCCAGGTTGGACATGCCACTGTCGCCATTGCCGCTATCCCAGACCATTACTTTGTCGATGGGCAGGTTGCTAATGGCCTCTGCCTGGATGTTGGCGACTTCGGTGAGGCGTTCGATGATCAGGAAGGCCGCTGCAGCTTGATCGTTGCTGCCACAGGCTTCAACGAGTTGTCTGTATCCTTCGGCTTTGGCGTTGAGAATGGCCTGAGTCCCCTGGGCTTCTGCCTGTTTTTGTGCGAGAATGGCTGCGGCTTCACCTTCGGCAATAAGCCGTCGCTGTTCTTTTTCGGCTTCTGCCTGAACGACCTGGCGTTGTTTTTCGGCTTCTGCCTGAACGACGATTTCTGCCCGCAGACGCGCTTCTTCGCGCAGTGCTCGGGCTTCTTCGGCTGCTTTTTCCGCGGTTTCCTGGGCGACGCGAATGGCACCGTCGGCACCTTTGGCCGCTTCTTCTGCTTTTCGGCGCGCTTCTTCTTCTGCAACGCGTTGTTGTGCGCGATAGCCCGCTGTTTTTGCTTCGGCTTCTGTTTCTGACTGTACGGCTTCTGCTTCGAGAGCGGCGACATTTTGGCGTTTGTCTCGCCCTGCCTCGGCTTCGCCAATTTCTGCTTCTGATTCGAGTGCGGCGACCTGTCGTCGTCTGTTTCGCGCGGCTTCTGCTTCGCCCACCTCGGCTTCTGATTCGGCTGCGGCGACGTCCCGACGGCGGTCGCGTGCGCGTTCGG
>JAPPIE010000292.1:13964-15870 GCA_028874765.1 Gemmatimonadota bacterium
TCGGCTTCTGATTCGGCTGCGGCGACGTCCCGACGGCGGTCGCGTGCGCGTTCGGCCACGCCAACCTGTCCGTGTCGTTCTTGTTCGGCCACGTCGATAGATGCCTGGTTCACGGCTTCAGCGGCAGCTTTTTGGCCGATGGCTTTGATGTAGCCGCTTTCGTCGTCGAGGTCTTTGATGTTGACATTGATAACGGCCAGACCAATTTTTTCCATTTCAGTGGAGACGGCATCATTAACTTTGGTCATGAATGCCTGTCGGTCCTGATTGATTTCTTCGATTTGCATGGTTGCAATGACTGCGCGCATCTGGCCGAGGATGATGTCCTGTGCCTGGCTCTGAATTTGATCGCGGGACAGGCCCAGAAGGCGGATGGCTGCGTTTTGCATGACGCCGGGCTGATTGGAGATGGCTGCTGTGACTGTGGTGGGCACGGATACGCGGATGTTTTCCTGTGATAGCGCGTTGTCCAGGTCGATGGGTACGACAAAGGGTTCGAGGTCGAGGTACTCGTAATCCTGCAAAAGGGGCAGGACAAATGCTGCGCCGCCGTGTACACATTTTGCGGCTGAGCCACCTCCTGTTTTGCCGTAGATAACGAGAATTTTGTTGGATGGACAGCGCTTGTAACGCGAGATGAATGTGAGGAACAGCAATAATACAACGGCTGATAGGAGTAAGGTGAGAATGAATTCGGTGGGCATAGGACCTCCCTTGGTTCAGGATTAAATAGGTTCGACTTCAACAGTGGTTATGTCGAGTGTTCGCAGTACGCGAACCGGCGTTTTGTTCTGGATCGGCAGCCCGTCTTTGCTGCGCGCAGAGATGTAGTTGACAGCCCCGCTTTCCATCACGCGAATTTGACCGGCGCCATTTTCGGGGATGTCGAGATAGACTTCGCCTTCATTGCCGATGCAGGATGATAGGTTTCGGTTATGCGATTCGGAGAGTTGTTGCACTTTGTAGAAGAAGTACGCAACCAGGACCATCCCCGCGCCGCCCCATACGAGGCCGCGTAGAACCGACTCTTCGATTGAGAGGCCCAGGTCGAGGTAGAGTGCGCCTGCCCATCCAAAGAGCATGCCAAAGGCGATCACAGAGCGCAGTGAGAGCAGTTGAAAGGTTGCGACACCGTGATCATAAGGACTATTATCGACATCTGGTCCTGCATCGTTGGCATTGAAGTCGTCGGCAAGGCCATCTGCGGAATCGCCCAGGCCGATGAGTGTTGTGATAAATTGCCAGAGAAACAAAAGGGTGAAGAAGACAGCGCAGCCATAGAATGCCTGATTGAGAGGCGCGAGTTCTGACCACCATGCCTGCATAATTAACCTCCAGAAATCGATTGCGCGTTTTATCAACTACTTTGGGCAGAGAAGTAGGAAACTGCGACGCGTGAACCTGTTATTCCTAAATTTGTCCATGAGAGAGGCGAAAAGCAAGGGTTATTTCTTATCCGGTTATCCGGGTTGTAAACCGAGTTTGCGAAATTCGCTTTTGAGTTGGCGGCGGGCGCGGCACAGCCATGTTTTGACGGTTCCAAGTGGAACGCGAAGCGCCTGTGTGATTTCTTCGTAAGACCAGTCCATGACGTAGCGCAACCACATGGCTTTGCGATAGCGTTCGGGTAAGTTTTGAATGCTTTTGTGGACCAATTGTATGCGTTCGCGTTTTTCGACTATTTGGTCTGGTAGCGCGCCGGGTATGAGGTCGCGGATGACGTTGCGAACGACTTCGGGGTCTTCGGTTTGATAGACCCAGTTTTGCCGAACTTGTTGCGAGCGCAGGTGCGAGCGATAGACGTTGAGGGCAATTTGCGTGAGCCAGGTCGAAAATGCTGCCTGGCCTTTGAATGTGTGGAGCGAGCGATAGGCGCGGAAAAATGTGTCTTGCATCAGGTCGTCAA
>JAPPIE010000292.1:15970-27665 GCA_028874765.1 Gemmatimonadota bacterium
TTCCGCATCGCTGGGGATAGATCCTTTTGTGCGGCGGTCAATGTATTTGTGTACTGCTGATGCAATGGCTCCTACAATGATGATCAGCAATATGCCACCCATAGTGACACCAATAACATTAGTCATGTTACCCCTCCTTATTTTCTGCTGAGTTTTTCGTCAATGGTGATCATGACGTCCTGAATGTCTGTGAGCCTGCGGTCGAGTTCGTCCATTCGTTCATTCAAGCGTTCTTCTGCATCGCTGGGGATTGAGCCTTTGGTGCGGCGATCGACGTATTTGTGTACCGCTGATGCGAGAATGATTATCGCTACCATGATTCCAATTTCAAACATCATTTGTTTGCCCTCCCATACACATTAGAGTTCATCCACGGGTCTCGCGCGGTGTTTTTCATCCCAGTGTTCGATTTCCGGAAAATGGTAAACGACGAGTCCCGAATCTGAGATTCGCATTTCCGCATGACCACTTATGGTTAATTCTCGCAGGATTTCTTCGGTTTTTTCAACTGTTATTCTGGTGTCCATAGCAGTTTCTGTCACGGTGAGACTGCCCCCTTTTTCCCGGGCGAGACGGAGTATGCGGTGCTGATTTTTGGCATGTGCTTTTTCGTCTCCCGATCTTTTGACCCTGCGACCTGCCCACCATATAATCTGAGAGAAAACGATTAGAGCGAGACCACCGCTGAGTTTTTCAAGCATTGTACTATTGCCCGAAGGGGGATATTCCAACAATGCAATGAGTACGAGCACGAGGCCGCAAAATCCCATAAGTGCAGCCATTCCTATTAAGCCATAAGCGAAGAGATAACGCATGGCACAACTCCCATCGGTGGCGAGATCAGAGAGGCGGTCGGGCACGCGCTTGAATGAATTGGTTGCACTTTGGAAATCACTGCTCGCAGTGTGAACGCGCGCCTCCCAGTTTCCCCTCCATTTCTTTTTTATTTTTCGCTCCGCATCGTTGACCGCGCGGTCAATTTTGCTGGCGATTTCATCGGCGAGTTTTTCCAGGTCACGCATCTTTTTGTCCCATTTTCTTTTTTAGTGCACTGAGTTCGTCTTCTACTGTGCTTTTGCGCTCGAGTTTGGAGAATTCTTCTTCCAGAGAGGGGTCAGCACTCGCCATTTCTTGATGGGCTTCGGCTTCGGCTTCTTCGGTTTCGATGCGCTGGCGGAATCGTTCAAAGCTCGAAAATGCGTCTTCACCCACTCCCGAGAGGCCCCTGGCGATTTGCTTGCGGGCTTCGGCTGCACGACGTCGGGCAATTAGAGTGCCCTGGCGGGTGCGGGCTTCGTCGAGTTTGGCTTTGAGTTGGGTGAGTTGTTGTTTGAGTTGGGACGAGGTTTTACGGCTTTCTTCGAGGGCGACTTCGAGGTCGTGTGTGGCTTCCTGATTTGCAGCTTTGCGCTCGAGGGCGCGGCGGGCAAGGTCGTCTTCGCCGGCTTCAACGGCTAATTCGGCTTTTTTTTGCCAGGCTTCGATTTGATCTTGTTTTTCGAGATATTGTCTTTCCAGGCGTTTTTCATTGGCTACAGCCGTGCCAACCGAAGCAGTGGCTTTATTGACGGCTTCTTCCATTTCCAGAATCATCTGGCGGATCATTTTTTCCGGGTCTTCTGCGCGGGTAATCAGGTCGTTGACGTTGGCTTTGACGATGTCGGCCATTCTGTAAAAAATTCCGCGTGCCATGATCTGCTCCTTTCACAGGGTGATACATTTATGGGATTCTGATGTTTTTTGTTGTCGCACTCTTTTTATGCAAAGTCTATGCCAGGAGTGCGATGAGACGTTAAATGTTGTTTTTCATACACATAGATATTTTTTGAAATAGGACAGGTCGATAAAGTTGGTGAAAATTGCCATGTGTTCTGGCGAAAGAGACCAAATTTTCCATTTTTGATCGGATATTTTTAGAGGGTCACATCTTGTCTTTTTTTTCTAAAAGGTCTATTATCTATCGGTTTGTCGCAAGTTGGTCTCAAATACCATCACTTTTCACTCTATATACTGAATTTTTTATGTTTCGATATATCCGACTGTTTTTGTTTGCCTGGTTATTTTTATCTTGTGCGGCACATGCGCCTGCTTTAACAGAGACTTATGTGGTGCAAAGAGGGGATTCTCTGTGGGAAATTGCCGATCAGTTTTCCATGAGTGTGACTGAACTTAAGCGGAGTAA
This sequence comes from Gemmatimonadota bacterium, assembly GCA_028874765.1. Lineage (GTDB taxonomy): Bacteria > Latescibacterota > UBA2968 > UBA2968 > UBA2968 > VXRD01. The sequence continues at coordinate 18,153 of JAPPIE010000292.1, forward strand.
TGGGTTGAGATCGCATCACATTTATCCCGGGCAAAGACTGCTCATTCGCTCACAAGGGCGTAGCACTCGCTCCGCCAGTGGAGCAGAATACGTGGTGAGACGGGGAGATTCGCTTTCTAAAATCGCCGCGCGATATTCTATGAGTGTGACCGAACTGAAGCGGCTTAATGGGTTGAGGTCGAATAATATTTATCCCGGACAAAGGCTTCGCACCCGCTCTGCAGTGCAACCGTCTCGCTTCCGCCCATCTTCTGGCTACGTAGAAATGGACTATGTGGTGAGAAGAGGGGATACGCTTTCTAAAATTGCCGCACAATATTCTATGGGCCTGACCGAACTCAAGCGGAGCAATGGTATCCGATCAGATCGCATTCATGTGGGCCAGAGGTTAAAGATACGGACTCGGTTAACAAAGATCGCGATGGATAATGGGCCGTATTATTTTTCTCGTCCCAAAGCTGCTGTGCAACGCAGTCGGAGATATCGAGAAGTGCCCCCCAAAAAGCCGATTGAAGATTATAGGAGTGCCCGAAATTTGATGGGTGTGTTCAATACAAGTATTAATTCTGATATGCGTCGAGATGGCAGATCATTGAATGGCTGGCGCATTGTGCTCGACCCGGGGCACGGTGGACGCGATCCGGGTGCTATTGTTTCCAATTTAGATGGCAATAATCGTTCGGTTTATGTGGTTGAAGACGAATTTGTTTACGATATTGCGTTGCGTTTGTACCAAAAACTGAGGCTTGCAGGTGCCGAGGTGGAGATGACGGTGATTAGTCCAAATCATCTCATTCGAGAAAATAATCCGCCTTCGAGGACGTTTGTACACGAACAAAACGAAGTCTATAACGATGCAAGCGCCAACAGAAGAAATAGTTTTTCAGTGCGTCCGGGGCTTGATAATATTGTACAAAGAGTAAAAATAGCCAACCGTTTCTTTGCAAGGCGCGGGAAGACTCTGTTTATATCGCTGCATGCAGACAACACGCCCAATCGTCCAAAGGGTCCGCTGGTTATTTATTGGAGCAGGCGCGGGAAGATCGATTCGCGGTCCCGGGCATTTGCGCGGATTATGGAAAGGGCACTCGATCTGCCAGATGTGCCCGCTCAAATTGGGGGGCGCAATCTGGCGGTGTTGCGAGGCAATCTGGCGCAGGCAGAAATTCTGGTGGAGATACGCAATGTACACCATAAGGGCGAAGCATGGGCATTGCGTTCTCACAAGATGCGCGACTCCGATGCGGATCGCATTTTTCGCGGGATATTAAATTACGCGAAGAGGTATTAGGTATTACGGAGAAAATCGCTTTAAGCGCAGGGCATTGGTGACAACGGAGACAGAAGAGAGGGCCATAGCAGCGGCAGCGAGCATGGGACCACCCAGGGGATTGAGCAGGCCCAGGGCAGCAATGGGAATGAGAAGGGTGTTGTAGGCAAATGCCCAGAAGAGATTTTGGCGAATGACGCGCATGGTTTGCCGCGATAGCCGAATAGATGTGGCTATGGCCAATAGGTTGCCCGACATGAGGATCATGCCCGCGCTTTCTATGGCAATGTCTGTGCCCGAACTCAGGGCGATGCCGACATTGGCCTGGGCGAGTGCGGGGGCGTCGTTGATGCCGTCGCCAACCATGCCTACGTTTATATTTTTGTTTTGGAGTTGCGCGATTTTTTTGGCTTTGTCCTGGGGCAGAACTTCGGCAATGACCTGATCGATGTTGAGCTGTTGTCCAATGGCTTTGGCCGTGCGTGCGTTGTCGCCTGTCACGAGGGAGATTTCAAGGTCCAGATGCTGGAGGTCACGAACGGCTTGGGCGGCGTCGGCTTTCAGGTTGTCTGAAATGGCGATGAGGCCCGCAGGCTGATCATTGACGGTGATGAATACGGCGGTTTTGCCCTCGGCTTCGAGTTTTTCAACCGGATATTTTGCGCGGTCAGATATACTGGCGTTGTGCTGCGCGTGGGCGCGTGGGGTGCCGATCACGACGCGCTGTCCGTCAATTGTAGCGGCGACGCCAACGCCGGGTATGGCTTCAAAATCTGTGGTTGGATGCAGGGAGAGGCTGGCTTCTTGCGCGGCGCGAACAATGGCTTCGCCAAGGGGGTGTTCCGATCCTTTTTCTGCAGAGGCTGCGAGTTTGAGTATGTGATCGGGATGGTAATTTTCTGCGGGGATAATATCGGTGACAGTGGGTTTACCTTCTGTTAGCGTGCCTGTTTTGTCCAGGACAATGGCATTGAGGCGGTGTGCATTTTCGAGCACATCGCCTCCTTTTATGAGGATGCCGAGTTGCGCGCCCCGCCCTGTGCCGACTGCGATGGCAGTGGGTGTGGCCAATCCCATTGCACAAGGGCATGCGATGATGAGGACGACTACGGCATTGATGAGGGCGGTTTCGATCCCAGAGCCAAAAATCCACCACAGGGTACAGGTCAGCAGGGCGATAACGAAGATTATCGGGACAAAGATGCTGGCGACGCGGTCGGCGAGGTGTTGTATGGGCGCTTTGGACCCCTGCGCTTGTCGCACGAGATCGATGATTTGAGACAAGACGGTATCGGCGCCGATCTGTGTTGCTTTGAAGATAAAACTGCCGGTTGTGTTGCGCGTGCCGCCTATGACTTTGTCGCCTTGTTGTTTGTCAACGGGTAGGGCTTCACCTGTGAGCATGGATTCGTCAATTGTAGATTGCCCATTTTGTATGAGGCCATCGACCGGGATATTTTCGCCGGGACGTACGCGAATGTGGTCGCCGACCTGGATGTGTTCAACGGGCGTTTCAACATCCCGACCATTGCGGACGATGTGGGCGGTTTTCGGGCGCAAGTCGAGGAGTTTTCGGATGGCGGAGGATGTTTGGCCTCTGGCGCGCGTTTCGAGCAGGCGACCGAGCAAGACAAGGGTAATGATCATGGCTGAGGTGTCGAAGTAGGTCTGGATATTCTGCGTGCCGAGTGGGATAAAGGTTACCGCGGCGCTGTAAAAGTAAGCGGCGAGGGTTCCCGCAGCTATCAGGCTGTTCATGTCGGCTGAGCGATGGCGCAGTGCAGCCCAGGCCCCTTTGAGAAAACGCCAGCCACAGAAGAATTGTACCGGTGTGGCCAATGCAAAGAGCAATATGTGAATGTGATGTGGGGGGATGTTCGCGCCCCACAGAGTGCGGGTCATGCCGGTTGCCATGATGAGTGCAGAGAGGATTGCGGCGACTGTGAATAGAGATCGCAACTTGCCATATTCGATTGTGCGTCCGGTCTGTTCGGCGTCTTCGGAAATGTGAGGAGAGGCTTCGTAGCCGGCATTGGAGACGGCATTTACAAGTGTGTCTATCAGGACGGCTTTGTGGTGAACCGTGGCCTGATGGGTGGCAAAGTTGACCTGGGCATCTGCGACGCCGGGGATGGTTTTGAGGGCATCTTCAACCCGCGCCACACATGCGGCACAACTCATGCCTTCGATGGAGAGGGTCAGGGTTTGCATGGGGTGTTCGGTTTTTGTCATGGGTAGTGGTGAATGCTATTTTATTTGAGGTTTTCGGGGTTTAGTCCTTTGAGGTCCTCTACAACAAAACGCCCGTTTTTGCGAATGCACTCGTCGTCGAAGTAGATTTTTCCACCGCCGTATTCGGGGGTTTGGATGAAGACCATGTCCCAGTGTACGGCAGAGCGGTTGCCGTTGTCGGCGTCATCGGGATAGGCATTTCCGGGTGTAAAGTGGAATGATCCCGATATTTTTTCGTCGAAGAGAATATCGAGCATAGGCGATGTGATGTAGGGGTTGAATGCGATGGCAAATTCGCCAATATAACGCGCGCCTTCATCGGTGTTGAGAATGTCGTTGAGTTTGGCAGTATTGTTCGAGGTCGCGTCGATGATTTTGCCCGCTTGAAAGGTCAGTTTGATATCTGAGAATGTCGTACCGCGATAGATGGTGGGGACGTTGAAATGGATGTGACCGTTTACAGAGTCTTTAACCGGTGCGGTGAAACACTCGCCATCGGGGATGTTGCGAAGTCCCGTACACGGTCTGACGGGTATGTCTTTGATGCTAAAGGATAGATCGGTATCGATTCCTGTGATGCGCACGCGGTCGGTTTGTTCCATGCGTTTTTTAAGGGGGGCGACCGCTTCGGCCATTTTGCCATAGTCGAGTGTGCAGACGTCAAAATAAAAATCTTCAAATGCTTCAGTACTTTGTTGCGCCTGTTGCGCCATAGAAGGCGTGGGCCATCGCAAGACCACCCATTTGGTGTGCGGTACGCGGATGGCAAAGTGCACGGGTTTGAGCCAGTGTTTTTCGTAGATATCCATCGCGGTACTGGATACATCTGATAATTCTGAGATGTTGCGGCTGCCGCGCAGACCGATATAGGCCTGTACGCGCTTCATTCGGTAGGCTTCATAATCGCCTGCTTGTTGCATGGTGGCGATATCGCCTGCATGGATGAGTTCGCGTTGGATGCGATTGTTTTTTATGGATATTAGGGGAATACCGCCAACTTCGCGCACTTTGCGAATGAGTGCAATGATCATGTCTTCGGGCATGTCATAGCCCTGGATGAGGACGGTTTCGCCCGCTTGTAATTTTGTGGAATGGCGAATTAGGACATCGGCGAGTTTTTCAAGGCGGGGATCTTGCATGGACTCTCCTGGGGATGATTGCGGTTGATGTTGATATAAAAATAACATATGATGTGTTTGTAAGCCATTATTAAAATACAACAGGTAGATCACATGAAATTCAGACCGTGTATTGATTTGAAAGATGGCCGGGTTGTTCAAATCGTGGGGGGTACGTTGCGCGATGGGGATGTCCAGCGCGCGGTGACCAATTTTGAGACCGAGCGTTCTCCTGCGGATTATGCCCGGCTGTATCGCGAGGATGGATTTTGGGGCGGCCATGTGATTGCGCTTGGGCCGGGCAATGAAGCGGCGGCGTTGGAAGCTCTAGCGGCATTTCCCGGGGGTCTGCATCTGGGTGGGGGTATCACGCCGCACAATGCGGAAAAATTTTTGCGCGCGGGCGCGAGCCATGTGATTGTGACGTCTTATGTTTTTCGCGATGGGCAAATTGATATGACGCGGTTGGATGAGATGATACGGGCTGTGGGTAGGGAGCGTTTGGTTCTGGATTTGAGTTGTCGAAAGCGCGGTGATGATTATGTTGTTGTAACGGATCGCTGGCAAAGATTTACGGATGTGACTGTCGGCGAGGAGATATTGGGCGCGTTGGCCGGTTATTGTGCTGAGTTTTTGGTACACGGGGTTGATGTAGAGGGCAAACGCGCAGGTGTAGAAGAACCTCTGGTGGAAATGCTGGGCAGATGGTCACCCGTGCCGGTAACTTATGCAGGTGGGGTGCGAGAGCTATCGGATTTGCACCGCGTCAATGTGCTGGGTCAGGGTCGGGTGGATCTGACTATTGGCAGTGCGCTGGATATTTTTGGGGGCGATGTGGCGTATCGAGATGTTGTAGCATGGATGAGAAGTGTGAAGGAAGAAGTGTGAAGTGTGAATGTAGGGGCGAAAAATCTTTCGCCCGTTGTTGTAGGGGCAATCCCTCGTGGTTGCCCGCTTTTGTAAGATACAGGAAGAAGTGCGATGGATCGGTTTAAGGATATCGGAGAGTTCGGTTTTATTGATCGCATTGCCGCGCACGCACAGCGCAGTCGGGTTCTGTGTGGGATTGGGGATGATTGCGCTGTTATGGCTGCCGGGCAGGCGCGTGTGCGATTGGTGACGGTTGATGCGATGGTTGAGGGCGTGCATTTTGTGTCACAGGCACCGCCAGAAGGCGTGGGGTACAAATTACTGGCTGCGAGTTTGTCCGATGTGGCTGCTATGGGCGGGAAACCAACGGATGCGGTTGTGGCGGTTAGCGCGTCGGGTGATTGTGATGCGGGATATGTCGAGCGAATTTACAACGGGCTTTTTGCCTGTGCCGATCGGTTTGGTGTGGCTGTTGTGGGTGGTGATACAACGCGCACGTCTGGTGCGCTGGTTTTGAGTTTGACGCTTACGGGTGAGATGGTGCGAGATCAGGTGTGTTATCGGTCTGGCGCACAAGTGGGTGATGTGGTCTATGTATCGGGGACGCTGGGCGATGCTGCAGGTGGTTTGGGGGTGGTATTGGGTGACGTGGATCTGCCGGGTAAGGTGCGGACAGCGTTGTTACAAAGGCATTATCGACCCGAGCCGCGGTTGGATTTGGGACAGGCGTTGGCGGAAACAGGTGCGGTGACCGCGATGATCGATGTGTCGGATGGGTTGGCTTCGGATTTGAGCCATATTTGCCGGCAAAGTGGCGTGTCGGCTGTGATTCGAGCCGCGGCGATTCCCTTGTCGCGGGCGGTTGTAAAATTTTGTGAAGTGAGTGGTGAAGAGAAATTGGATCTCGCACTCACTGGCGGGGAAGATTTCGAGTTGCTATTTTCTGTGTCACACACACAGGTCGATAAGGTCGAGGCATTGGAGTATTCGATTTGTCGCATTGGCGAGATTGTGGCTGGCGATGGCTATGTGATGATAGAAGATGAGAATGGAAAGCGCGTGCCATTAGAACAACTGGGTTATGATCATTTTGGAGGGGAGTAGCCAGGAAGGTGACCGCTAATTGTTGACCGCTACACGTTGTCGCTGGCGTTTTTTTTCTGAGCGCTGGCGTTTTTTTTAAAGGCGTTTTTCGATTGAAGATCGGTTGGGGCGGGTTTTAATACGCGGTTTGCGCTTTTTGTTGCGCTCGTTCAGGCGGTTTTGTAAACGCTCGAGGGCGAGTTGTTTGTTGCGGTGTTGTGAGCGGTGTTCTGTGGCGATGGTCGTAATACCCGTGGGGATGTGGATTGCGCGTACGGCGGTTTCAACTTTGTTGCGATGTTGGCCGCCGGGGCCAGACCCGCGCATGGTTTGAAATCGAACATCCTTCAGGAGCGCGTTGTTGTCGGTGTTTTTAGACATTTTGAATTATAAAAAAATAGCGGTCAGTTTTTAATGATCACCCATGAGACGCGATGGCACAAAACTGACCGCTGAATTTTAATAGCTCAGGCCAGTCCTGCACGACGAAGGGCGTCGGCCATGGCATTGTCGCTTTGAGACTCTTGCGTTTGTTTGGATTTGAATGCGGCCATGTCCTCAATTTCGGCAGTTTGCCTATCTTGTTCTTCAACGGCACGCATGGAGAGTGAGATGCGTTTTTTTCTCGAATCGATTTCGCGGATCAAGGCTTTGACTTCTTGACCACTCGAAACGACTTCGTTGGGGTTTGAGATGCGTTTCCCCGAAACGAACTGCGAGATGTGGATCAGCCCCTCAATACCGGGTTCAATTTCGACAAAGGCACCGAAATTTTGGATTGAAACGACTTTGCCGGTGATGATGCTGCCCGATTGGTAGCGCTCTGCTACCGTATCCCAGGGATCTTTTTCCAGTGCTTTGATGGAGAGCGATATGCGCTCATTTTTTTTCCCCAGATTTTTGAGGCCGATTATTTTGACGCGCACTTCTTCGCCTTTTTTTAAGACACTGCGCGGATTTTCTACGCGGGTATGGCTGATTTCCGAGACGTGTACCAGGCCTTCAACGCCTCCGAGGTCAACAAAAGAGCCGAAGCGTTCTATGCGTGTAATGGTTCCCGTTCTTTCTTCACCTTCCGAGAGTTGCTGGCGCATCTCGTCGGCTTTTTTGCGGTTTTCTTCTTCCAGATAAGCGCGGCGTGAAACGACGACATTGTTGCGTCCCCGCAGTTCAACAATTTTGAAGTTGTGGGTTTGGCCTGCATACGAAGCCGGGTCGTCGCAATATCCCGTGTCGATTTGCGACATGGGGCAGAATGCGCGAAGGCCGCCGATATTTACCACAAGGCCTCCGGTGTTGAAGCCGGTGACTTTGCCGGCGATGGGCATGTCGTTTTGATGTGCTTGACGCAGGAGTTGACGGCTGGAAACGCGCAGCGAAAATGCCAGGCGTATTTCGCCATCGGTGTTGGCGACGAAGGCTTCGATGGTATCGCCAGTTTTATATTTTAATTCGCCCGATTCGTCGCGAAGTTCTTGAATGTCTATTGATGCTTCACTGCGTCCTCCAAAGTCGATAAATGCTGTAGAGTCACCGATTTCGCGGATGGTTCCGGTGATTTTATCGCCAGTAGAGACTTCGCGGTAATTTTGCTTATCGCTTTCTTCGAGCAGTGTGGCAAATTCGGTATCAGGTGTGTCTTCAGCGTATTTTTTGTCGAGTTCTTCGACAGTGGGCGCGTCGTCTGAAGGGGCATTGGCTGGTGTATCGCCAGCCGTTTCGCCTTTTTTTTCGAGGGTGCTCATAATTTGTGACCTGTGGAATTGTTTTCGAGGGACGGGGATTATTAGACAGAACAAATAATCTATAAAGGATACTGAAAATAAGCAACCAAATTTTCCTCCTCAGGCTGGCGTTTAAATTCACCCCGGTCTTGTATCTGCCTTAAAAAAGTGACATTTTGATCTGTGTGATGTGTTAAAAAATAAAGCGATGGATTATTTATGAATGTCGAATTGTTATATCAAAAATACGGTCCCATGGTGTTGCGGCGATGCCGGCGGTTGTTGCGAGATGAAGATTGCGCCATGGATGCGATGCAGGATGTGTTTGTGCGGGTATTGCAACGCGGGGATCGTTTGAAAGCGATCTATCCGTCGAGTTTGCTGTATCGCATTGCGACCAATGTGTGTTTGAATCGCATTCGTGACCAGCGGCTCGATCTGCCGGGCGATGAGGTGTTGATGCATATTGCGGGGATGGAAGATCCAGAACCTCGATTGGATGCCCGGGCGATGCTGGACCGGCTTTTTGCGCGACATAGAGATTCGACGCGAACAATTGCGGTTTTGCATTTTGTGGATGGGTTAACATTGGCGGAAGTTGCTCAAGAGGTGGGGATGTCGGTTTCTGGGGTGCGAAAGCGGTTGCGGGGGTTGCGAGAATCGCTGGAGAAGTTGGAGGAGCTATGACGAGACAATGCGGTGATTGGGAACTGGAGCGTTTTCGACTGGGTGAATTGCCAGAAGAAGAAATGGAAGCTATTCAAAGGGCGCTGGATGCGGATCCAGATTTGAGGACGCGTTTGGAGGCATTGGAAGGGTCAGATCGGGAAATTCACATGTCCTATCCGGCTGATTGGGTGGCGCAGCAGGTGGCGCGGCGTTTGAAGAGACGAGAGGTGCCGAGTATATCGCGGTTCGATCCGCGTTTTGCATTGGTCGCTGTGATTTTGCTGGCCGCTGTTTTTGCGATCTATTTGCCGGGGCCTGAAGTGCCGCCGACCTGGGATCGAAAAGGTGTGGATGGCATTCGGTTAAAAGGCGTAAAGCCGGATTTGTTGTTGTATCGAAAAAGGGCGTCTGAGGTTGAACAATTGGCGGATAGCAGTGTGGCTTATGCGGGTGATTTAATTCAGATTTTTTATCGCGCAGCGGGCAAGCCTTTTGGGGTGATTGTGTCTGTGGATGGGCGCGGTACTGTGACGCGGCATTTGCCCGC
>JAPPIE010000454.1:0-4291 GCA_028874765.1 Gemmatimonadota bacterium
TGCTTTGGGCGATAAGACGTATTTGGCGAGTGCGTCCATCGCGCGTTTCTGGTCGGCGAGAGCTACTGGCGTGAATGGACGGGTTGCGCCGGGTTGACCGATGACCGCGCGATCGACGTAAATGCCGCCGATATAACGAGAGAGGACGGTTGCGGCATTGCGATGTTGCGCCGTGAGAATGAGGTAGGCCGTTTTCAGTTCGTGATAGGTGTTGCCCGGGGTGTTGTATTTTGCGAGGATTTTATTTTTGACGTCGTTTGCCAGTTCAATCCGACCCGTGGCGTGGGCTATGGCATCGCTGCTGAGGTCGTAGATCATCACGCGCGGGTCGATGCCGCGATTCGACGAGCGCATGTCGTCGGCGTCATTGCCAAACATGAGTTCGGGTTCTGTGGAGCGCGCGAGTATTTTTGCGAGGCGTTTTTGTTCATCTTTGATATTGTTCCGCCCCGGTGAATACCCAAATTCAATAGCCCAAATATCATAGGGACCCGGGCGTGTGGTGTAGTAATGCCCCTGTTTTTGACCGGGCAATGCGAGGTTGACGCCTGGATAGTCCATGACCGAACCGGTGAGGCCCATTTTGCCGGTTCGGCTTTTGTCGTGCAGTTGTGCTGGGGTGTGAAGTTGACTGGATTTCATGTTGTGGTTGAGACCGAGGGTGTGGCCGATTTCGTGCAGGATGAGATAGTAGATGCTCTCTTTGAGCAGTGCGTCAACTTCAATTTTGGACGCGCCAGAAACGCGCAGGGTCTGGGCGCCAAAGAGGTTGGATACGTGTAGCTCGTGGCCCAGGGAACAGTATTGCGGCATGTCCGAATCGACGTTGGGTATTGCGTTGTCAAAGAGCTTGTCATAGCGCAGGCTGCTCGTGAGAAATGCAAACTCGAGCATGATGTCGGCACCCAATATTTGTCCGGTTCGCGGGTTGACAAAGCTCGGCCCATATCCGCCAAATGGTGGATTGGGCGACGAGGTCCAGCGCAGGACATTGTATCGGATATCGCCAGCTTCCCAATCGGCATCATCGGGTTGTTCTTTGATCTGTACGGCATTTTTGAAGCCAGCGGCTTCAAAGGCGATATTCCAGGCAAGAGCCGCTTTTTTGATGGTTGGACGCAATTCGTGCGGGGTGGTGTTTTCGATCCAATAGGTGATAGGTACGACTGGTTCGGAGCGTTTGGCTTTGGGATCCCTTTTTTTGAGGTGCCAGCGGTGAATCAAATCGCGATAAGGCGTCGCGCTTTTGGAGGTCAGGTCGGTCACTTGCGTGCTGAAGTAACCGACGCGCGGGTCGTCAAATCGCGGTTGGTAATCATTTTTGGGCATTTCGATTAGTGTGTGTTGCAGGGTAATCGTGACATTGCGGGCATCGGTTATGCCGTCGCCACCGCCTTTGGGGTTGGGATTTTCATAGGTGTAGGCGATGATGAAATCCGTGTTTTTGGGATAATTTTTGATGGATAGACATTTGGTTTTGGTTTTGCTGAGTCTCCCCAGTGAAAAGTTTTTGCGGTTCTGCGTTCGGTTGACGCGATGGAGTGCTTCTGTGAGGAAAATACCGTCGGCTTTGATGAGGATGTTGCCGGTGGAGTCATTGCGCGCCGCGATTTTTTCCGATACGAGAATAGAAGGGCTGATGTTGGCTTTGGCTGCGCGACTCAAGGCGTTTTTGGGATCGAAATAGTACGCGGTGTTTTCAGAGATGATTTCGATTTTGTCAAAGTGCTTCTGGATGGAAAGCACGCGGCTGCCGCGATAGTTCCCCCTGTATGTTCCCGCTGATACGGGGGCGTTAACGGTGTGGGTGAAGTAGATGTATTCTTTGCCGATTTGCGATTTGCGGATTTGCAATTGCAACGCGCCTGTGGTCGTGTCTTCATAAACGGTGAAGAGACCGGGATACTTGCGGCTGGATTTGGTGAGGTCGGCTATGGTTTTCTTGGGTGTGTCTTTTTTGGGCGTTCCCTTTTTTTGAGTTTTTGCGGAGTCTTGTTTGGCGACCTTTGTCGAATCCGCAGGTTGTTTTTCCTGCGCCTGGACGGAGAATGCGATTCCAAAGACGAGAGCGACTGCAATTAATAGGCGTTGAAAATTCACGATCATATCTCCTTTCCGTTTTAGTCATTAGAGGTATCTTCTACGCAAAATTACCCAATTGTTTTAAAATTTTCAAGTGTATATCGACTATATAAGCTATTAATTGACTTTATGTTTTTTTTTCTTATCTTTTGCGTTCAATTTTTTGAAGGATTGGATTACTATCGCGAGGTATGACAATGGCAGAGGCGGGAAGCGCGTGGTTGACGCCTAAGGAGATCGCGGATCGGTTGAGTAGTCGAAAAGCGCGAGAAGTGCAAGAAGATTTGCTCTATGGGCGCCGAACACGGCGTGAGATATTGGATCTGGTGATGGAAGCTGTGGGCTGCAATGAATATTCGGCGGAAGATTTTTTGCGTGAAATTGTGAAGTGAATAAAAACGAGAAGCGATCACAGCCTGATTTTAGTATGTTTGCCGCGTATGAGATTTTCAATACGCGGCTCAATATTTTTTGACCTGTAGGGTTCGCCATGTCTGAGGTTTCTAAATCTGATTATCTGGTCATTGGCAGTGGTATTGCTGGCCTCTCATTTGCGCTTAAAGCGGCAGAGACCGGGTCTGTCACCCTGATTACAAAAAAAGAGTTTCAGGAATCCAATACCAATTACGCACAGGGTGGTATTGCTTCTGTTTTGCATCCAGACGATTCGTTTGCGCTTCACAGGGAAGATACGATTCAGGCAGGCGCGGGGTTGTGTCGTGAAGATGTGGTGGATATGGTGGTACAGGCAGGCCCCGATATGGTTAAGGCGCTCATTGCGTGGGGGGCAGAGTTTACGCGCGGGAGCGAGCGGTGTACAACTGAGTCAGACATTCCAAATCTCGCGCTTGGGCGCGAGGGCGGGCATTCAAAGAATCGCATTGTGTATGCCGCCGATCTGACCGGGCGAGAGATTGAGCGGGCGTTGTCCGAAGCGGCGATAGCCCATCCCAATATCGCGTTGTACGAGCATCACATGGCGATTGATTTGATCACGGAACACCATGTATATGGTTCGAAGGTCTCAACGCCGGGGAAAATTCAGTGTTGGGGTGTTTACGCATTAGATGCCGTACATGGACAGGTGAAGACTTTTTTGGCAAAATTTACGCTGTTGTGTAGCGGTGGGAGTGGTCAGATTTATTTGCATTCGACCAATCCGACCATTGCAACGGGCGATGGTATTGCCATGGCATATCGCGCGGGCGCAAGCGTGGGCAATTTGGAGTTTATGCAGTTTCATCCCACAACGCTTTACCATCGGGATGCAGATTCATTTTTGATTTCTGAAGCGGTGCGCGGGCATGGTGGCATTCTGGTGGATCGGGCGGGGCGGGCGTTTATGGCTGATTATCACGAGATGGGGCCTCTTGCACCTCGGGATGTGGTTGCGCGGGCGATTGATAGCGAGTTGAAAAAGAGCGGTGATCCCTGTGTGTTTCTCGATATTACGCATTGTCCAGGTGCAGAACTTCAGGAACGTTTTCCCACGATTTATGAACGGTGTTTGCAATTTGGCATTGATATAACGCAGCAGCCCATTCCGGTTGTGCCCGCGGCGCACTATATGTGTGGTGGGGTGTTTACAGATACGGAGGGGCGCACGGATATCGAGAGGCTTTACGCTTCGGGGGAGGTCGCCTGTACGGGGTTACACGGGGCGAATCGCCTGGCGAGCAATTCGCTGTTAGAAGCTCTGGTTTTTTCCGATCGCGCGTTTTCCGATATCCAGCAGCACATCGATACACGGCTCGATTTTCCCGATGTGCCGACCTGGCAAGACGATGATGTGTTTAATACTGAAGAATGGGTGTTGCTATCCCATGATCGGCAAGAAGTACAGCGTTTGATGTGGGATTATGTGGGGATTGTGCGGTCGGATTTTCGCTTGAAACGCGCAGCCCGTCGCATTGGCGTGATTGTGCAGGAGGTAGAAGAATTTTATAAGCGCACACAAGTTACCGAGGCATTGCTGGAGTTGCGCAATATGACGACTGTTGCCGCGCTGACTGTGCGCTGTGCATTGTCCCGGCGCGAGAGCCGAGGGTTGCATTATACACTCGATTGTCCTGCGTCGTTCAAATCTCCAGGAGATACGGTGGTGTCTGCCTGGGAGACGTGGGGCGCGGGACTGCCGGTGATTGAAGTGTGAAGGGAGTTTTTATGCGCGACGGCATTGCCGTGATTGATTTTGGCGGGCAATATGCCC
>JAPPIE010000454.1:4391-15658 GCA_028874765.1 Gemmatimonadota bacterium
GGAGTTTTTATGCGCGACGGCATTGCCGTGATTGATTTTGGCGGGCAATATGCCCATTTGATTGCGAATCGGATTCGCAGGTTGCGGGTTTATTCCGAGATTTTTCCGCCGGATGTCGATCCTGCGGCGTTGCAGGGTGTGTCGGGCATGGTTTTTTCGGGTGGTCCGTCCAGTGTGTATGATCCCGATCCACCCGCGTTTAATCCCGAATTGCTCGATGCCAATTTACCTGTGCTCGGGCTGTGTTATGGACATCAGTTGTTGTGCATGCATTTGGGGGGTGAGGTGGTTGCTGGTGAGGTGCGAGAATACGGTTCTGCCAGGTTGAATATTGCAGGTGGGTCAGATTTGTTTGCCGGGCTTGGCGATTCTCAGGCGGTGTGGATGAGCCACGGCGATGTGGTCGAAACATTGCCCAGAGGTTTTGAAATTTTGGGGACGACTGAGGATTGTCCTTCGGCAGCGGTTGGCGATGCCAAGCGCAAGATTTATGGCTTGCAATTTCATCCCGAGGTGGCACATACGCCGCGTGGATTGGATATTTTTGATAATTTTCTGACGATATGCGATGCGCCTCGAACCTGGACTATGGGCAATTATGCCGAGGTGGTTATGGAGGAGATGCGGGAGAAGGTGGGGGATCGCAATGTGTTTTTGCTGGTGTCGGGTGGGGTTGATTCTTCGGTGGCTTTTGTGCTGTTTAACAGGGCACTGGGGGCAGACCGGGTGTTGGGGTTGCATATTGACAATGGTTTTATGCGAAAGGGCGAGACAGCTGCGGTGGAGGTTTTTCTGAAGGAAGAGGGGTTTGACAATCTGATTGTTGTGGATGCCAGTGACGATTTTTTGTTGGGTGTGGAGGGGCTGGTCGATCCGGAAGCAAAGCGCGAGGCGATTGGACACACATTTTTGGAGGTGAAGGACGAGGTGATGGCGCACTTGCATTTGGATGCAGATCAATGGGTGTTGGGGCAAGGTACGCTTTATCCCGATACCATAGAATCGGGAGGGACAGAGCACGCGGCACTGATTAAGACGCACCACAATCGCATTGATTTGATCGATGAGTTGATTGCACAGGGCAAGGTTGTCGAGCCTTTGGCACAGTTGTACAAGGATGAGGTGCGCGAGTTGGGGAGCGAGTTGGGGTTGCCCGATCATCTGGTGTGGCGACATCCGTTTCCCGGTCCGGGTCTGGCTGTGCGCTGTTTGTGCTCAGATGGTGCGGTGGATGGGGTTGATATTGCAGCATCAGAGCGTGCTGCTGAGATCGCTTCTGAGGCGGGTTTGCAATTGCAGGTTTTGCCCGTTAGAAGTGTGGGGGTTCAGGGGGATTTTCGCACGTATTCGCATCCTGCGATTGTTTCGGGTTTCACAGCCGAAAACAATGGCGATTGGCGCGTGCTCGAAGATCTGTCAACGCGGATTACCAATAGCGTGCCGGGTATTAATCGCGTGGTTTGTCTTATTGCGCCAGATGTTTTGCCCGGGTTGCGTCTCAAGCGCGCATTTTTGACCTATCAGAGGCTCGATGTTTTGCGGGAGGCAGATGCTATTGCGATGCGGGCACTCGACCGCGCGGGTCTTATGTCTGCTGTGTCTCAGATGCCGACTGTTCTGGCGCCGTTGACGACAGATGGACAAGATGAAATTGTAATTCTGCGCCCGATTACAACGCCGGATTTTATGACTGCGCGATTTGCCGAATTGCCCCATAATCTGGTGCGCGATATGGCAGATGAGATACTGGGTCTGTCCGGCGTCGCTGCCGTGGGTTACGATATCACCCATAAACCGCCGGGGACTGTGGAATGGGAGTGAAAGACAAAAGCGGAGGTTCTGATCCGAGACCTCAAAGGGAATCCAATCACGACAAGGATCGGGAAATCCTTGAAGTCCGCGTGAATACAATTTCTATGAATCTTCTTTCACTCCTTATGTTTTTTTTTGTGGCTAATATCGCCATTGTTGCCCAATTTCCATTTTCTTTTGAAATCGAGGTGCGTTTCCCCGGCATTGATAGCTGGAAATTATTGGGATCACTTATTTTGATTATTATTTTTCACGAAGCACTCCATGCTGTTGCCGCGCTACTGTGGGGGAGGGTCCTCTGGAGTTCAATACATTTCGGATTCAAATGGCGACAGCTCATATTTTATTGTCATTGTGATAAACCGCTAAAAGTGAATACGTATCGCATTTTTGTCCTTTTCCCTCTCATTGTCACCACACCCGCTGCTGGTCTTATCCTGTGGTTAGATCCATCTATCTGGTCGCTATTGTTCTTTAGTGTCACAATAGCTTCTTGTGCGGGAGATGTCTTGTTGTTTGTCAAGACCCGCCAGATTGAAAATGACAAATGGATTCAAGATCACGACTCAGAACCTGGTTTCTATATCCTGCCAGAAGCTATCGCCACATCCTCTGAAGAACACCAAAGATAGCTCAGATAGGGTTGTTTTTTTCACTTTCAAAAATTGAAATGAAACAAAATGTACACCTTTTCTGTAAATAGTTAGCAAGCGTAGGTCTGCTAACGCAAATTATATATCCTTGTTTTTTAGTGCCTTAGAATATTCTGAGGCACTTTTTTTTGTTTTTTTCGAAAATGGGCACGGCATTTGCAGATATGCTGTGCGCAAATCGCGTGAATAGGATTGAGGCGGACGGGATGTCCGCGATGATAGAGGGGTGAAGTTTTGAAAAATACTACGGTTGCATTTTATAGCCAGCACCTCATTGGCGTTGGGCACCATTTTCGCAATCGACAGATTGTCAATGAACTGGTGAAGACATGCGATGTGTTTTTTATCGATGGCGGACGTCCTGTTCCCGAGGCTGATCTCGATGAGCGGGTGACGCGTATTTCTCTGCCGCCGCTTCGCACGGGCGCACAGGGCATTGAGCCTGTTGATAAGGAGAGAGATTTGCAGGCTGTGATGCGCGAGCGTCAGAGCAGGCTTTCCGAAGCGATGGAACAGATTTGCCCCGATGTGTTTTGTGTTGAGTTTTTCCCCTTTTCCCGGTGGTCGCTCAAGAGCGAGATTCTCAATACTATTGTCAGGCTCAATGAGATCAATCCCGGCGCGAAGGTGTTGTGTTCGCTGCGCGATATTCCCACGCGGGCAAAAAGCGATGTGTTGCAACCGACTGTTGCGCTTGCACAGAGGCGCGATGGAGACGCGATGCGGTTTTATTCGGTGCCTTTTGGCGGGATACATCACGAGTATTTGGCTTTTAATCAGCGGTATTACGAGGAAGTTGTGCCCGTGTTGAATCAGTATTTCGATGCGGTGATGGTGCATGGCGATTCTCAATTGTCCCGGTTGGAAGATCACTTTCCCTGGGTTGCTGATATCGGTATTCCCATCATTTATACGGGGTTTGTTTCTGAGAAACTCGAGAACGCATCTCGACCTGATGGTGCGCCGAATAGGTATGTGCTGGTCAGTGCTGGCGGTGGGGCTGAGGGGCTTGCGCTTGTCGCACCGTGTATTGAAGCGTGGAAGCAATTGGCACAGGACAATGCGCTCAACGGACGTGAGATGGTGATTTTTGCCGGTGCGTTTATCGAAGAGAAGCATTTTGAAGCTTTGCGTGCGTTGTGCGGTGATGGTCCGTTTCGCATTGAGCGCTTTACGTCCAATTTTTTGGCGTGGATGAAATACGCGGATTTGTCGATTAGTCGTGCGGGCTACAATACGTGTATGAATGTGCTTGAGACACAAGTGCCATCGATTCTGGTGCCGAGTATTGCGATGGATGATCAGGAGTTTCGCGCACAGAAGTTGATGGGGTTGGGTATTGCAGGGGTGATACATCCCGATCAAATAGGTGCGGGAAAGATGGCAAAAGCTATTGGCGAAATGCTCGAACGTTCTGTGCCCGAACACCATCTATCCATGGATGGTGCCGAGCAAACGCGAGAATTTATAGACAGCGGTACAAGATAAAAAACGAGGTGAAAGATGAAAATTTATGTGTCACATCAGTATCACTACCGCGAGAAAGTAATGGCGTCGAATAGCGGGGCAGTTCTTTCGGGGTTTAACCATGTACAGGCGTTATCGAAGTATTGCGATGTGTATATGCCAACGTCTGAAGCGGTGGATTATGGTCCGAATTTGCACGGTATTCAACCCGCATTTGAGACGATTGATTCATCTCGCCAGTGGTTTGCGCGGCAGGATTTTGATGGCGTGTTGATGTTTGAACCCAAAGCAGATGACCTGGCATTTTTTCGCCATGTGTGTCCTGCACCCATTGTGATTCGGCTGTCGTGTTCTTTTGGAAACAATCGGGATTTTGTCGATAAGGTGCTTCAATGTTATTCACTGTTGCGGCCTTGTGATGCCCTGTCGCCCAAGTCGGCGTATGTCGCTGACGAAATCGGTAAGCTGGTGTTTGACAAGTCGTATTTGCATCCGATTACCAATGGGGTAGATGCCGAGGTGTTCAGGCCGATGGATAAGTTGCAAGCGCGCAAAGAGGTCGCGGATAAGACGGGTGATCAACGGTTTTTGGAGATGCCTGTGGTGGGTTTTTGTGGGCGGTTTGAGCCGGGCAAGGGTGCGTATCCGTTTTTGCGAATGGCGGACCTGAATCCCAATGTGTTGTTTGCGGTGATTGGCAAGCAGTTCGCACCCGTGACACATGCGCCCAATGTGGTCTTTTTGGGCGCGCAACCCTATACACAGATGCCGCTGTATTACAATATGCTGGATGTGTTGTGCGCGCTGTCGGTGTATTCGTATGAGTCGTGTCCTTCAAATGTAATAGAGGGCATGGCGTGTGGTCTTCCGGTTGTGGCGACCAATTTTGCGGGTGCGCCAGAGTTGTTGGGCAGTTGTGGGCGGTTGATTGAGATTGAGCGGTTTGAAGACGAGCCATTGAATGTGACGGGTTATATCGCTCCTGAGGTGATTTCAGATGCTGTGCGCGATTTGTTGAATAGTAAGACAGAGCGCGTGGAAATGGGTGAGGGTGCTCGCAAACGCGCGCTCGAATTTTCCTGGGATTGTATGGCGCTGCAGCACATGACGCTGTTTGAAAATCTGCGGACCAAACGCGATGTATCCGCGTATCCGATTCCAATAACCTTGAGTTTTACACAGGGTTGTGATGTCTCTGGTGTGCCGAAAAGTATGTCTAAGGGGTTTAACTATTTGGGTAGCGCGCAAGGCCCATTGCCGCGCATTTCGTTTTTGGGACAAGATATGTCCCTTATTGAGGGTGTGGGCCTTCACTTGACGCAACATTTACATCCAAACGAAGTCGAAGCTGCTCTGCTGGGCTTATGCAGTGATCGCGACACAGCATACAAAATGCTTCGCAAAATTCGACACTTAAGCAATATGCTCACGGCTTTCTGATTGGTGTCGAAGAAGAGCTGTTTGCGCTAAATCTAAGAGAAAGGAGGTGAAAGAAATGACTGAGCGCATTACATCAATGCCAGCACAAGTTTCTGTGACCTGTGCTCAACTCTCCGGTCAAGAACTCGAACTGGCACATGGTGAGATGGCGAATGCATCAGGAGGATGCCTGCTTCCAGGAGAAGATTTGTTTGAGCACGATCCATTTGAGCCTCTTGAAGATATGATCGAAGATGCGGTGGATTATATCGGAGATACGGTGAGTGAATGGTGGGCTTCCTGGTAGCAATCGCGCTACACGCCATAAGACGCTGTTTCTGTTATTCAGGTACTGGACGAAAACCATCTTTTTTGCTGAATCTTACAATTCATTTATCCGGAGGATATTATGTATAATCGCGTAACTTCAGATTCAGGCGCCGCTTTTGCTTCTTGCACGACACTGCCTATTCATCAAACAATGCTCAATGTTAAAGAAATGGCAGATATTGATGGTCTGGGAAGTTTGGCAGATACTATTGATGCAGCGGTAGATTATATTTCGGATGTTGTTGATGGAATAGGAGATAGTGTTTCTGATTTTGTTGATTCGTTATATTTTTACCCTCAGGATGCTGAGCCTATACACCTGCCTGATCCACATGCTTTCCCAGCACCACCTGATACAATGAAGATTATTACTTATGAAAGACATACCTGCGACGAGCCGGTCGTGCATTCATCTTGTGGGACTTGTACGTGCCTGGAGGTGGTAAGGCAGTGTTGGTAGGTGCGCTGTGCATCAATCCGTCATTCCTGCATATGCTCTACGATGTGTGCAGGAGTGGCGGCGTTATATGAGGCAGGACGGTTGGAGAAAATGAATCTTTCGCTTTTTTTCGCCAAAAACTCAGTTCGGTCACAATCTGTTCGTTTTCCCTTTGGGAGTGTTGTTTTTCAACAGGGTCAGGCGGGTGAGGCGTTTTACATTGTGCAGTCTGGACGGTTGCGGGTGATGAAGCAGGATGCAAATGGCGATTCGGACACTGTGGGCTATTTGTATGCAGGTGATCATTTTGGCGAAGGGGCATTGTTGAGCAGGGTGGGACATCGGGCAACGGTGCGAGCGGTTGAGGATGCTGATGTATTGCAGGTGCCGAAGGATGAGTTTTTTAAGGCTGTGAGAAAAAGTTCTGATGTACGGGCATATCTTGAAGAGCAGGTTTCCTGTATTGCGTATCGGGATTTTACGCGTTTTTTGAAAGGGGATGTTCCGGGCGATGCGATGCGGGTGTTGTTCGCGCGGTTGAAGCGCGAGGCAGTTGAGGAGGGTGTGACCGTTGTTGAGCGAGGTCAGTTGGGTCAGCGGTTTTATTTGATTGGCAGCGGTCAGTTGGAGGTTGTGTTGGAAAATGGGGATACGGTGGTTTTGCGCGCGGGTGATTATTTTGGCGATGGTAGAGATGATGAAGCGGTCATTCGCAGTCGGGGTGATAGCGTGCTCTTTTATATAGATAAAAGCGATTTTAATAAGTTAAAAGCTATGATACCGGGATTCGAGAAGGCGTTGGGGAGAGGCCGCATATCGCGTGGAGAACAGGGATCGAATGGAGCAGGGTTTAGACAGGCACGGGATGATCGGCAAGCGCTGTCCCCATCGGGGGGGCGAGAGGCTACACCGGTTGAGCAATCTGTTATCCAAGAAGACACAGACGCCAATACGGCATCCAATGTGGTCAATATCAGAATAGACGGTGAAAAACCACAAGTGCCCACATGGTTTCGCTTCCCGTTTTTGAAGCAACACGATCAATCGGATTGTGGTGCGGCGTGTTTGGGCATGATTTGTAAGTATTACAAGATGCCTATTGGGTTGAACAGGCTGCGCGATATGTCCAATGTGTCGCGTTCTGGCACGTCGATGGCGGCGTTGGCCGAGGCTGCGGAAACCATAGGTTTTGTTACCCGCGGTGTGCGCACGGGGTATGAAGCTCTGATGCGTACAGACCTGCCGGCCATTCTCCATTGGGAAGGCAATCATTTTGTGGTTTTGTATCAGATTAATAAAAAGGAGGTGAAGATAGCAGATCCCGGCGTGGGTATTCGCAAGTTGTCGCGGTCAGAGTTCGAGAAGGGCTGGACAAACAGGGCACTGTTGTTGGAATACACGGATCAGGTGGCAGAAAATGAACCGTCTCAGTCTTCTTTTAAGCGGTTTTTTCCATTGATCCGGCCTTATAGGGGCATTTTGATTGAGGTATTGCTGGCGTCTTTGGTGCTCAGTTTGTTCGGTCTGGCATCGCCTATTTTTATGCAGACGATTGTCGATCAGGTCTTAGTGCATCACGATAAGGATTTGTTGAATTTGATGCTGGTGGGTATGGTCGTTGTCGCGTTGTTCCAGATGGGGACATCAACGTTGCGCGTCTATTTAATCGGGTATATGAGTGCGCGGTTGAGCATTGCGATGTTGTCGCGTTTTTATCGGCATTTGTTGGCGCTGTCCATGCAGTTTTTTGCTCTGAGGCGCACGGGCGATTTGACCACGCGGTTTCGGGAGAATGCAACGATTCAGCGTTTGTTGACGGGTGCGACGGTTTCTGCGGTTCTGGATTTTATCATGCTCTTTGTCTATCTGGGTCTGATGTTTTATTACAATGCCGAACTGACGCTGGTGATGCTGATATTTGTGCCGCTTTCTATAGGTCTCACGCTGATTTACACACCCATTTTGAAGGCTTTCAGCCAGCGCGCTTTTCTGGCGCGTGCCGAACAATCATCGGTTTTGATTGATTCGCTACACGGCATTGATGTGGTCAAAGCCGAGGCGGTTGAGCGCGCGACACGGTGGCATTGGGAAGGTAAGTTCACAAAGGAAATGCAGATTGGCTTTCAACGGTTAAAAATGCAGATGCTGTTTGGGGGAATAGGAAGGGTGATCAATTTGTTGAGCGGTACAGTGATTTTGTGGTATGGCGCCTCATTGGTGATTGCGGGGGACCTGTCGGTTGGGCAGTTGATGGCGTTTAATGCGCTGATTGGCAATGTGATGGGACCGATTATGGGGTTGATTGGAATATGGCCGCAGGTGCAAGAAGCGCGTATTGCACTGGATCGGTTAAATGATGTGTATGACACGCAGATGGAAGATGCACGGCAACAGGGTCAGGGTTTGATCTTAAAGCATTTGGAAGGGCGCGTGGTTTTTGATGAGGTATTTTTCAGATATGGTGTCGGTTCTGATGAACCGTATGTGTTGAATAACATAGACCTGACGCTTGAGCCGGGTCAAAAAGTTGCGATTGTGGGACGTAGCGGTGCGGGCAAAACTACGCTGGTGAAACTGGTGTCTCGTTTGTTTGATCCGTCAGAAGGTCGGGTGACCTTAGATGGTATGGATGTGCGAGATCTGGATCCCCATTGGTTGCGGCGGCAGGTGGGTATGGTGATGCAGGAGCCGTTTTTGTTTTCTGGGACGATTGCAGAAAATATCGCCATTGGTCAGACAGACGCGGACATGGACCGCATTTTGGAAGTGGCAAATCTATCTTGTGTACACGATTTCGTGAGCGATATGCCTTTGGGCTATGAGACAAAGGTGGGTGAGCAGGGTGTGGGGCTGTCTGGTGGACAACGGCAGCGGATTGCGATTGCACGGGCGCTGTATTGCGATCCGAAAATTTTGATTTTTGATGAGGCGACCAATGCGTTGGATACAGATTCGGAACAGGCGATACAGGCGAATTTAGATCTGTTTTTGGATGCTCGCACGGCGTTGATTATCGCGCATCGGTTGAGTACGGTGCGGGATGCGGATGCGATTGTGGTCTTAGATAAGGGTCATATTGTGGAGATGGGCACACACGATGAGTTGATGGTGCAAGAGGGGTTGTATTATCACATGTGCAGTCAACAGTTGCAGGTGGTGTGAATGGCAGAACCGCTTTTGGAGACATCTCCCGAGACAATGTCTCCACAAATTATCCAGGGACAAGATGACGCAGCAGAAGAAGTGTATGCGTTTATGGGATCTTTGCGGCCCTTTTGGGGGCGCGCATTGCTCTATATTGTGCTGCTGTTTGTGATTGTTGCCACTATCTGGGCGTGGTGGAGTAAGGTGGATGTGGTGGCATCAGCGCCTTTTCGGCTTGTGCCCCTCGGACAGGTGAAGACGATGCAGGCACAGCGAGGTGGTGAGATCGAGTTGATTGGTGTGAAAGAGGGAGATCATGTCGAGAAAGGGCAGGTGTTGTTCAAGCTGAAATCCTGGGAGACCTGGGGAGAGTTGCGGGAATGGGAACAGGCAAAGATGGCTTTTCAAAAGGCAGAGTATGATTTCAAGACGGTGTTGCCACAAAGGGCGAGGTTAAATCGAGAGACGATAGGAGCACTGGAGCAACGTCTTGCTGTTTTGCAGCAGTTTATGGTGGCACACCAGAATGCGTTGGAAGATTATCAAAGCGATGTGGGTGGTGTTGAGGGATCGAAAACCACAACATCTGACGCGGGGTTGCAAGCGCAGATTGGATTTCGACAGGCTGAGATTGATCATTTGAAAGGGGAGTTTTTGCAGCAAAAGACGCTGTTTGAGCGCGAGTTGATCAGTCGGGCGGATATGAATCGCGCACGCGTGCAGTATTTGAGTGCTCTGTCCGCACTTCCGGGACGTATGTCAGAGATATACAAGAATGAAATGGCTGTGGCTGATCTCAAGCGGCAAATCACAGAAGCGCGTATTGCACACGGGCGCGAGGCATCGCAGATGCGACACGCTTATGAGACGGCACAATTGCGATTGGAACAGGCGCGCAAACGCATTGATCGTACCCTCGAAGCCGAGTCGGATTTGATTCTGGCATCTGAATCGGGGATTGTAACACAGGTGATGGTGAATGCGATGGGACAGGTGATCAACAAGGGGCAACCTTTGGTTGCACTGGCACCTGCTTCTGCGCCGATGGTTGCAGAAGTGATGGTGTTGAATAAAGATGTGGGCTTGCTTAAAGTTGGGCAGTTGGTCAAGCTGAAATACGATGCGTATGCTTTTCAGGATTTTGGTATCAAACGCGGATGGCTTACACACATCTCACCCGATGCAGTGATTGATGAACGTATTGGACCGATATTTAAATGCGTTGTTGAACTGGAAGAAAATACCATGCGCGTGAAGGGATATGACAAGCCGCTGATGTTTGGTATGAAGGGTACGGCGGAGATGATGACAGATCGCCAATCGGTTTTGCTGATGTTGCTTTCTCCTTTGCGACAGCTTTACGAGTCGGCGAGATATGATGTTCAGGAGGGTGCGTTGTGATGGCAGAGGATGCTATACTGATTCAGGTTAATGGTACTGAGGTGTTATTGCG
Source organism: Gemmatimonadota bacterium (assembly GCA_028874765.1). GTDB lineage: Bacteria > Latescibacterota > UBA2968 > UBA2968 > UBA2968 > VXRD01. The sequence goes on from JAPPIE010000454.1 coordinate 15,109, forward strand.
CCATGTTGTGCGGCAGATGGGTGTTGCTGATAATTTGCGTTTTTTTGATGGGTTTGCGCGTAGAGAATTAATCCGCCAACTCGCCCGGCGCGAGGGTGTTTGTGCAGCGCAGGAGGATATTCAGCGCAGGGTAGATGACTGGCGGTATCAACATCGTTTGGAGCAGGTGGAAGATACAGAGGCATATCTTACCAAGCGGGGTATTACGCTTCAGGATGTGGCAGAAGATGCCGAGGTGAGACGGCTGGAGTTTTTGCTGTCTGAGAAGATCGCCGAGGGACAGGTCGAACCGTATTTCGCGCAACACACACTTGAATTTGATGAGGCGGAGATTTGCTGGATTTTTCACGCGGATGAGGGTGTGATTGACGAGGTTGATTTGCAGATTCGAGAAGATGGTGCAGATTTTTACGCGATGGCGCGTCGGTTTTCTCAAGATGCACACACGCGATCAGGTAGTGGCTTTTTGGGTTGTGTGCGGCGCAAGCAGTTGCCAAAGGGGATTGCTGCACGCGTGTTTGCTGCTTCACCGGGTGAAATTGTTGGCCCA
>JAPPIE010000454.1:15758-20378 GCA_028874765.1 Gemmatimonadota bacterium
GGCATTACGGCTTCTTTCCCCTGGTATTCTCGGATCCAGCCTTTTAATGGCACGTCCTCTTCTGTTGGGGATGTATAGCCGTGAATGCCAGAAGGGGAATGCCGGCACATTTGCTTTCGGATTGGACTCAGTTCATCCCAGAAATTTTTCACATTGCATTCGCCACGGGCTTGAAGCCAGCGATAAGCGTAGCCGTAGAAGAGCACCTTGCGGGGTTGCGTCCAATAATTTGCACTCGCCGAATGCCACAACCGACGGTCAAAGATAACGGCAGAACCCCGCGGTGCGAGGATGGGTACGGCGCTTTTTACCATCTGATTGCGATTTCCATTCGGCCACTTCATCTTATTTTTCAACTGGCTTCCCGGTATGACGTGAAAATTGCCGCGCCCGGGTTCGCTTGTATCCGATAGGAAGTAGGCCACTTTGACAGATAAGCGCGGCCTGGGGTTTGTCTCCATCTCCTGATTCACGCGCCCGGTATCTTGATGCCAGCCGATTCCCAAACCGCGTTTGCTATCTGGTGGTTCGGGAGGTGTCACGTTCAGGTGTGCCAGATAGATTTGAATATTCCAGCCCAAAATTCCCCAAACTTTTGGGAATGTGGTGTAGTGATCTATCAGGTCAATAAATGCACGATCCCGCCCCAGAAAGTCGCGTTCGTGAACCCGTTTATGTGGTTCGATTTTTTGCTTTTCGCGTTCTTCGGCATTGACGCGATCAACTGCTTTGGTCAGTTGCCTTCTTTTGACATCGCTGAGTGCGTTTTTAATGATGAGATAACCCCGATCTTCAAATTCGAGCCTTTCGTCTTCGGTCAGGCAATGGTTTAGCCAGCGTCTGTTCATGGCGTATCTCCTGTTTAAGAAAAGAGGTTGGCCTTTCTTTTTTTTCGATCCAGAATATAGAATTTGATAAGTCCTATCCCGCCGATTAGACCACAGGGTATTACAATGAAGCGGTACATTGATACTTCGTCATATCGAAGCGATGCACCGGTCGCGCCTATTGTCGCAACGACAAATGACAGGTGAATGAGTTTTTGAGATAGGTTTTTATTGACAAAGGTTGAGATCAGAATCAACGCGAGTGCGGTGTGGAAAATGACAAATCCCGCATAACCGTTTCGCACGGCGAGATCGAATTGCCAATCGTAGCGATAAATCCATACCATGAGCACATGTGCCAGAATGATGAGTGCTATAGCGCGCCACAGCGCGATGGGGTGTTGTTCTCGCAGGGTGAGCACGACCATGATGGTTAATCCCACATATCCTGTGATAGCCAATAAAAATGTGATGAATATTTCCGTTGTTCCCGTTTCTACCATCGAAACTATTCTCCCTTTTTTGATATGCAATATATGGCATGATATTCTGAGGACAAGAGCGTTTCACAGGGCAACGCCTGTGCATGTTTGAGACATATCATGCAAAACGGGTTACGACGTATTGTCATAACCCGTTGTTTTTTGTGGAGCCGCCCAGCGGACTTGAACCGCTGACCGCCTGATTACAAATCAGGTGCTCTACCAGCTGAGCTAGGGCGGCTTGTCGGTCAAAGATATACAAGCGGGTAATTTTTGGCAACCTCAAACCTGCTGAGAGAGGATAGCTATGGCTAAAAAAACGATGTTTTGTGTTTTTGTTCGCGTTCGTAGCGTTCAATGCCCAGTTGAATGAGACGATCAATTAATTCAGTATAAGAAATGCCACTGGCTTCCCACAGCTTGGGATACATGCTGATCCGCGTAAAGCCGGGAATGGTATTGATTTCATTTACCACAAAGGTGCCGTCATTTTTGAGAAAGAAATCCGCGCGTGCCATGCCCTCACAGCACAGGACTTGAAATGTGTGAATGGCAAGGGCCTGTACCTGCTTTACAGCTTCTTCGGATAAATTAGCGGGGATGTGTAAGATCGCGCCTTTTTCATCCAGGTATTTTGCTTCGTAGGAATAAAACTCGTGCTGTGGCAAGATTTCGCCGGGGATTGAAACAATGGGTGTTTCGTTGCCCAATACTGAACATTCGATTTCCCGCCCCTCGACAAAAGCCTCGATCAGTACCTTCTTGTCGTATCGAAATGCTTCTTTCAACGCGGGGATTAGCGCGCTTTTGTCGTGTACTTTACTCACGCCAACCGATGAACCCAAATTTGCTGGCTTTACAAATAGAGGCAATCCCAGTTCTGAAATCACATCATTCACGTCCAGATTGTCCAACTGGGATTGATGTACTGTTCGCCAGGCGGCAACGGGAATATTGGCATCGCGCAACAGGCGTTTCATGACATCCTTATCCATCCCAACAGCCGAGCCGAGTACATCGGCACCTACATAGGGGACATCGGCCAATCTCAAAAATCCCTGTACCGTACCGTCTTCTCCCAGGGGGCCGTGCAAGACTGGAAAGACCACATCGACTGAGTCGGATGCAGACTGCCCCACGAGTTCACCGCGCCCTTCTGGCCTCAATGTAATCAGTGCGTTTTGATCTGCATCGGAAAGCCCTTCTGTATTCGCTTCTGGCAATAGTTGTTCGGCTTCGTTTAAGAACCATTGACCCGATTTGTCGATTCCTATTGGGACGACTTCGTATTTGGTCTTGTCAATGGCGTCAATGATGTTGCGCGCAGATTGCAGTGATACTTCGTGCTCTGCCGATTTTCCACCAAATAATATGCCGACGCGGATCTTTTTCATGTTTCTCTCTGCTTTTTTTTTCGCCACCACCAGAATCCGAGTATGCCCACAACGATCAGGCATGCCACGATGCGGTTATACGTTTTTAGTACAGTGACTACGAGTTGCCAGTTTTCGCCGACGGTAAAGCCAAAGTAGATCAGCAGACTATTCCACAATAATGTGCCAAATAACACGTAAAGCGTCATGCGCAGGGGGTGCATCTGGCTGATGCCGGCCACAATGCCGACAAATATCCGCACGGCGGGCAAAAAGCGGTTGAATATGACGATTTTGTCGCCATAGCGATTGAACCAGGTTTCGGTGCGGTGCAGGTTTTCTTCATTCAAGAACTTTATATTCAACCGCAAGAAGAACGATCGACCCTTTACAAATGCGATGGCGTAAAGGAGCAAACAGCCCACTGCGCTGCCTATCCACATTGCAAAATACGCAGGCCAAACAGCGATTATCCCAATGCCAGCCAAATAAGCGCCGAATACAATCAGGGTATCACCGGGAATGATAGGTACTATGTTCTCTAAAAAAGCACCCAGAAACAAAAAAAAGTAAATCCACCCTGGCGGTTGATCTCTCAAATAGGCGAGAAAAGAATCCCAGAGTTCAGTAAAATAGGGGAGAAAAGAATCCCAGAGTTCAGTAAAATAGGTGAGGAAAGAATCCAGGAATTCAGTAAAGTACTCCAATTGTGTATCCTTTAGATGTGATACCCAAGGTGGTTACATTTTTTGAATAAACTGCGTAATAAGTCAATATTTTTTTATTAACGCTACCGCCTGTGCTGCTATGCCTTCTTCGCGTCCGACAAAACCCATGTATTCGGTTGTGGTTGCTTTTACCGATATAAGATCAACCGATATTTCCAATGCGCGTGCTATGTTTTCGCGCATTTGTTCAATATACGGCGATAGTTTTGGGCGTTGCGCCATCACGGTTGCATCCACGTTGAGCACCTGTGCGTGCGATTCTTTCAGAATGTGGGCCACGCGCGCCAGCAATGTGAGACTTGATATATCTTTGTACGCGGCGTCTGTATCGGGAAAGAGCTGACCAATGTCGCCAGCACCCAGCGCGCCCAATAGGGCATCGATGACGACGTGGATTAATACATCTGCATCTGAGTGGCCCAGCAATCCTTTTTCGTTGGGAATATGTACGCCGCCTAAGATCAGCGCACGGTCCTTCACCAGTTGATGCGCGTCATAGCCCTGACCAATTCGCAATGTCGGTGTCACGTCGCCTCGTTGTTCTAAAATGTGCAAACCCATGTCGAGGTCTTCTGGCGATGTAATTTTGATATTGTCAGCGCGCCCGGGCACAATGATTACAGCCTCGCCCAAACGCTCTACCAGAGCCGTGTCATCTGTGCCCAGATATCCCGATTCGCGTGCGGCACGATGGGCGCGAAAGATTACTTCTCGGCGAAATGCCTGGGGCGTTTGCACGGCTCGCAATGTCGATCTGTCCAGGGTTTTTACGACCTGGTCGCTCTGTACACGTTTTATCGTATCTGTTACTGGTGTGCCCAAAACAGCGGCGCCGTGTTCAGTCGCTGCCAGGACTACGGCATTGATATCTGCGGGCGTTACATAAGCTCGTGCGCCGTCATGGACGGCAACTACGTCGGTATCTTGTGGTATTGCTTGTAGCCCACAGGCCACGGAGTCCTGTCGTTCTGCACCGCCAGCGATCACTTCGACAACTTTGGGAAATTTTTTCTTTCCGAATCGTTCTCGACAAGTAGCGATGTCTTCACGTCCTACGACCAGTACAACGCGGTCAATGCGGTCTGCGCGTTCAAATGCGGTCAATGTCCAGGCCAATACAGGACGTCCGGCAAGGTCGAGAAACTGTTTGGGGATATGTGTCCCCATTCGCTTTCCCGATCCAGCAGCGAGAATGATGGCGTAGTTCATG
>JAPPIE010000454.1:20478-22672 GCA_028874765.1 Gemmatimonadota bacterium
CCCGGATCGGCGTATATGCCGTCTATTTTGTCGCCGTCGTGCTGTCGCAAGAAGTCGATGTCGATCTCTACGCCCCAGCCCGGGCCACCGGGCAATTCGAAATGACCATCTACGACTTCGGGGTACGGCGTTCCCGCGCGTTTGACGTGCTCATCTGCAAAATCATTAAAGTGTTCGAGCACTTTGCCATTGCGGAGGGTTGCCATCAGGTGAAGGGTCGCAACGGTGGTGATAATTCCGCCGACATTGTGCGGCGCGACCATCACGTTGTAGGTTTCAGCCGTTGAGGCGATTTTTTTGGTTTCCAATAGGCCGCCACACTGGTTTAAGTCTGGCTGGATAATATCCACGACCCGCATGGGAAATAGGTCTCTAAATTCTGCGGCTTTGTAAAGCCGTTCTCCGGTTGCAATTGGAATGGACGTGTGTTGCGCTACTTTGGTCAATGCGCCCAAATCTTCCGGACGCGTCGGTTCTTCAATCCATCCCGGGCGCAGGTGTTCAATTGCTTTGGCGATTTCGATGGCCTGATGCGCTGCAAACCGACCGTGCATTTCCACAAAAATTTGTACGCGATCACCCACGACGGAATGTACGGCTTCGATCAATTCTATGGATTTGAAAAATTCGTCGCGCGTCAGTTCCAGGTTGCCATTGCCAAATGGATCGAATTTTAGACCGATATATCCGCGGTCGATCACTTTTTGAGCCGCTTTGGCAAATTCTTCTGGCGAACGCTCCACTGTGTACCAGCCATTTGCATAAGCGGGCACGCGTTCAATGGTTTTGCCGCCGATGAGATTGTACACGGGCTGCTTGGTCAATTTGCCAATACAATCCCAACACGCCATTTCTACGAGTGCCAGTCCGGTCATCACAACTTCACCCGGCACACCGAAATCGTGGAGGGTGAATCGGCAATACAGGTTCTCTATATCGTACACACTGTGTCCGATGAAATGACGCCTGGTGTCTTTCAGAAATTCCAGCACAGTGTGCGTTTTGCCCAGGACGCGCGCTTCGCCAACTCCGCGCGTGCCGTCTTCCAATTCGATGAATACATACGTCAAATTGCGCCAGGGCGTTCCCAGCACATAAGTTTCGTAATTTTTGATTTTCAAGGGGTGCTCCTTTTTCGCTATAATATCATCATTGCATCGCCGTAGCTGTAAAACCGATAGGCTTCGCGCACGGCTTCGCGGTATGCTCGCATCGCAAAATCGCGCCCCATGAATGCGGCGATGAGCATGAGCAAAGTGGATTCTGGCAGATGGAAATTTGTGATTAGACCATCTACCAATCGAAAATTGTAGGGCGGATAGATAAAGATGTGCGTCCAGTCCGAGCCTGATTTTAGTTGCCAATTTGATCCGATTTTCACTGCTGCGGACTCAAGTGTGCGCACCGAGGTCGTTCCCACTGCTATGACGCGCCCGCCATTTGCCCGGCATCGGTTGACGGTTTCTGCCGCGCTTTCATCAATTTTCCAAAATTCCGCACCCATTTTGTGGTCGCGCACATCGTCTGCTTTCACGGGTTTGAATGTGCCGGGTCCTACATGTAGCAGGATTCGCGCTAAGCTCACGCCCAATGCTTCAATTTTTGCCAATAGATCGGGGGTAAAATGAAGCCCTGCGGTAGGAGCGGCGACCGATCCGCGCACGCGCGCATAGACCGTCTGATACCGATCTTTGTCAGAGGCGCGATCTTCTCGACGAATATAGGGCGGCAATGGTACATGACCATGCGTTTTTAGCAGTTCATCCAGGGATCCTTTGCCCTCAAACCGCACGCGGCGGTTGCCCGAATCGAGTACATCTTCGACAGTGGCAATCAGGTCAGATCCTTCAAAAGCAATTTCAGCCCCAATGCGCAATCGCCGCCCGGGTCGCGCCATTACTTCCCAGCTATCGCCATTGGGATGCAGCAGCAAAAGTTCTACCGCGCCTCGAGTGATTGGCCGGTATCCTTTTAATCGCGCGGGAAATACCCGCGTTTCGTTCAATACCAGACAATCGCCCGCGCGCAAGAAGTTGGGCAATTCCCGAAATGTTCGATGTTCGATCTCGCGGTGCGTGCGATTTGCCACCATCAAACGGGACTCATCGCGCTCAGCCGTTGGGTATTGTGCGATCAGGTGGTTGGGTAATTCGTAATAAAAATCAGAACGCTTCACTGGACGAGTTTTTGAAAA
>JAPPIE010000454.1:22772-27629 GCA_028874765.1 Gemmatimonadota bacterium
TCAAGGCGAAAGCAGTCGCCCAATCGGAAGCGCAATATGGGCATAATTTGAGGGTGATCGAGGAGGTCGCAAAAGGGCTTGCCCCATTGCAGAAAGCCCGGGCCGTCCGGTGCGCTGCCAAATCGCTGCGTTTTGCCCGGTGAGGGCAGTTTTTGTTGGTCAAATAGCGCATTGAGTGTTGCCACTTCATCTGCGTTTAAGACATTTTTAACGACGAGGTAGCCTTGCAAATCGAGCAGGTACTGTTGTGTTTCAAGGTCTTCCATAATGCCCTCCTGTTGTTTTTAGATGATGTGGTGTAGTGTCCTGGAGTATCATCTTGGTTGGACTATATTAGATTTCGACTTTGGACGCAAGGAGAAAGACCAGCAAACGGTTGGTTGCAAAATCAGGTGGGACGCATTATATTTCTCCGGGCTTTATTATTTTATGCGAAAGAAACGGTGTATATCGCACCGTTTCTTTTTTTCCGAATAACAGGAGTGTGCTATGGCAGTTAAAACGTGTCTTATGGTGGGCGGCGGTGGTATGGCAGGGGGCTGGATCAATCGCATGACGCAAAAATTTGGAGATCGCATCAAAATTATCGGTCTCGTCGATGTCAATCGGGATGTGCTGGACCGTCAGGCGCAGGCACTTGGCCTGTCTGAAGATCAACTTTTTACCTCATACGAAGATGCTGTGTCCGCTGTCAAAGCCGATTTTTGTGGTGTGGCAACACCGCCGCCGTTTCACGCGCCAGCAACGGTTGCCGCGCTTGAGGCGGGCATGCCTGTGATATCTGAGAAGCCGATTGCAGATACGCTCAATGCGGCCAAAGACATGGTTCGCGCTGCCCAAAAGACGGGCTTGCCCTGCGCCATTATTCAAAATTATCGCTATGCTCGAAACAAACAGGAACTCGTTCGCATTCGCAATGAGGGGCGTCTTGGTCGGCTCCAGCATATTGTTGGGCGCTATGCCTGCGATTACCGGGAATTTGAGTCGTGGGGCAAAGCCTGGCGGCATACGATGGAATTTGGTCTTCTCTTTGAAGGCTCGGTGCATCATTTTGACATGCTGCGGTTTCTTTCGGGTGGCGATCCCGATACGCTTATGGGATTTGGCTGGAATCCCGAATGGTCGAGTTTTGATCACCATTCAAGCGGGATGTATCTCGTGAATATGGACAATGGCACGCATGCATTTTACGAGGGGAACAGCTCGGCGGCGGGTATTACCAACTGCTGGCACCGGGAACACTATCGCGCTGAATTTGAAGAAGGTACGGTCGAAATTGCCGAAGGTGATACCGTGACTATTCACCGCGTTGGGCAAGAGCCAGAAGTTTATGAAGCACCTGAAATTGAATGGGAAGGTCACGATCATCTCTTTGATGAGTTTCTCAATTGGCTCGACGGGGGACCGCCTTCCGAGACGCGCATTGAAAAGAATATTATTTCGTATGCTATGGTTATCGCCGCAATGGAGACGACGCTGGATGGACAGCCGAAGAAAATCGCAGATTATGTTGCGGATCTTGGATTGTAGTCATAGATCAACTTGCCAAATCGCAAAAAGCCCCCCGTAGTACTATTTCGGGGGGCTTTGAATAGTAAATAGATTAGCAACATCCTATGCTCGACAAGATTCCCCTGATATATCCCAGCGTGAATGCGAGGTCGCGGTCGATACCCTCAGGCGTTTTAGAGCCGACGCATTCTACGTAGAGGGGACCTGTGAATCCTCCGCCGGTTAGTCCGGATAAGATGCGGTGAAAATCGACTTCACCATCTCCCGCTGTGGTCTGCACATTGGGGTTGTTCTCAGAGTCCAATGCACAATCTTTTACAATCGCTGTTGAGGTGTATTTTGCAATATCATCCACTTCCTGCTCTGGGCGCACTTCGCCGCGCGTGTAGTGAATGATGTTGCCCGGGTCGTAGCTTACTGCAAATGCGGGGTGATTGATCTGGTGATACAGATCGATCAATTCTTTTGCTGTCAGGCTGATGCCCCCGTGTGGCTTGAGGGAAATTCCCAGGTCTAAGGTTTCCGCGTGTTCGGCTGCACGGCGCATGACTTCGGGATAGATGCCGTAATATTCTTTTTTGCCCGTTCCCAATTCCAATATCCACTTTGCGCCGAGTTCGGCGGCGTTATCCAATAATTGTTTATACGCATCTACTGCACCATCCACGCCGAGGTCCAACAGTGCTCTGCCGAGCAACATGGATGGGTTGACGCCTGCCTGGGCAGCGGCTTTTTTGGTGGCTGCGATTTGCGCGGCACTGCTTTCATTATTTACGGGTATAACCCCATCGTGTGCAAATACAGCTACGTCTGTGTATCCCGCGCTTGCGATGTGTTCACACGCCTCTGCAAATGACAGGGCGTTGAGAGGGCGCGTTGTGCTGCCAATGACCAGTTCCATCATTTACTCCTTTGCGAATTGTGTTCATCCGTGGGTACTAATGTCTTTTCCACAATGTGGGCATTTATCGCCGCGATGAGATTCCTGCATGGCTTCGACAAATCCGGAACTCAAAATGCCAGCGGGCAAGGCAAACATCCCAACGCCGAGTACGGCAATTAATGCCCCGAAGAATTTGCCCAATGGCGTTATGGGAAAGACATCGCCGTAGCCCACGGTTGTCAGCGTTACTATTCCCCACCACATGGTTGTTGGAATGCTCGAAAATGCCTCGGGTTGTGCATGGTGTTCGACAAAATACATCAAGCTGGATACAATGACCAATAAAAGTGTTAGTGCAAATGCCACGATATAGAGTTCTCGGCGTTTTTGCCATATTACCTGGCCAAACATTTGCATTGAATGCGAATAGCGGCCCACTTTGAGCAGGCGAAATAATCGCAACAAGCGCAGGGGGAGCGTGTAATCAGGCGGTATTACAACCAGCAAGAAGACGTAATAGGGAAATATGGCGATGAAATCAATCAGCGCCAGAGGCGTCAGCATAAATGCCAACCGCCCAGTCAGGGGACGCGCGAATTTTGTATCTGCCGTGCAACACCAGATACGCAGCAGGTATTCAACGGTGAAGATCAGCACGCATACAGTTTCAAAAAGCTCGATAAATTTGCCATAAGTCTCATTAATTCCCTCGACGGTTTCGAGTATGACCATTGTCACATTCAGGACGATGAGGGTGATAATAAAAAGATCAACTGTGCGGCTTAGCAGATCCCCTTCTTCGGCTTTTTCCAGGATTGCGTACAAGTGTGCTTTTGCGGTCATTGCGTTTACCTCCCGCTCCAAAATAGAATTGTTTTGTGCTCTTTACAAGTGAATATTAAGCGGTGAGATGTAAGAGGCGAGAGTCCGCAGTCTCCAGTCCCCTGTAATGGGTTGCGGGACGGAGTTTATCAAAGGAGATTTTATTTGTCCGATCTTTCAAAAAATCCAATTGTCCGAGTTATTTTTGCGATTATTCTTACGGTGGTTCTGGTAAGCGTTTTGCCGGGGAACCGGGAGCGCGTTTTACACGAGCAACTGTTGACTGCGATTCCAAAATTGGCGGAGCAGTTCGGGGATTATCCGTGGATGCTGTCGCCAGATGCGGATTATATGTTGCAAAAGGCTTTTGCCGAAGCACAAGGACGTCGGCCTGATGCGGCTTCTGAGGGGGAAGGGATTGTATTTCGCGGCGTGGCAATTTCCGAGGGTTATCACCTCGTTGCTGTGCGCGGTTCTGATGAACGGGGAGAAGTTTTGTCGCCTGTTACGGCGTGGAGTCTTTTTCCGCCCGTTGCTGCGATTCTGGTGGCTATTATCAGCGGTCGTCTTATTCTGGGGCTTTCGCTTTCTATTCTCGCGGGGGGCTTTCTCGCGTCGCTGGGTGAACCCCTTTATTATTTGCCGGTTGTTGCGCTGCAAAAATCCCTGATTGGCTATGTTTGGACGCCTTTGGAAAGTTCGTTTCAGCTCTATATTCTCGCGTTTACTGCAGGGCTTATCGGTATGGTGCGCGTTACCACGCTTTCGGGTGGCAATCGCGGCATTGCCAATGTGCTCGCCCGGCGAGCCGAGGGCGCGCGTTCAACGCGGTTGGCGGCATTTTTTATGGGGCTTGCCATTTTTTTTGATGACTATGCCAATTCTATTGTGGTTGGCTCTACGTTGCGCCCGATAGCGGATCGATTCAGGGTGTCGCGCGAAAAACTCGCGTATATTGTCGATTCGACCGCCGCCCCTATTGCGGGTATTGCGATTATCAGTACGTGGATTGGATACGAAGTTAGCCTTTTTCAGGATTTGATGACGGATCTCAAGACCGGGCTGTCGGGGTATCAGCTTTTTTTTAATGCTCTCCCTTTGCGTTTCTATTGTTTGCTCACGCTTACTTTTGTGTTGCTTTCTGCTTATCTTCGCCGCGATTACGGGCCTATGCTCGCCGCCGAACGCCGCGCACAAACAACGGGTCAGGTGATGCGCCCTGGCGCGACGCCAATGACCGGGCGCGCACAGGATGAAATTGGTCCTGTTGAGGGCGTCCGTCCCGTGTGGTGGGCGGCTGTTTTGCCCGTGCTTCTCGTTATTGTGTGCGTTATTGGGGGGATGGCTTTTGATACCTGGAATCACGAGAGGGTGCTGGCTGCACGGCGGGATTATGGTTTGATGAGTAGCGCGTTTTGGAGTGCGTGTTTTTCAAATGCCAATACTGCTCAGGTTCTTTTTATGGCGGCAATGCTGGGTTCCGCACTCGCGATTGCAATAGCTATTACGCGCAGGCATGGTGAAACAGGTGCGCGGATTATTTCTGTGGGGGATGCTGTCTCGACATGGTCGCGCGGTATTGTCGGTGTGTGGTATGCGATTGTTATTCTGATTCTCGCGTGGGCGATCAAAGAGGTCTG
>JAPPIE010000087.1 GCA_028874765.1 Gemmatimonadota bacterium
CCGCTGCATCCGATCAGTCGCGTGTTAAATTTGATTTCTCTATTTCGTAATATCACAATCGTTTGTTGAATGTCTGCCAGGATTCGGGTAATGGACATTTGGCATAACTTTACAGGGAGGGGATTTATGAGTCTGGAAGTTTTAATGGTCATTGGCTTTTTGCTCGGTGCGTATTCTATTGTCGGCAACGACGCAATTCAGACGCTGGGGACGTTTCTCAGCTCCAACTCTCACCGTCCCTGGTGGGTGCTGTGGCTCTTTGGCGGCGGCATTCTGACTGTGGTCCTCGTGTATGGGTGGGTGGTTTATGATGGCGATGTCTCGTATGGAAGGCTTACGGCGATTGAAGTGCCAGACCATTTTACCTGGGTTTACTGCATCCCGCCTTTTGTACTGCTTTTGCTGACCCGCGGAGGTATTCCGGTTAGTACTACTTTCCTGACGCTGACTGTGTTTGCACCAAAGGCATTGCCGAGTATGCTGATCAAGTCGTTGGCTGGGTATGCTACCGCCTTCGTGGCCGCTATCTTTATTTACAGGCTGGTTACGCGGGGGTTAGAGTCTCGCTTCAGGCAGACGGAGGGGCCGAAAAGTCCCTGGTGGGTGGTGGCGCAGTGGTGTTCAACCGGTTTTCTCTGGAGCCAGTGGCTGATACAGGATCTGGCCAATATTTATGTTTTCCTGCCGCGCGACCCGGTTACTCGTATCCCAGACATACCCGTGGAATGGTTCATTGTATCCATTGTCGCCATGCTGGCTATGCAAGCCATTATCTTTTACACGCATGGCGGTGCGATCCAGAAGGTGGTGTTGACGAAGACGAATACTACTGATATCCGTTCGGCGACGTTTGTAGATTTGATTTACGGCATTGTGCTGTTCCTGTTTAAGGAAGTTAGCAAGCTCCCGATGAGTACGACCTGGGTTTTCGTTGGTCTGCTGGCAGGACGCGAGATCGCCCTCGTCTGGAATGGGAGGCACCGCCGCCGCCGAGATGTGGCGCGTCTGGTGCTTTCCGACTTTGCAAAGATTACTTTTGGTCTGGTTGTGAGCGTTGTTATCGCTTTGTTGCTGCCCTATCTCCATGAACTAACCCATACTCATTGAGGAAATACTTATTAATCAGCGGTTGTAGGAGGATTGTGTCATGTCTGATTTGTTGATTTTGACGCCAGAGCAGAAGCGTGCTTTTGACGAGGATGGCTTTCTCTTTTTGGAGGGTTTTTACGATTCCCGAGAAATGAAGGAGATGCGCGGCCGTTTCCACGATCTGGTCGTCCGCACCGAAGGGCGCCCCCAAAATATGCGCTACAGTTTTATGGAGGTGCCCGAGGGGTACCAGCCCGATCCTTTTAATCCGGAGAATGTGGTGGGTATGATGGATCAGACGCTGGCTGATGACTACTGGTTCGATCAGTTCACCGAGCCGCGCATTGTTTCGGTTATGGTTGATCTTTTGGGGCCTGATCTCGATTTTCACAATGGGAAGATCCGCAATAAACCACCCGGTTTTTTCTGCGCGCAGAGTTGGCATCAGGATTGGCCGTACGAGCGGCATACGATTCCAGATCTGGCTGCGGCCATCACGTACCTCGATCCCACTGATTTTGAGGCCGGGGCGACTGAGGTGGTGCCCGGTTCTCACCTTGAGGGCGAGTTTCCTACCTATAAGGGCCATACGATTGCAGATGATTTGATCGCTCCCGAACGTCCGGTTGTTCTGAGTGTGCAACCCGGCGATGTGGCGATTATTCATGTGCTGGTCGTGCACCGGGCCGGACACAACTACACTCAACGGGGCCGCCACGCCATTATTAACGAATACAAAAGTGCCGCGGCTATAGATCAGTGGAATAACCGCTGCGCTTTTGCCGGTTTGCCTCTGGCGCGCAACCGCCGCCTGATCATGCCGCGCGTACACGCTGGGTGAGTGAAGGAGTTTACAAGAGGGGAGTTTGGTATGAAGTACGATTTGCTCATCAAGGGCGGGATGCTGGTCGATCCGGCAGAAGACCTCAGTGGCGTGCGGGATGTGGCGTTTGTGGGGGGCATGGTTGCCGCTGTTGGGGGAGACCTGGATGCAGGCGATGCCCGCGAGGTGATTGATGCTGCGGGTTGTGTGGTGACGCCGGGGTTGATCGATATTCACGTCCATGTGTTTGCCGGTGTCAGCCATTTCGGTATTGAGCCTGACCCTACATGTCTTGCGCGAGGGGCGACGACTGTGGTCGATGCGGGATCTGCGGGTGCAGATATTTTTCCGGGATTTCGGAAGTACGTGATCGATGTGAGTGAGACGCGGATTTTGGCACAGATGAATATTTCGTCACAGGGTATGCTGACTGCCGAGATTGGCGAGTTCGAGATTCCCGAATACGCGGATGTGGATAAGGCTTGCCGCATGATTGAACAGCACCGCGATATTGTTCTCGGGGTGAAGGTTCGATTGACGAGGAATAGTATTGTCAGCGAGCGGTCCGGGATGTTGCCTTTGCACAGAGCGAGAGAGGCGGCAGATGCGGCTGGGTTGCCGATTATGGTGCACCCACAGGATGCGTGGTGCGATTCGATTGACGATATTTTAGATGTGATGAAGGGCGGAGATATTTTGACTCATTGTTTTCACGACTTTCCGTGTGGGATTCTCAATGGTGAAGGTCGCATCCGCGATTCGGTTCTGGATGCGATTGAGCGAGGCGTTGTGTTTGATGTGGGACACGGGGCGGGGTCTTTTTCGTGGGGGATTGTCGAGGCGGCGATGTCGCAGGATGTTCTGCCGACTACGATTTCTTCAGATCTGCATATTTACAATGTAAATGGTCCTGTTTACGATCTCGCGTCTGTGGTGACAAAGTTTTTGCACTTGGGTCTGTCGATGGAAGAGGCGATCTCGCGCGTGACGTCTGTGCCTGCTGGGGTGATTGGGATGAAGGGCGAGGTGGGGACGCTGGCGAAAGGGGCGTTTGGGGATGCTGTGGTGTTTGAGTTACGAGAAGGGGCGTTTCGTCTTGAGGATTCGCGCGGAGAAGTTCGGACGGGTCGGCAGAATCTGGTGCCGGTTGCGGTTGTCAAGGGCGGTCGCGTTTATACGTCGCGTGGGAGATAGATATGTCGCCAATTAAACCCGAGCATATATACAA
>JAPPIE010000161.1 GCA_028874765.1 Gemmatimonadota bacterium
CTTTCCAGATTATGGATGAATGGGATAGTGGATGGGCAATATACGTTGGTGCGGCGATTGGGGCAATAGATTCTGCAACAATAATCGCTATGACTCTACGGTTGCCATTTTTTTTTACTGGACGTAGATTATACCGATCTTAATTCGGCCTATTGTGGTGTGAAAATCAAAACTTTCAGGAGCAGTGTTATGGCTTTTTCAGCACATGGTGTGACACACAGACCAACGGTTACGGGTACGCGCGGGATGGTTGCGTGCGCGCATCCGCAGGCTGCGCTATCTGGCGCGCGGATGTTGCTTGAGGGGGGCAATGCGTTTGATGCTGCTGTTGCTGTTGCTGCTGCGCTCAATGTTGTGGAACCCTATATGTCTGGTATTGCGGGGGTGGGGTATGCGATTGTGTATGATGCGAAAAATGACTACAGACGTGTGTTGGATTATTGTGGGCGAACGCCGTATCAAGCGCGTGCCGAGTTGTTTGATGGTCCAGCGGATAAAGATGCTGGGCCGCGTTCGTGTTTGACGCCGGGTGCTTGTGGTGGCTGGTTGGAATTGTTGGAGCGCTATGGTACGATGGCGCCAGCACAAGTATTTGCGCCTGCGATTGATCTGGCGGAGAATGGGTATGCCGTGACGGTGAGGAATAGCCAATCGATGAGTAGCGGGGGACGGTTGAACGACAGGGGAGAACGGGTTATTCTCTCGCGTGGGCGCGGACCTCTGCCGGGGGAGATTTTAACTCAAAAGGATTTGGCGCGGACGTTTCGACGGGTTGCTGAGGGGGGAGCGGAGGTTTTTTATCGCGGCGACCTCGCACGCGAAATGGCGGAATATATTCAGGGAGAAGGGGGCTGGTTGTCCGAGCGCGATCTGGCGGATTTTGAACCGGAGTGGGTCGATCCATTGGTGACGACTTATCGCGGTTATGAGGTGTTTTGTCCGCCGCCACCGAGTGCGGGATTTCAGATTCTCGAGACGCTCAATATGCTGGAAGGATACGATCTGGTGGAGATGGAACACCACTCGGAGCAGGCATTGCATCTGTTCATCGAAGCCGTGAAGTTGGGCAATTCGGATCGGATCGAATACGCGGCAGCCCCACAGGCTCCGATTGAGGGATTGCTGGCGAAGGGCTATGCGGAAGAACGCCGAAAGCTGATTGGAAATCGCGCGGGCGTGCATCGGGGCGAGTGGTATCCGGCGACAAAATTGCCGGGTGAGATTGAACCGGGCGATCCAACGGCATGGCGCAATGAATGCACGACGCATTTCGATGTGGTTGATGGCGATGGCAATGCCGTGGCTATAACTCAGAGTTTGGGGTCGGGTTTTGGGTCGGGGGTGATGATGGGCGATACGGGCATGTTTTTAAATAATTTTATTCGGTGGGGCGATCTGGTGCCCGATAGCCCCAATTGCATTGCGCCCCACAAAAAAGTGGATATGTGTCTGTCGCCAATGCTGGTGTTTCGAGATGGCGTGCTTTTTTCCGCGCTGGGTACGCCGGGAAGCTGGGGAATTCAACAAACGTCGGTGCAATTTTTGACCAATGTGCTGGATTACGGCATGAATATACAGGCGGCGATTGAAGCACCTCGGTTCCGCATTGAAACTGCGGGCACACAGGTGTCTATTGAAAGGCGGGTGCCAAAGTCTATTCGGCGCGCACTGAAAGCGCGTGGACACGATGTGAAGGTGTTGCCCGATTATTCCGCCGTTTGCGGTGGGGCGCAGGGTATTGTAGTGGATGCCGAATCGGGTGCGTTGATGGGCGGTGCAGATCCGAGGCGCGATGGGTATGCGATAGGGGTGTGAAGTGTGAAAGGCGATCCGCAGAAAAAAACGCGAGTAATTTGAGCGTTTTTCGCAGATGAACGCAGATGAAAATAGGGGTTGAGGATTGGAGGGGCGTCTCACGTCTTCTGTCTTACCTTTTTTGGGGAGAACAAATTGGCGAATTCATTTGAGCTTGAAGTAGAGCAAATCACGTATGGTCCCAAACATCACTTTTTTGGATATATCGGACAATCGCAGACCATTCCCTGGAATCAGAGCGGCCGCTATATCGTCGCATTGCGGAATGGCTTTCAGGATCATATGCCCGGACCTGATGAGGCTGCGGATGTGATTTTGATCGATACTGAGAATGGGTATTCGATCCAGGTGGTTGACCAATCGCAGGGATGGAATCCGCAGCAGGGCACGATGTTCTACTGGAATCCCGAATCGCCGGAGACGCAGTTTTTTTTTAATGATCGGGATCCAGAGACGCAGAAGGTCTTCACGGTTTTGTTCGATATTTCCGAAGGGAGAAGGATCCGCGAGTATCGCTATGAGGATACATCGTTTGGCAATAGCGGTGTGGCGCAAAATGGCGGCTATTTTCTGGGATTAAATTACGCACGCATGGCGCGTCTGCGGTTGGTGACGGGGTATCTCGGCGCAGCGGACTGGACCGAAGGGGTTGTTCATCCCGAGGACGATGGAATTTTTAAGGTTGATGTGAATACCGGTAAAAAAGAGCTGATTGTATCTTTTGCCCAATTGAGAGATGCGTTGCGGGATTACCACCCGGGGGTTGAGAGCAAGGAGATGTTTATCAATCATACGCTGTGGAACCGCGATGATGATCGGATTTATTTTTATGCGCGGGGCAAGTTCAATAAGCGCGAAGCGCGGCTCAATGTGCCTTTTACCGTGAATCCCGATGGCAGTGATCTGACCATCCAGAAGGTTTTTATTGGTGGTCATCCCGAGTGGTTGGAAGGGCATGAGATTCTCGGTCACAATGCGGATGATCTGGTAGTGTACGATACCGATGAGCAGAAAATTGTACGGACCCTGGGAGATCAGGCTGTTTTTCCAGAGCCTGGCGGAGACAATGCGTTTTCTCCAGATGGGAAGTGGATCATCAATGGTTCGGGACCAAAGCGGGGGACGGTTTATGTGATGTATCGCATGGCTGACGGGGCATGGGCGCAAACCGAGCGATACGATCAAGGCGAGTGGATATCGGGGGATTTGAGGAGCGATCCTGCGCCCTGCTGGAATCGGACGAGTGACCAGGTGCTTTTCCCGTCGATTTCCAGAGATGGTACGCGTCAGTTGTTTGTGATTACTCGAAAATAGGAAT
>JAPPIE010000091.1 GCA_028874765.1 Gemmatimonadota bacterium
TGTCTGCGCGTTATAATCCCGATTTTTTGAAACGCCTGTCTGCACACACGGGGGGCAAATTTATCGAGTTGGACGCGCTGGACGAATTGGCCGAGCAGATTCCATATACCGACCAGGCCCACGCGCGATTGGATCGTTTTCCGTTGTGGCATTTCCCGCCTTTTTATATCGTGCTTGTGTTGTTGCTCGGCGTTGAATGGTATTTGAGACGGAAGCGAGGAGAGCCGTGAAATTATGGGCATTCCCAATTTGGATGTTGATGTTGGCGCAGGCGAATGCCGCTGTTTTTGATGTGATCATCAGCGGTAGTGGTGGAGAGGATGCGTATTCCGAGCGGTTTGACGATTGGGGACAGCGTTTGCGCCGGGTGCTGATTGATCGATGCGATCATCCCGCGGCAAATGTACACTTGGTAAATGAGACGGGTGAGAATGCCGATGGCAGGTCGTCAATAGCGGTCCTTCGCAATACATTCCGCGGTTTGTCGGAGCGGGTAACACTGGATGACGATGTGTTCATTTTTTTAATTGGGCACGGGAGCTATCGGCGCCAGGTTGCCAAGTTGAATATTCCGGGTGCGGATTTGACAGCGGAGGATCTGGATGGGTTTTTGAAGATGTTATCTGCGCGGCGTATTATTGTTGTCAATGGCGCGTCGATGAGTGCGCCTTTTGTCAATGCACTGAGTCGGGATGGGCGTATTATATGCGCGAGTACGCGCAGTACAGATCAGCGCAATGCCACGCAATTTATGCGTTTTTTTGTTCAGGCACTGGAGGATGGTAGTGCAGATCAAAATCGCGATGATCGCATTTCGGTTCTGGAGATTTGCACCCAGGCATCTTCACTGACAGATGCCTGGTTTTTGAGTGAGGGGCTGATTGCGACGGAGAACGCGATTTTGGACGATAATGGTGATGGGTTGGGTACGCGTCTGTCCGATATCGACGCGGGCGATGGGATGTTGGCAGATCGCTGTTTTTTGCTCAATTTTCGTGTTCCCAAAGGCGCTTCGCCCGCGCTTGTTGCAGCTTATGGCAAGGCGATTGATGAGGTGCAGGCTCTGGTGAAAAGAAAATCGGCAATGGATTCTGCGGCCTATTACCAATTGCTGGAGCGCGAGTTGGTGAAGGCTGCGAAGTTGAATCGGGAAATTAAACGCGGATTAAACAGATGACACAGATGACGCGGAGAACAGGCAGGGGAGGGGGGGTATCCTGTGGTATCCTGGAAATCCTGATCAAGGGAGGGTTTTATGTTGACTGACGAACAGGTGCAGCAGTTTCGAGAAGATGGGTATCTCGTTTTTGAGAGCCTGATCCAGGGCGAGCGATTGGCCTATTACAAGCAGGTGTTTGATGAACTGGTCGCAGAGGGGCGCAAGCTGACCGAGGAGGTGCCGCACTGGACGCTCGAGTTGGACGATCGCGGTGAACCCCGGGCGGGTTTGTTGCACAAAATTCAAGGTGTTTGTGTGGTTGATCCCCGCGTGTTGGAACTGGCGCGTGAACCGGCGATTTTAGACCGCGTAGCGGTATTGATTGGTGAAAATATCGATTTGTTTGGCACCAAGTTTTTTCCCAAATTGCCCAATGGCGGCACGTCAACGGGGTGGCATCAGGACAATTTTTATTTTGGAACTGATACGGATCGCATTATCAGTTGCGGGATTTATCTGGAAGATTCAGATTTGGAGAATGGGTGTTTGCGGGTGGTGCCCGGTAGCCACCGGATGGGCGAGATTGTCGAGCACCGCAGAAATACAGGCAGGCACGGCAGTTGGACAAAGGTCAATGAATCGCAGGCTGTGGATCTGGTCATTCCCGCTGGTACGGTTGTTCTGTTTTCCGCCAATCTCCTGCACGGTGCTTATGATAATCACAGCAATCGCACGCGCTATAGTACGGCATGGCATTATTTGCCGGAGGAACTCAATCCCGAAAAGTTTGTGAAGGGGATATACGAAGATCGGCATGTGGCTTGTAAGCATTGAGTGCGTAGATTTGGAGGACAGATGGGCAGGGTGAAACTGGCATTGCCAGATGAGTTTATCTTTACAACTGAAATCTCGTTGAGAGTTTCAGATATCAATTACGGAGGGCATCTGGGTAACGATGCGGTGTTGTCTCTGTGCCATGAGGTGCGGGCGCGTTTGTTTGCAGCACATGGTTTTACGGAGTTGGATGTGGATGGGGTGGGTATTTTGATGATTGATGCTGTGATTGTTTTTCGAAGCGAGGCTTTTTACGGCGAGACACTTGCGGGCGATGTGGCGGTGTGCAATTTTTCGCGCACGGGATGTAATTTGTTTTATCTTTTGCGTGCAAAATCCGATGGGCGAGAGGTGGCGCGCGCGAAGACGGGCATTGTGTTTCTCGATTATAGCAATCGGAGGATTAGACCTGTACCCCAAAAGTTTAGAGAGATTTTTGAGGGATAGTGCAATGGAGAATGAAAGGCGTGTGGCTGCTGGGGCGCTGTTGGATCTGGTGCAGGCGATTTTTGAGACGTGTGGGATGCATGCTGGGGATGCCCATCTGTTGGCGGATTCACTGGTGGATGCGGATCTTGGCGGCGTGCATTCGCATGGGGTATTGCGCGTTCCCGAATATCTGAGGAAGTTGACGGTTGATGGCGTGGATCCAAATGGCAAACCCGAGGTGGTGAAGGATAATGGGGCGTGTCTCGTGGTGGATGGGGGCAATTCTATGGGGCAGATTGGGACGGCGTTTGCGATGCAGCAGGTGATTGCTCGCGCTCGGGATATTGGTATAGCGGCTGCGGGTATTCGGGGCAGTAATCACTGCGGTGCTGTGGGGTATTTTGCGCGTATGGCTCTGGATTGCGATATGATTGGGATTGCGACTACGAATGCTTTGCCCACAATGGCTCCGTGGGGAGGTGCTGAGCGTATTCTGGGTATTAATCCTCTAAGTGTGGCGATTCCCGCTGGTGGGGAATTTCCCATTGTTTTTGACGCGGCGTTTTCTGGCTCTGCACATGGGAAAATCCGCGTGTATGAACAAAAAGGACTGACCTTGCCAGAAGGGTGGGCTATGGATGCGGACGGGGTGCCGACGACCGATCCCGTAAAGGCGATAGATGGTTTGTTGATGCCGATTGGGC
>JAPPIE010000252.1 GCA_028874765.1 Gemmatimonadota bacterium
TTTCGAGATAAATTTATTATAAGCGTTTTTAATTGTCAAGCAAAAGGCGTTGTGTTGGAAAAAATAAATGTTGTCATCGCGGCATGATCCCCTGCTTGAACCGCGATCCAGGCTCTATCTTCTCAATCGTGGGCTTGGACGCGCCAAATTGCACATTGACGCCTCTTCCCTGAAGGATTGGAATGTGCGTGTTGAGCGATGTGGCACTCAGCGGGTTGTTCCGTACATCAACCTCGTCACCACTACCCAATCCCGTGTTCGCAATCATATTTCGCGTCATATCTTCCATCGCCCTGACGGGAACCAAACTGACCCGCAAACGCCAAAAAGTCGGCAAAATTGACCACACCATCGCCATTGAAGTCTGGTGTAACCCCTTGATCTCCCGCTGCACCATGTACATCCATCGAAAGAGAAAAGCTATTCTGTGCCGAAAGAGACAGGGGGTATATCAGAAGTGCAAGTGTGGATAATGTTGACAGTATCAGGGTACGCATTGAGTTTTCTTATTGAGGGCTACGCGATGTATGACTTCAAAAGTGAATGTGTTGCTTACTACACTCTGTCATGCTTTCAGCCTGACAGAAATGCGAGATCTGCGTAACATCAGGAAAAAAAATAGTTGTGCAAATATGCTATCCTTATGATACTTTTTGCAAAAGACGCTGAAAAATGCCCGGCAAAGTGGAACCTTTTGAATACAGGGGAACCATGACCAGACGCAGACTACCCATCGGCATTCAGAACTTCCGCAAGATTCGGGAGCAGAACTACTACTATGTCGATAAGACAAAGTATATCCGATCATTACTTGATGAGGGCACGCACTATTTCCTATCGCGACCACGTCGTTTTGGCAAGAGCCTGTTTCTGGATACGTTAAAGGAACTGTTTGAAGGCAACGAGCCACTATTTGAGGGATTAGACATCCACAACCATTGGGATTGGCAAGTGCGCCATCCCGTGCTGCGACTCGATTTCAGTAGCGGCAACTTTAATGAGCCGGGCTATTTGCAGGCAAATCTTATGGAACAACTCGCGGCCATTGAACGTCGAGCGGGGATCGTTTCCGAATACACCACAGCCCCCGGACGCTTCGCGGCTATTTTGGAAATCCTTCACGAGCGTGCCGGGCATCGCGTAGCTGTTCTTGTTGACGAGTACGACAAGCCTATTTTAGACGCGCTGGAAGTGCCAGAGATTGCCCGCGATAATCGCGATTTTTTGCGTGGTCTGTATTCGACCGTAAAGTTTTCAGACGCACATGTCCGATTCACCTTCCTCACGGGCGTCAGCAAGTTCTCCAAAGTCCGCCTCTTCTCTGGCCTGAACAACCTCACCGACATCACCATTGATCCGCGCTATTCCGCCATCTGCGGATACACAGAAGCAGACCTCGACACCGTATTCGCGCCAGAACTGCCCAGCCTGGACAGAGAAGACATCCGCGACTGGTACAACGGCTATAGCTGGCTTGGTGAGGAGAAAGTGTACAACCCCTTCGACATCCTCCTCCTCTTTGACAAACGCACCTTTGGCACGTACTGGTTCGAGACCGGCACACCCACCTTCCTCATCGAGACCTTGTTCAAACGTCAGATCAGTTCCCTTGAACTGAACAATATGATCGGTGGTGACGAGTTGTTATCCACCTTTGACGTCGATGACATGGCAACCGAGGCATTGCTATTCCAGACCGGCTACCTCACCATCACAGAGCAAGAAGATCTCGGAGGCGAGTCCCTCTATCGGTTGGGCTATCCCAATCGGGAAGTGCGTCAGAGCCTCAACCGCAGCCTGCTGCGCTATCTGGTAAAAGACTCGACGCGCCAGATGGCGAATAGCGTGCGCCTGTACCGCTTGCTGGAGGCCAATGACTTCGCTGGTCTGGAGACCTTATTCCACGCCTTCTTTGCCAGCATCCCCTACGAATGGTACACCAACAACGATATCGCCAGTTTTGAAGGCTACTACGCCAGCGTGTTCTATTCCTATTTCGCGGGACTGGGACTCAATATCACCGTAGAAGACAGCAGCCATGGGCGTCTGGACATGGCTGTTCACTTCAATGACAACATTTACCTGTTCGAGTTCAAAGTGGTGGAAATGGCATCTGAAGGCGCTGCAATGGCGCAGTTGCAGGAGAAGGGATACGCGGACAAATATCGCGGCCTTGACCAACCGATTCATCTTATAGGCGTAGAATTCAGCAAAAACACCCGCAACATCACGGCCTTTGAGGTCGCACGCGCCTGAACCGCATTCTTTCAACCTCATAGGCGCACACACCTCGCCTCCTGAACTATAAGTCCCTGCCTGTTTTCCCTTCACCTCCTGAGAGAATTGTACTCGCTTTCATCCGATAGCACACCCTCCCTACGCGGCTCTTGCTCATCAACAACAGCAAGCTTCCCTGCGCCAAACTGCACTGTCACCCCTCTGGCTTGAAGGGCTGGAATGTGCGTGTTGAGTGATGTGGCACTTAGCGGGTTATCTCTCACATCAACCTCATCTCCACTGCTCAATCCCATATTTGCGACTAAGGGCGAAAGGTCCGAGATGGTGTTTTTGAAAAGATACAATTCTGTCAGATTGGTTAAGTTAGAGAGTGCCGACACATCTGATACCGGATTCCGGTGTAGATACAAAACTTGCAGGTTGGTTAAGCCGCCGAGCGGTGACACATCCGAGATGTTATTGCTCCAAACCTGTAGATTTGAGTATCAGGGTAGGGGGCTACACTGTTGTGAACAATTTACCCTTGTGATGTCAACTCTGTAAATTTGTCCTGAAGTTCAAAATTTGTTCCGATTTCTACTTTTTAGCGATAGGGAAAAGCTGTTCTGCGCCCAAAGAGACAGGGGTATTTCAGAAGTGCGAATGTTAAAAACGTTTGCAGATTTTTAGCGATATGTGATATTTACATGTTTAGAAAGGCTTGTTTTGCGCTTGTGCAAATGGGGCGAATAGGGTATTTATGAGAGCGGCGGGAAGATTCTCGAAAATTTTTACAGAAACGGAGTTGACGTGAGACATTTGATACTCAGTTTTTGGATTATTTTGTTCCTATCATCCGCGGGATGGGCAACTTCCGAGGTTGTGGATT
>JAPPIE010000263.1 GCA_028874765.1 Gemmatimonadota bacterium
TTTCTGCAGTAGCCAGACACGCAGATAGGTTGACTGCGGTGGTGGTTTTGCCCACACCGCCTTTTTGATTGGCTATGGCAATGACCCGTGCAGACATCTCAAATCCCGAAAATTTACGTATAAATAGAAATATTCAAGTTCCCGAAATATAGTGTACGCACAGGGGAAAATCAAGCACGGGCATTTGTGTGGACAGGATAGGAAACAAAAAACAAGCACCCGCTTCCCAATAGAGGAGGCGGGTGCTGTTGTGTTTATCCCTATCCCAAAATAGAAGATTACTCTTCCAGTGCAGCGTGGGCGGCTGCGAGGCGGGCGATGGGTACGCGGAAGGGGGAACAGGATACGTAGTCCATGCCGATGTTGTGGCAGAAGTGTACAGAGGACGGATCGCCGCCGTGTTCGCCGCAGATGCCCACTTTGAGGTCGCTGCGAGCGCCGCGTCCGTTTTTGGTGCCGAGTTCGACGAGTTGCCCCACGCCGGTCTGGTCGAGGGTCTGGAAGGGGTCGTTTTCGAGGATGCCCTTTTCGACGTATTCGCCCAGGAATTTGCCAGCGTCGTCGCGCGAGTAACCATAGGTCATTTGCGTGAGATCGTTGGTGCCAAACGAGAAAAACTCTGCGTGTTCGGCAATTTCGGCAGCGGTGAGGGCAGCGCGGGGGATTTCGATCATGGTGCCGATGAGATACGCGACGCGCTTGCCGGTTTCACTTTCCACTGCGCGAGCCACGCGGTCTGTCATGATTTTGAGTTCGGTAAATTCTTTGACCGCGCCCACGAGTGGGATCATGATTTCGGGAACGGCTTTGGATCCCACATTGGCGGCGGCTTCGAGGATGGCACGCACCTGCATTTCGTAAATTTCCGGATAGGTGATGCCCAGCCGGCAGCCGCGGTGCCCGAGCATGGGATTAAATTCGTTGAGGGATTCGACCTTGTCCTGAATCACGCGCAATGAGGTATCGAGCCGCCTTGCCATTTCCTCTTGCTGGTCGCTCTCGTGTGGGAGAAACTCGTGCAGGGGAGGATCGAGCAGGCGAACGGTTACGGGCAGCCCTGCCATGGCATTGAAAATGCCTTCAAAGTCGCCGCGCTGGATGGGCAACAGCTTTTCGAGGGCGCGACGGCGGCCCTGTTCGTCATCGGCGAGAATCATTTCGCGTACGATATTGATGCGGTCGCCTTCGAAGAACATGTGTTCCGTTCGGCACAGGCCAATGCCTTCGGCACCAAACTCGCGTGCAACAGCCGAATCGTGTGGTGTGTCCGCATTGGTGCGCACATTGAGTGTGCGAATCTCGTCGGCCCAGGCCATCAAGGTGGCAAAATCACCCGAAAGTTCGGGTTCCTGTGTGGGGACCTGGCCGAGCATGACTTCGCCCGTAGATCCGTCAATGGAGACCCAGTCGCCGCCTTTGACAACGGTATCGCCAACGGAGAATTGATTCGCTGTGTAGTCGATGGCCAGATCGCCACAACCAGCTACACAGCATTTGCCCATACCGCGGGCAACCACAGCGGCGTGTGAGGTCATGCCCCCGCGTGCGGTGAGAATGCCCTGTGCGGCGTTCATGCCGCCGATATCTTCGGGCGAGGTTTCAAGGCGCACCAGCAGAACATGCTCGCCCTGTTCGGCGGCTTCTTCGGCTTCTTCGGCGAGAAAGACGACCTTTCCCGAGGCAGCACCCGGTGAAGCGGGCAATCCCGTAGCCAATACATTGCGTTCAACTGTGGGATCGAAAGTGGGGTGCAGGAGTTGGTCGAGTTGTTCGGGTTCCACGCGCTGTACAGCTTCGCTCCGAGTGATCAGTCCTTCGTTGACCATGTCAACGGCAATTTTGACGGCGGCAGCGGCTGTGCGTTTGCCATTGCGGGTTTGCAGCATCCAGAGTTTGCTCTGTTGCACAGTAAATTCGATGTCCTGCATGTCCCGATAGTGCTTTTCGAGTGTTTGATAGATATCTTCGAGTGTTTGATAGGCTTCGGGCTGTCTGCTCTTCAGGCGTTCTACGGGTTCGGGGGTGCGTACGCCTGCGACCACGTCTTCGCCCTGTGCGTTGGTGAGAAATTCGCCGTAAAATGTGTTTTCACCCGTGGATGGGTCGCGCGTAAATGCAACGCCTGTGGCGCAGTCATCGCCCATGTTGCCATAGACCATGGACTGTACGTTGACGGCCGTTCCCCAGTCTCCGGGGATATTCTCCAGACGCCGATAGGTGATGGCGCGATCCGCCTGCCATGAGCCAAATACCGCGCCAATACCGCCCCAGAGTTGCTCGATGGGGTCGGTGGGGAAATTTTGTCCCGTGCGTGTTTTGACGATGTCTTTGAACATATCGACAAGGGTTTTGAGGTCCTCTACGGTCATGTCGAGGTCGTCTTCGATGCCGCGTTTTTCTTTCACTTCTTCGATGGCGGCTTCAAAGGGGTCTATTTCGAGGCCCTCGGGAGTCACGCCCATTACCACATCGCCATAGGTCTGGATGAAGCGACGATAAGAGTCCCATCCAAAACGCGGGTTGTTGCTTCTGGCTATGAGACCTTCTGTGATTTCATCGTTGAGGCCGAGGTTGAGTACGGTTTCCATCATGCCGGGCATGGAGACGCGCGCACCCGAGCGCACGGACAGGAGCAGTGGGTTTGTCGCGTCTCCGAATTTGCTACCCATCACATTTTCGAGTTTGGCAACGTTGTCCATTACCTGTTTTTCAAGTGCGTCGGGATATTGTTTGTCGTTATCGTAATAATACGTGCAAACCTCGGTGGTGATGGTAAATCCGGCGGGCACGGGAATACCAAGACCAGACATTTCTGCCAGATTTGCGCCTTTACCACCGAGCAAGTTGCGCATTTCTGCAGAGCCTTCGGCGTTGCCATCGCCAAAGAAATAGACATATTTTTCTTCTTGTTTTGCTTTCGACATTGCGTCCTCCAAAAGGGTTCAAATCGGGGCACGGCAGTGTGCCCCCGGGATATTTCGGCAGGAAAAAATATAACAGGGCAAAAAAACGAGCAAGGATTTTGTTTGAATTAAAAATTAAAAATTAAAAATTAAGAATGGGGAGCAGAGCGGGCTGGCTGCTGAGAGGTGATCCGC
>JAPPIE010000141.1 GCA_028874765.1 Gemmatimonadota bacterium
GCCCAGTGGTCCTATTGACAGTATCACTGCTTCTGAATTTCAGAGTGTCCTGGAATCTGGTATTGATCCGGGAGAGCAGGCATTGATCCTGGACTGTGAACAGATATCCTTTATCAGCAGTGCGGGGATTCGGATTTTTCTGATCTTTGCCAGGGAATTTAAGGCATCGGGCAAGCAATTTGGAGTTTGCGCCCTATCTGATCCAATTCGCAAGGTTATGGCGCTCGGGCGTTTTGATCAGTTGGTCGCTGTCTATGACTCTCAGAAAGAGGCTCTTAACGCATTCAAGGGCAGTTGATCTACCGATCACGACCGTTATATGGGATCGAAATAGGTCAGATCAGCGCCGTGATTTTCCATTGCAAGGACCGAGTCTCCTTTCAGGCGCATCCCGATGTCCCGCGTGCGGTGTTTCAATACGATTTCGCGCTCGGCGAGGGGAAAGCGTATTTCGATGGGGGTGTTGACCGGGGGTTGGGAGATTATGAGATAGCCATTGGAGCAGGTGAAGCGGTCGGCGACGGCGATATCGGATGGATTGACCCAGGTTGGGATGCGGACATACAGGGGACCGGGGGATTTGACGGTGATTCTCAGGTAGTTATTGGTGTAGGGTGATTCGACTTTGATATGGTCGGTTTCGAGGTCGAAATGGAGATTTACGCGGTGAATTGAGGATTCGGTGCGTACGGCTTCGCGGAGGACTTCGCAGAGTGAGCCGACACCCCCGCCTACGATGTCTGTGTTGAAGCTGATCCGCTCGAAGCCGAGGGGCGCGTGACCATAAGGGGCGGGGAAGCCAAAGCCGCCGAGATGCCGGTCTGCGACCTGGCGAAGCCCGTCTATGTTGTGGGGGTTCGGCGGGTCTTCTATGAAACTGTTGTCGCGCAATTGCGAGGGCAATATGTGACATCGCGTGATGCGCTCGGCGTCTTCGAAGTATTCGGTATATCCCTTTCTGCCCAGTATCAGGGCTGTTTCGACAATATCGCCCGTGTTGTTGATCTCTCCGCGGTCGGGACTCGCATCATCTCCACTATTTTCAATTACCCATCCTATTTCATCGCGAATTTCCCATAGCCCATTGTCGTAAAATGCCTTGACCCGGTTGAGCAATTGTGCGTCGTCGAGAAGGTCTGCGAGTTGTGCGAGCGAAGACATGACGCAGGTGGTCGAATGGGTATGCGGTCCAAAGCTCTCACGGTCGTAAGTGCCCGATTCGAGGAAGAATTCGCGGGTCGTTTTTTCTTTCAGGATCACGGCGAGTTCGAGTGCAGGTCCGTAGCCCGTGGCGCGGTAGTATTTGACGAGGGGACCGATTGATCGCGCGATTCCGGTGATAAAGGTGTTTTCGCGCACTGCTATGCCGTACTCATTTTCAAGGCGATTGAAGTCCCAACCCGAATTCGGGTCGAATAGTTCGAATATGTCGCGGATGCTGTTCTCGGCGATTTCACGCGCGCGATCGGAATTTCGATACTTGACCAGCGAGTACAGAGCGTGGAAGCCTTCGCGCACGTTGTGGGTCGTGAAGCTGTTGACAGGTCCATCGATCTCTGTGCGGTTGAGGGGTAGCGCGACCGGTCCGCTGTAGGAGAAGAACGCGGCGTTGGCGTGTTTTTCAATCGCATCGGGATCCACTGAAATGCCAGCGGCGTCTTCGGCGTTGAGCAATGCGTTGAGGTGTCGTCCAGGCACATGCGATTCTGTGTGGACGCCGCTGAACCGCAGTTGTGGTTTCGGCCAGACTTCAGAACTGAAGAAGGGCATGTCGTTGTCGTCCGCGTTGAAGACACTGCTCATCATTCGGCAGCCCAGGCGGATTGCGTCGGTGATGTCGGTGGTGTTGATGTTGGAGAGTTTCATTTTTTGAGACTCTATTTAAAGGTTGATTTTAACGTTTATAAACCCTTTTTTTTTATATAAGATAATGGGTGAACTTTCACTTGACAATGGGTATTGGAGTCCATAAACTTGTATCTGAGGCAGAATCATAAAATACGTATCGGTTTTTTCACCCCAAAGGAGGTAGAGCATGAAGCACGCTTATCGAGATGTTTTTCGTCCGCCGGGATTTTGGGTGGCACTGTTGTGTACAGTGTTGCTTGCTTTGCCGGTTGGGCTACAAGCTCAGACCACGGGTAAAATCGCTGGGCGCGTTACAGACGCAGACACAGGCGAGCCGCTGCCTGGGGCCAATGTCGTGGTGATGGGTACAACGACGGCCATGGGCGCGACGGTTGATGTCAACGGCGAATATTTTATTTTGCGCGTGTCGCCGGGCATTTACGAAGTGCGCGCTTCTCTCGTGGGTTATCAGAGCGTTTCCAAGACCGAGGTGGAAGTGCTTTTAGACCGCACCGCGACGGTTGACTTCCAGCTCAAAGAATCGACGGTCGAGTTGGACGCTATTGTGGTGACAGCCGATCTCGATCCCGTGCAGATGGACGTATCGTATGCGCAGCAGGCGATTACGCAGGCTCAACTCGAAACCATTCCCGTTGGTGCGCGCATTCGGGATCAGGTCGCCACGCAGGTGGGTTTAGATAAAGATGCATGGGGTATTACCATTCGCGGTGAAAATTCCACGTCAATCGGTTTTAATATGGACGGCGTGACCTCGGCTGACCATCGCCAACAGCGCGCTTATACATCTTTTTCAAAGACCGCGGTCAAGCAGGTTCAGGTGCTCACGGGTGGTTTTAATGCCGAATACGGGAATATCCGCGGCGGAGTCGTGAACTTTGTGACCAAAGAGCCCAGCCAGTTTTTTGCTTCTGCAGAAGGCACGTACAATCCCGCTGGCAAGAAGCACTTTGGGCCAAATCTCTATTCTGAAGAAAACTGGTGGGATGTGGGGCGTTTTCAGTCCAATAGTCCTACCGAAGACCGCAATGGAGATGGTGAGCCGGACTTTATTGGCTGGAACCAGGAACTCGCAAACCGCACAGCAGGTGGTGGAACATGGGGGGCTGGCGTAAGTGGCGATCCCATTACCACTGTTGCGCAGGCGAAGGCGATATGGGACTGGCAGCATCGGAGTTATGACGGAGACGATCCGTATGCCGATGGTCCGTTCAACGCAAATCCAGAAGACCGCGATTACGATTATTTGTGGGATATTACGGTTGGTGGTCCAATTTTGAAAGACAAGGTGGGGTTCACGGCGTCGAGCCGCAAAGAGCGCATGGCCTATCCCTTTGATGTGGGCACGGTTTCTTATCGGGACAATACCACACAACTCAAGCTGACGTTTACCCCGACTGCCACGACCAAATTGAGTGTGCAGTATATCCGGGGGTTCCAGCACGGGAGCCATCAGGGCAACAACGTGGGTGTGCCGCAGCGCACACAGCAGGCGGTTTTTGAGAACTACACCCATTCGCGCATGTTTATGCCCTCTGCCGATTACCAGAAGATGCAAATTGAGCGCAATCACGGGCTGGTCTCCTGGACACACACTTTGTCGGCCAAGACGTTTTACAACCTGACAGCGCGGTTTGGGGGTGTGGATTGGACCACGCAATGGCATCCGCTAAAGCTGTCCAACGCGCCCGCAATAGCCATCCACACAGATGGTTCGAGCGAACAGGTCAACGACGATGCCAGTGCGGATGCGGCCAGAGCGCGGGGTGCCGTGATTCTGAACGAAGCCCCCTTTGGCTGGAATTACAATCCCGGTGGCAATGACATTCTCAATATTTACCGAATGCAGGGCGGTGGTGGCAATAGCCGTGCAGGCGACTGGTCCACTATTGATGAACTCGATATTACGGCTGATTTCACCAGCCAGATTACCCCGCATCACCAGATTAAAGCCGGTGTTCAGGTGCATCACTTCAATTTGCACGAGAACCGGGGTTATGTGCCGGCCGCGGTTCCCGAATACAGCGATCCCCTTTTCAGAGATGAATACGAAGGTCCGCGCACCAGTTCATCGGGTGACGTGATCTTTCCGTGGACCGGGCGCAATGATTCGGATTTGCCCAACAATGGCGATATCAACGGAGATGGTGTTCTCAATGAATCGGATGTGCCTTCGGGCGGCGCGACGGGTGACCACAACAACTATTTTGTGAAAACCCCGATCTTCGGCGGCGTCTTTTTCCAAGACAGGATGGAGTATCGCGATATCGTGGTCAATGCGGGTGCCCGTCTGGATTGGCATCGCCCGGACCTTTATTTTGACCTTCCAAATGAAACCCATTTCCCGTGGTTTGGCAGAGATGCCGAAGCTGTTTATCGCGCGGTGCGCAAGGTGCGCCCGCCAACCGACTGGGCTTTCAGTCCCCGTTTTGGCGCGTCTTATCCGATTACGGATTTGAGCAAAATGTTCATCAACTACGGGCACTTTAACCAGATTGTGAATACGCGCGATATGTATCGCACGCAGAGCGGTTTGGGGCAGTCGCTGGAGTTTTTTGGCAATCCGTGGATGAAGATGGAGCGCACGATTCAGTATGAAATGGGATATGAACGCAGCTTCCAGGGCCAGTATCTTTTGACGGGAACGGTTTATTTCAAAGATGGCGAGAACGAAGCCTGGCCTGCCGTGCGGGTCAGGGGGGCATTTAACACGGGTGCGCCTCGCAATACGCAAAATGCCTTTGTGACTGATGCGCGCGGGCTGGAACTGAAGTTGCAGAAGACGCGGGGCCAGTTCTTTACAGGTTTCTTGTCTTATGATATTCGCCAGGCGCGGGTTCGCAACACAGCGTGGCAAGATATCCGCGATGCGAAGACGGTCTCAACGCCTTCGACAACCGTGCTTGAGAATAGCCCGAACAATGCCGCACCGCCATTCAAGGCAAAGCCCCAGATAAAGTTAGGTGGCAATTTCCGAACGCCCCTCGATTACGGCGGCGAACAGCGCATGCTCAAGGGCGGCTGGAATTTCGGTTTCTACCTCGATCGCGAGGCGGGTGAGTGGTTTAACTACAACCCGGGCAATGCAGATGCTTCGCTGATCAATGTACTCAACGCGCAGTGGATTGATGAATACGCCGCGCATCTGCGTATTTCCAAGATGTTCGATATGCCAGGATCGCCTATGCTGTTCATAGAGATTTCCAATCCGCTCAACTTCAAAAATACGCACACTCTGGGCGGTGGCAATCGCAACGACCTTTTTGGGACTGTGCCCGAAGACACGCCCAGAGGAGGCGTGGGGAGCTTCGGCGGTGGTCAGGCCTTTGTTTATTCCGGCACGAATACTGGCAACCGCTTCCGCGCGTATATGGAATCGATAGGCTGGACAGTAGATTCAAATGGGAAGTTGCAAGAAGGCAAGCGACCGGGTACCGATGTCCTGGATTTCCAGGATATACGACGGCCTTCGCTCCTCTTTAGCGACCGGCGGGACATTACGTTTGGCGCCAGGTTTAGTTTCTAATAACGAATAGGAGAGAAATGTGATACAAAGAAGAATTACAACACTTCTGGTATTCGCAGCATTGCTCATGCCATTGAGCGATGCCAGCGCACAATGGATCGGAAGGATGTGGGGAGCCTGGCCCAATATCGACTATTTTGTCACTATCAGGTCTCCGGGCGGACGGGCGACGGGTTTCACCAATCCCGACGTCAATACTGTAAATGCTCAGGTGATGGATGGGTTGTGGCAGTATGCCATAGAAGATTTCAATGTTCCTTCCTATTTTGAGCCATTTCAGGGCGACCAGCCCGAGTTGTTGGGCAAGCCATTTACAAAGTTTGTGATTGACCATAAGCAAGACGCGCGGGATTTTACGCGCACGCATTTTGAACTCAGCGATGGCATTACGCCAAAAATTTATCGCAACCAGCCACCAACTGTCACGCAGGATGGTGTGACTTTGTCGCAGACGTTGTGGACGATTTTTCCCGATCGCCTCGATCAGGTGATCCCTGATCTGACTGCCGATCTGTTGATCCCGCTCGAAGTGGGGTATGCAGGTGGTCTCACGGAGCGGCGCAGGCTCTATGCCTGGCAAAGTCCAGAGCAGGATGATTTGTTTATTCTGATCCGGAGTTATGGCCGTCCCGATCCGCCCAATGTTCCCGATTCAAGAGTTGGTGCGCGCGGGTCTGCGCCGAGTCCCGAGTCGAGCACGGCAAATCCGGTGTTTAAAGACCTCTACATCGGGCACAACGCGTACATTCAAAGAGGCGGTGGGCAAGGCCCGGCCGGCGAGGTGCGGGATGAGGGCGCAGTAGAAATTGGTTCTCGCCACCGCACGGCAAATCTCGGCGCGCTCGGCGAATGGGATGAGCTTTATTTTTACGACGACGAGCAGAAGCTCTTCTATGCGAGAGACGGCGATTCGGCGATCAATGATGGTTATCGCTCAGATGGCGATGATCGCGGCGAACCCGCGCCTCCCGAGGGTCACGATGCTCTCGAACTGGCCAAGGCTGCGCGGATTTCGGCTGGCGAGTTCTTAGAGTCCGAATACAAGGGCAAGCTCTGGCTCTACGTCTCGCAAAATCCCACGACTTTTGAAGATTTGTCCGAGGCGAACAACTGGTTCCTCAACGATCCAAACTCTGAATCCTCTCAACCTCGCTTGATAAAGCGCGTTGATGGTTCCAACTGGCGCTCGACAGATGGAGGTACCCGCCCTGAGGTCTATGACTTCATCGTGGAGCCGGGCACAACGCGCGACCAGCGCATTTTCCAGAGTGACGCGCCCGACCACAAAACCACGTCTGTCGATATGTGGGCATTTCAGATTACGTGGGGACCGTGGGATCTGAAACCCGGGGAGTGGGTTCATACCGTAGAAGCCTGGATCGTGGCTGGCCCGCATGCAGATGAAAACAAGCGCGTTGGCGCGCAGTGGGCCAATGGTTCGATTTCTTTTGATCAGAAAGAGGCATTTCTCAATAGTGGTCAGGATTCGCTGATGAAGACCGTGGAACTGGCGCGGCAGGCATGGGCAAATCGCCGCACGGTCAACGGCACTGTGCAGGGCAAGGAAGTGTCGTGGCCCATCGGGATGGCGCCGAGTCTTCCGCTCGGTCCGTCGTGGCCTTCCAATGTGGCTTACAGATCGGGTCCCGCGCAAAATGAGATCGAATGGTCTGCTGTTTCCGATGCCGTGGGCTACAATCTCTACAAGATGGTCGGCCATGAGACCAATTTGCCCGATCCGCCGATAGCAGTCAATGGCAATACGCTCATTACCGGAACCAGCTATACCGACACAGATGTCGTGCGCGGCGAGCGGTATTTCTACGCGGTGACGGCTGTAGATGCCGATGGGCAAGAGAGCAGTATTTTCGCCACGCGCGGTCTCGGCAATGGCGTGAGTCCATTTTCGGCTCCTGTTGACGATCTGACACGCGTTCGCGTCGTGCCCAATCCCTACAGTATTTTGGGCGGTAATTTGTCGGATGGCGGTTTTAACTTCACGGGGCAGCCCAACAAGTTGCTCTTTGTGAATCTGCCCGCTCGGGCTATTATCCGGATCTTTACACTTCAGGGCGACCTGGTTACGCGCATTGATCACGTTTCGGGTTCGGGCGACGAGGAGTGGCCGTTGATGGCAAATGACAACAACCAGTTCATTGTGAGCGGCGTGTACGTAGCGCATATTACCAATCCCGACACGGGCGAAACCGATATCGAGAAGTTTGTGGTTATTCGGTAGGCTTGCATTCAGACAAGGAGGCTGTTGTGAAATTAAATAATATTATCTGGGTCTGTCTGCTGGCATTCGTCCTTTCTGGCGTGCAGGCCAACGCACAATTTGTAGATCCCCGGGTTCTCGACGATGGTCAAAAAATTCGCGATATAGAACCCATTTATCCAAATCAGGAAGAAGTCAGACCTTCGGGCGTGAAATCCGCGCAGAGCGGTTTTGTGTTTCTCGGATTTTCCACAGATGCGCGGCGAGCCGCAATGGCGGATGCGGGCGCGGGTCTGATCGGCGATGCGTCGGGTGCGGTGTTTCTAAACCCGGGGTTGCTGGGTTTTGTACACGAACGGCAGGCGTTTTTTTCTTATGCCAAGTGGATTTTTGAGACAAATCACCAGGTTGCTGGCGCGGTTTTCAAAATTCCAAATGCACCGGGTACTTTTGGCGTGGGATTTGTCACGCACAGCGCGGGAGAGATCAACGGTACTGCGATCAATCCCGATCCCGCCAGTGTGGGGTTCACAGAGACGGGTACATTTACCACGACGAATTACGCCCTGTCCGCAGGCTGGGGCTTTCAGATCACGGATCGGTTTTCAGTAGGGGCAATGGCGCGTTTCGCTCATCAGGGGCTGGGATCGAGTGAGGTCTTTGTCGCTGGTAGCAGGCAAACGCAGTCGAATGATCTCAATGCTTTTGCCGTGGATATCGGGACCTATTTCAATACGGGATTCCGGAATATGGTGATTGCTATGAGTGTGCGGAATTTCAGTCCGGGAGGGGAGTCTCAGTTTCAGCGCGAACATTTCGAGTTGCCCCGGTCATTCCGTCTGGGTTTTGTCTTTGATCTGATTTCGCTGTTTGGCCGAATCCCTGTGCCGCATCATCTGAGTCTCGCCACCGAGATCGACAGTCCGATAGATTTCGACGAGCGCACGCTTGTGGGTGTAGAATATCGGTTCAAGCCTGCGACCTCTGCAATGGGTTTCGCCCTGCGCGGTGGGTATAAGAACAACCACGACCTGGAAGATTATTCGCTCGGTGCCGGCATTGATTACAAAACCGAGGCCGGGAAAGGCGTTCGCATCGATTATGCGTTCAAGCATTTCAATACGTCTTTTACCGATCCCGTGCAGATGGTGAGTGCCGCGATTAGTTTCTGATTAACCCTTAAACCAAAAAACGGCGGTGGATTTATGTCCACCGCCGTTTTTTATTTTATAATTGCTCTATACCAACCCGCCTTTTACTGCAATTTTAATCGCGTCTTTGCCGTCGAGATGGTATCCGCTGTGCAGGGCGTTGAATCCTTCGGCTACGCGGTCAATGGGTATGGTGTGGCTGACGAGGTCTGCAAAGGCGTATTCGTTTCGCTCGAGGATGGGGAGCGCGCGCACAAAGTGTTCGGGCGCGCTTGCCCACACGGCTTCGAGGCGCATGTTGCGGCGCATAAACATCTGGTTGGGGTTGCAGTCAAAAGATCCCACATCGACAAAATGGCCCATGGCGACATAGGTGCCGCTGTGTCGCAGGAATGTGACGCCTTCGGGAATGGCGGGCAAAAATCCCGCGCATTCAAAGACGACATCGGCGCCTGCGCCTCGGGGTGTATTTTCGCGCACAATTTTCGTGCGTTCTTCAGGATCGGGTATATCGGCAATGTCGATGGTGAGGTCTGCGCCGAGTCGCTCTGCCAGTTCCAGACGGCCTTTGGGACCGCCGACCATGATGAGTCGCCCCGCGCCGCTGACTTTGGCGGCGACGAGTGTGAGCAGGCCAATGGCTCCCGATCCCTGTACGACGACGGTGTCGCCAAATTGCAAGCCGGAACGCATTGCGCCGTGTACGCCAATGGTAAAAGGCTCGGTGATGACCGCAACTTCGGCGGGCATATCAGTTTTGAGCACGACTGAATCGGGGTTCCACAGGTAGATGTATTCGCCAAAGCCGCCCCGCAAATAAGGGGCTTCTTCGGCTTGTAGAAAACCGTATGCGCCCTTATTTGTACCGGGTGCGAAGAGAACCCGATCTCCGGGTGCGATGGGATTGCCAAGGTAATCGGTTTCTACACCGGATCCCAGGCTGTCGATGATGCCGACATTTTCGTGGCCGAGAATGATCTCGCCCTGCAATCGCTGGTATTCCCAGTTGTGCAGGTCTGTACCACAGATGCCGGCGAGTTCTTGTTTGAGCAGGATCGATCCCGGTTCTGGATCGGGAACGGGATATTCGCGTATTTCAAATTTTTCGCCGCTCATCACTGCGGCGCGTCCGATGCGAGACATATTACGCTCCTTTTGGGTTATGAATTTTTTGAGAAAAAGCTGAGGTCTGCGTCAACCATTTCTTTTACGAGGTCTTCAAAGCCTATATCGTAAGTCCAGTTGAGTTTGTCCTTGGCTTTGGTGCAATCGCCGATGAGCAGATCGACTTCGGCCGGGCGCAAGAATCGCGGATCGATTTGAACGTGTTCCCGATAGTCGAGGCCGACGTGTGAGAAGGCGATTTCGCAAAATTCGCGCACCGAATGGGTTTCACCTGTTGCGATGACATAATCGTCGGGCGCGTCTTGTTGGAGCATTATCCACATGGCTTTGACGTATTCGCGGGCGTGCCCCCAGTCGCGTTTGGCATCGAGGTTGCCGAGCGACAGGTGACCGATTTGCCCCAGTTGGATGCGCGCGACGTGGGAGGTAATTTTGCGGGTGACAAATTCAAATCCCCGACGAGGGGATTCGTGGTTGAACAAGATGCCACTGGCGGCGTACAGGCCATAAGCTTCTCGATAGTTTCGGGTGAGGTCAAATCCCGCGACTTTGGAGATGCCGTAGGGCGAGCGCGGATGAAAACGCGTGATTTCCGTTTGGGGCACTTCTTCGGCTTTGCCAAACATCTCGCTCGATCCGGCAAAGTAGAATCGACATTCGGGCACGAGTTCATTGAGGGCTTCGAGGACATAGTGTGTGCCATTGATGTTGATATTGAGTGTTGAAAATGCGTCTTTGAAGGAGGTATCGACAAAGCTTTGCGCTGCGAGGTGGTAACACTCGTCGGGGCGGACGATACGCACGACATTGTAGATGCTGGGAAAGCTTTCGAGCGATGCGGGATGGAGTTCCACTTTGTGCTGCAAGTGGGTGATGCGTCCGAGGCGGTGTTCGGGGTCTTCGAGAGCCACGCGCCTGACAATGCCGTGTACTTCGTAACCCTTATCGAGCAGGAGTTCTGCCAGATAAGAGCCGTCTTGTCCGGTGATGCCGGTGATTAATGCCTTCTTTGCCATGAGAGTCCTTTCCAAAAAGAAAATGTGGCACTTGTGCCAGCGCAACAATTAATGGGGAATACGAAGGTACGTCAAGTCAATACATGCGTGTTTTCAAAAAGTTCACAGTGTCTCGACATTGGCTGTGAACAAGAGCCGTTGACAGGCGGGATTTTTTTGGATATTTTAGACTAAGTGCCGGGGTAGAACCTTTCAGGAGGAGACGCTATGAAATACTGGCTGATATGTACGGTTGCCGGGCTGTTGGCGTTGGGCGCACCTGCTCGGGCAGATGTGGTTGGTGAAGAGGAAAAAACGGGTAGAGAAGGGATCAATATAGGTCCTATTCGCGCGGGGCAATTGGAAGTGACGCCGATTATGTCTGTTCGGTTTTCAGGTAGTAGCCTGTTCTATCGCGCGGGAGTTCAAGTGGCTTATTCGATTAGCCGATGGCATCAAATTGGCGGTTCTTTTATCGCGGGCAACAGGCAATACGACCGGCGCGCAGGTCTCGATACCCCCGACCGGGATGATCTAATACCCGCGCTGGACAATGCAACAATAGATGCCCGCGGGCGTTATATGACGGTGGATGACGGGTTTGGGTCTTCGGTGTCGGGTTTTTATCGGTTGAATATTCCCATCCAGATTAAAAGGCGCACCTTTCCGTTTGTAGAAGCCTTTGCCGCACGCGATTTTTTGGGATGGGGCAATGTTAGTGAATTGGGCGGTGGCGCAGGTACGCGTCAGGTGCTGTCAAAACACACGGCTCTGACCGCGATGTATGGGTATTCGGTCTTATTTGCTGGGGAAGATCGCATCAAACGCCATTTTGTGAAGGGTGGTGTGTCGGTGTTCTTTAGATAAAATCGGATACTATTGAAAATATTTTGCTCCCGGCCTTGAAATAGGTCGGGAGTTTTTTGTTGACCTTTGCTCGCCCATTGCTCCCCGTTGCGTATTTGTATATATTGAAACACCTTTGGTTTTTAGTGAGGTGGCGATATGTTTGAGACAGATGTTCTCGATAGAGCGTTGAAGTCGAGGCGCGGGCAGAGAAATAGGGAGCGTGTCGCGCTTATAGATCAGGTGGTGAGTGCATTGCGCGTTTGTCGGGAGAAGTATGGGGTGCGCGAGGCTTTTATCGTTGGATCGCTTCTTATTGCACATCGATGGGATGACAAGTCCGATGTTGATGTGGCAATCGGCGGTGCTTCTGAGCGCGTTTTGGATGTGATGAAGGTCGTCGAGGATGCTGTTAAACGGGATGTGGATGTGATTGATCTCGATTTGCACAGGTCTGCGGACCGCTTTCGGGAAAAAGGAATGAAGATCTATGGATGAAGCGAAATACGCCCTGTTGAAGGCGGAAGTAGAAGATATCTGTGAACAGATTAATCAGATTTATGCGCGCATTGAAGAACGACATTCCGAATTTGGCAGTCGCACAGAAAATCTCGATAGTATGGGATATCAACTTCACAATCTCTATTGCGCCTTTGAACAGGTGTTTGAAATAATTGCCCAATTTTTTGAAAATAATATCGCGGGCGAGCGTTATCACACAGATTTACTGCGCCGAATGCGTCTGACGATTGAAGGTATTCGTCCCGCATGTATATCTGAGGAAGCTTTTACCCTTTTAGATGAATTGCGTCGTTTTCGGCATTTTTTCAGGCATGCATATCTTACAGAACTGGAGTTTGATAAACTCGCGCATCTCGTGAAGGTAGGAAAAAAATTGCGGGTTGTTTTTCAACGGGATCGCCAACAGTTCTTTGAAAAGTTGAAGCCCTGACGAACTGGTGTGATATCTAAAACAGGAGGAAATACTATACGATGGCTCTTGAGGAGGGAATCGTTGATCGCGATGCATTCGCCGCGCGGGAAGGTGTGACTGCGCGATCAATTATTGTGGGGTTGGTACTCGCGCTGGTCGTTATTGGGTGGAATACGTATGTTGAATATATCGCCCACACCGCACGTATGAATATCACGCATTTTCCGATTGCGTTATTTGCGCCTTATGTGGTGTTGACTCTGGGCAATGCACTCGCGCGTCGATGGCGGGCTCAATGGGCATTGACGAGTACCGAAGTGTGGACGATTCTGGCGATGGGATTGGTGGGGGCTGCTGTTCCCGCCTTTGGGCTGACGAGTTATTTTTTGGGCATGATTTCCATTCCCTATTATCTCGCCACGCCAGAGAATCAGTGGGGAAGTTATTTTCACCAGTATTTGCCCAACTGGTTGATTCCCTCCAATGAAGGCGGGGCTATGCAGTGGTTGTTTGAGGGTCTGCCCAGTCCGGACCTGCCCATTCCCTGGGGCGTGTGGTTTGTACCTTTGTTTGGGTGGATGACGTTTATTGCTGCGATTGTCGTGGGGTGTATTTGTCTGGCGGTTATGCTGCGCAAGCAATGGGCAGAACACGAGCGATTGGCCTATCCCATTTTGCACCCGGCAGGTGATCTGGCCGAAGCAGAGCACAGAGTACCCCTTTTGAAGAATAAATTTTTCCTGTTTGGCGCTGCGATTCCATTTCTCATCCTGTCCTGGAATATCATCAGTTATTTTTCACCCGGATTTCCGGTTATCAGCCTGGGGCCGGGGTGGATGCCCATGGGCGTGTATTTCCCGCGCATTCATGTGCGGTTCAATTTTTATACTGTGGGTTTTGCCTATTTTGCCAACCTGGATGTGCTGTTTTCCATCTGGGTATTTTATTTGTTTTACTGCGTGCAGGCCATGTTTTACAGGCGCGTGGGGATTAATCTGAGCAATAAAGGCAGTGCTGCAGATGCGACGACTTCGCTACAAGCTGGGGGCGCGTTTGTGGCGATGGTTTTATTTGGGTTGTGGATGGCGCGGTTCCACATTCGCGATGTGTTTGTCAAAGCGTTTCGCGGGGATCGTCGGATTGATGATTCAGATGAGATGCTTTCGTATCGGGCGTGTGCGTTTGGCCTGCTGTTCAGTCTGATTTTTCTGATTTTCTGGTTTCAAACTGTGGGGATTAGCTGGGCTGTTGCGATTGCGCTTACGCTGGGTATTTTTGTTACTTATCTGGGTACGGCAAGGGTGATTGCCGAGACTGGCGTGGTTTATTTTAGTATGCCGATGTCGCCCAATGGTCTTTTGCCGTTTATTTTTGGGCCCAAATCATTTGATGCTTCAACGCTGACGGCATTGCGTCTGGTCGATTCGGTGCGTTCACAGAACAAAGCAATGTTTATGCCTCCACTCGTGCATGCGGCGCGCATTGCGGATATGGCGGGAAGAAATAAGAAGTTGCTGGTTGTGGGCATTGGACTGACGCTCGTGATAGGCATTGGCGTTGCAATTGCCTATTCGCTTTATCTGGGCTATTTGCACGGGGCTTATAATTTTAATGATTTTCCATTTACGCGCTATCCGCCGCGAACCTATGATGGGTTAGTCACAGCCCTGAAAGGCGAAGAAAAATGGGAGAGCGAGCGCCCCCTGTTTTTGCTGTTGGGCGTTGGCATTTTTGCAGCGGTGAGTCTGATGCGCTACCGTTTTGCATGGTGGCCCCTCGCGCCCATTGGCATGGTTGTGCCGCTGACGCATGCCGTGCATTCAGTTTTTTCTGTTTTTATGGCCTGGGGCATCAAATCGATCATTCTACGCATAGGCGGCGTGGATCTCTATCGGCGTTTGCGTCCCTTATTTTTGGGGTTGCTCGTAGGCCATGCTCTGGGTGTGCTTCTGTCGTTTTTTGTCGATCAGATATGGTTTCCCGGGCAGGGTCATCACACACATTCGTGGTGAGAAAGTGAATTCCTATTTTCAAGTATCTGTGGTGCTGCCGCGGGCAAGGGTTGAAGTTGTGTCTGCCGAGTTGTTCGAGCTGGGGTGTTGTGGTGTGGTGGAAGAGGACATAAGCGATGGGGTTCGGCTGACGGCGTATTTTGAGGTGGCAGAAAATAAAGCGGAGATAGAACAGGCTCTCAGGCCCTATGAATGCCGCTTTGAACCCGTGCCCGATACGGATTGGACACTGGGGTGGCGTTCTTTTTTTCAGCCTGTTTATCCAACGCCTCGCATGGCAATTTGTCCACCGTGGGATAGGGTGCCCGATCCTCCGGGTGGTTTTACAATCGCGATTGATCCGCAAATGGCGTTTGGCACCGGGCACCACGAGACAACGCGTCTGGCACTTTTGGGTTTGGAGAAGAAGATAACATCAGGGGATCGGGTGCTGGATGTTGGTACGGGATCGGGGATTTTGAGCATTGCGGCTGTGAAGTTGGGCGCGGCAAAGGTCATGGCGGTGGATATTGAGGCGGCTGCGATTGAGAATGCCCGGGCCAACTGTGTTTTGAATGGTGTGGATGCACAGGTGGTTTTGATGCAGTGTTCTGTCGATAGGGTATCGGGCATTTTTGATGTGGTGGTTGCAAATATCATCAGCAGTATTTTGTTGCCTATAGTTCCAGAACTGGCAAAGCGGCTGCATCCCGAAGGATATGCAATTTTAGGGGGGATTTTGGACCGCGAGCGCGAGGCGTTTTGTACAGCACTGGACAGGGCCAATCTGGTGCTTGATGAGATGCTCGACGATGGCGAATGGCTGTGTGCGATTGCGCGCAAATCCCAATAGGATAAACAGTGAATAAAACCGTTA
This sequence comes from Gemmatimonadota bacterium, assembly GCA_028874765.1. Classification (GTDB taxonomy): domain Bacteria; phylum Latescibacterota; class UBA2968; order UBA2968; family UBA2968; genus VXRD01. Next base: position 15,530 of record JAPPIE010000141.1, read on the forward strand.
AAGATCGCATCTACGCTTTTTTAGAGCAGCGCGATACGGGTGTACACGCAGAGGTGCTGGCTTCTGAGGCATTGGGGTTATACGGCGCACGCGGTCCCATAGCCGATAAGGTGGTGCGCGCGGCTGTTGAAGATGATTCCCGTTTTGTATGTGATCGCAGTGGTATGTGGTATTTAAGACCTCCGGGACAGGGTAAGACCCTGCGGGAGGTTTCTTTTTTTTGTTTTGGGCTGGTCCCGTCTGCGGATGCAGAGGTTTATGCACTTGCGGGGCGCAAGGTGCAGATGGGGGGACGCGAAACGCTATTTCCTATGGTTCAGGTACGCCTGGATGGTCGAGAGGGGATTTTGGATTCTTTTGCCGAAGGGGTGAGCGATGCGATTCCAGTGGGATTTCAGTGGTCCAGGATGCGGAGAGATTTGAATAGGATGAGTCGCCTGATGATGGGTAAAGATGTCGTAGATTCCGGGATTTGTCTGTTTCGGCTGGGGAGACGTTTTTGTCCCGATGTGCGGTTGCATTCTGTCGAGGATCTGGCTTCTGCTATGGGGATGTCTTTTGTGTCGGATCGCGGGGCTGAAGGGGAGGCGAGTCTGCAGGCCGATATTCTGTTGGATCTTTTGGAGCGGTGTGAAGAGGAGGGTCTCAATACTATTGAGGCAGTGACTGCCGCGCTATACCCGGATCCCATTCCAATACATTTTGATGCGTATGCTTTTGACGAGGTATTTTTGAGTTCGTTGCCCGAGTTGCCCGGGGTTTATATTATGCGAGATCGCGAGGGTGGCGTGATTTATGTGGGCAAGGCGGTGAATTTGCGTAGGCGCGTGGGCAGTTATTTTGCCAGAAGATCGGAGCGACCAGAAAAGACGCAGCGTATTTTGGATCGGATATGGTCCATGGAGGTGGAGACGGTTGGTTCTGAGCTTGAGGCGCTCCTGCTGGAGTCGAAACTGATCGCGCTGTGCCAGCCAGAGTTTAATACGCAACTCGATGTACACAAGCGCGATGCGGAATTGGGTAATTTGAAAAATATAGTGCTGATTCTGCCGTCGGCTGAGTTGGATTGCGTCGAGTTGTTCTGTGTTGTGAATGATACATCTTTTTTTCAGGTGCGTGCGAACAAAGATCTGTGCGATTGGGAGGTGATAGAGCGTACGCTGCACGAGTTCTACTTTCTCGAGGAATTGGAATCAGATCTTGAAACGGGTGACTCTTTTGAAATTTTGAAAAGCTGGATGGTCGCAAAACGCGACGCGATAAATTGGGTGGATATGGATCGCTCGGGCAGTCCCGAAAATGCGTTGCGGATTGTGCGGGAATACGTGCAACAATGCGAGGATGAGGATTGGGAGAAAATTTCCTGGCGGGTATGATCGTTATTTTGCTTTTAGACCGTGTCCCGTGAGGGGGGCGACGACGATTTCGTCTTTTTGAGATGGGTATTTCACATAAGCTGCAATGGCTGTGGCCGAAGTGGGTTCGATGTAAAAGCCCATTTCGGCCATTAGTTTTTGGGCGTTGCGCGTTTCGTCGTCGTCAACGGTGAGGATGGCGCCCCCTGTTTTATCAATGCACTGGACGATCTGCGCTGCGCGGGCGGGTTCTGCAATGGCGATGCCTTCGGCGATGGTCGCGGAGGATTTGCCCGTCCAGGTGGGTGTGAGAGGGGCGCAATGGGCGGATTGCACGGCGATGAGTTTGGGCAGGTGAGTGATCAAATTTTGTTTGAGAAGGTCTGTGAATCCGATGTAAGCACCGATCAGTAGCGTTCCATTTCCCGTTGGTATGATGAGTGTATCTGGCGCGTTGCAATTGCGTTGTTCCCAGATTTCGTATGCATAAGTTTTGGTGCCGTGAAAGAAGAAGGGGCTCCAGACATGGCTTGCATAAAAGTGTTTTTGTGCCGCGTCTTGAACCGCATGCGCTGTGTCTTCCCGCGATCCCGGGATTTTGTACAGGGTTGCGCCATAGCTCTGAATTTGCGCGAGTTTTGCCGCTGATGTGCTGTCGGGTACGTAGATGTCACAGGCAATTCCCGCACGCGCCGCGTAAGCCGCGACAGCCGCACCTGCATTGCCCGACGAGTCTTCGACCATGTGGTGAATGTCCAATGCTTTTGCATGGCTGATCAAAACGGTTGCGCCGCGGTCTTTGTACGAACCAGATGGAAACAGGTGGTCCTGTTTTACGAGGAGGGATTTGCCGGCGATGATTAAGGGGGTCAGTGGTGTGAACCCTTCATCGAGGGTGACGATATGGGCGTCGTCTTCGATGGGAATGGCTTCGCGGTAGCGCCACAGGGTGGGCGGTCGGTGAGGCAGTGCGTCAACGAAAAGCTCGGCTTCAAAGTGGAGGTCAAAGAGGCCTCCGCAGGTGCAGTGCCACTGCAAGGTGTTGGCGCTACGGGTTTTTCCACAGCTTTGGCATAGCAGTGTCATACTATCCGTCTATTTCTCGTGGCGGTTGCACGCCATCGTCCAGCGGAAATATGGGGCGTTGGCATTCGGTATAGGGCAGGGATTTTAAGTTGGCACTGGTGGAGCCAGGTGCGTCAACAGGTACGATTCGGGCGGCGATTTCTTCGAAGTGAACTCGAAAGCCGTTGGGTGATTTGCACACGACCAGGTCAAAGTCTCGCGGGTCGAGGCCGCGCGCTTCAAAGACTTTGCGATCCATGATGCTTACCGGGTGCGTGGTCGCCATGATGCTGTAAGTCCCGGCCTGGAGCACAGCCGTGTTGCCGGCATGTCCCGATGTGCCCGTGCCTGTAATATATGCCCCATCGGTGAGCAGTTGGACATAGACTTCGCATTCGAGGGGGGAAAAACGCGCTTTGTCTATGGCGCCGCCAATAGGTATGGTTATGGTGGCGCCTACACCTGCGTTGAAGGCCGCTTCAACGGCCAGAGGATCGACTATGGGCAGGAGTGCGCGGCCCTGGTAATTGTGTTCAAACAGGCCTTTGAGAATGGCGTTGCTATCGCCAGATGCGCCGGAAGATGTGGCATCGGCAGCGTCGGAAAAGACGGTGAGGCCCCGGGTTTCTTCGGCCAGGCGTATGGCGTCTGGAATCGCGGTGAGTGGCGCGGTGAAATGGTCGCGATTGTCCCACATGTATTGGGCGATGCGTTTGGCTTCGCGGTGTGCGCGTTCGAGATCGTTGTCGGTAAAGACAATGACGTTGGAGCGCAGGTCGGGTACATCGGTGAAGGGATTGCCGATATAGACCCCGCTGCCCAGGCCTCCTTCGGAATTTTCTATTTCCTGGCACCAGCGGATGGCCTGACCAAATCGTCCGGTTTTGGTGATGAGTTCGTCGCCTCGCACGAGCATGGGCAATGGGATGTGCGCGACGGTGGGTTTGACATTGCCATTGAGAAGGGCGAGCAGGTTGCGCGCCCCCCGTTGCCCGGTTTCGTACATGTCGATGTGTGGGTACGTGTGGAAGGGGACCATGATATCGGATTGTGCGATGAGACGATCTGTGATGATGCCGTGCAGGTCAAAGGTGGTGACAATGGGCACATCGCCCAGGATGTTGCGGATTTCGGTCAGGACATGTCCTTCGGGATCGACTTCGGTTTCGCCAGCCATTGCGCCGTGAAAGACCATGAGCATTCCGTCTGCGGGGGCATTGTTGCGAATGCCTGTGAGCAGTTCTTCCATGAGCTTGTTGAGGTCCGCGTCGGCAACTGGCCCGCCGGATACAGATGATGCTGAATAGATGGGTACTAAGTCGATGTCTGCGCGTTCGGCGAAGATGTCGAGCGCGCCAGCGGTTTCGGTATTGCTGCCCCGCAGTGCGAGGAGTTCATCACCAAATAGCACGTCGAACATATCGTAGGGCGTGCGTGCAGGGTTAAAGCTGGATGTTTCTTGTTTGAAGGCTGCGAGCAGAATTTTCATTTTTTCTCCTGTTTGCATCTTTTTAATAATAATCCTGAATGGATTGCAGCGTTCGTCTCACAGTATAGGGATCAACGCGCTCTGCACCGGAAAATCCGCGGCTGGCCGACTGCGCGGATTCGAGCCGTTTATAGCGGACTTCCATAGTGAGTGGCGATGAGAATGCAAAGGGTTTTATGGCGTTGCGTTTGGATACGGCGCTCTGGATTGTTTCATAGATCTCATTGACCACCCGTTTGGGGTGTTTGCTCACCGCACAATTCCATCCCATCCCTTGCTTGGTCGTGACAGTGACAACGCCTGGGAAAAAACATTCGGCTTCCGCGGTCCCCTTGTCGTCACTTGAGGCAAAAATGACGGGCACCCCTCGCTCTCCCGCAACGGCCGCGTCTATGGCCATCTCTCCCACTTCTCGTCCGTTGATCTTGATCCATTGATACGTCGCGGAACTGAAGGTATGACACATCACGCCGTCAACTGTATTGTCCATGGCGTGATAACCGACAAACGCCACACCATCAAATGATTCGTCCATGCCGGGAAATCGGTGTTCAAATCCCACGCCGAGCGCGATATCACACCGCTCGTCCAGGAGATCGTAGTTCAGATTCAAGCTCCCGCCGTGATTATCCCATACAATGACCTGTTCAGCACCGGCTGCAAATAATCCGCGGACAGCCGCATCCGCTTCTCGCGTGGCCTGTAATTTGGCGAACTCCAAATTTCGAGAAGAGTTCAGGGACGCGCCAGGTGATCCCACGCCACAGGCTACGCCTTCACAATCGACAGCGACGACAAATTTCATTGTTACCTCCTTTTTGTTTCCTTCTTGACAGTTTTTAGAGCTTTGTGTATTTTTTTCTTCTGAGATGAGGGTTATATTTTTTAAAATCCTATTTTTCAACAGTTTAGCCATCCTAGCTCAGCTGGTAGAGCACCTGATTCGTAATCAGGCGGTCGGCGGTTCGAATCCGCTGGATGGCTCCATAAAGAAAGGGCTTGTGTCGCTCTGATACAAGCCCTTTTTGTTGGCGTAGAATGCGATATTGTATTTCGCGACTGTGAGGTATTGACGCACAGTGTGAATTTTTGCCACATTTATTTTTGGGAATTTTTAGGTCGGAGAAATTTTATAACGTATTAAAAATAATGATGTTATAGTTTTTTGTTTTGGTTTGAGTCCATCTGGCACAGAAGTTGCAGTTAGTAGGGAATGCGGTGTTCAACACGAGCTTGTTTTCCCGGATGATCTGGAACTTTTAGCCGGAGGGATATTATGAAATACGTTGTGATTTTCTTTTTGCTGAGTTTTTCGCTGGGTTGCAATGTGGTCGATCCCGTGTCGATCTCGGGGTCAGTTGAAAAAATTTCTCCCGAGGTGTTTGCCAATGCCGCCGTGACTATTTTGCACGAAGAAGGCTATACGGTAGAAACGGTTGATCCCGTGGCTGGTGTGGTCACGACGGGCTGGCGCGATGAGTCGAGTTATGCGAGTCAGACTTTTTTGGATGTTTCGCGGCGCACGCGCATTTCGGTTGTGATGGATTTTTTAACTTATGAGGTCAATGTGCAGATGACCAAGCAAAAAAGAAGCAGTGAGGATCCCTGGCGCAATGATGGGCTGTCAGATGCCGACAGAGATCGGCTACAATTGATTCTCGCACGTATTCAAGAGCGCATCCGATTAATTGCCCAGCGCGAAGGAGTTGTTGTGACAAAAAGGAGTATCTGGTGACACTATAACCGTCGAGAGGTGTTATAACACTATGGACGGTCAGTAAGCGAGATCGCGGCAGGTATTTTACAAACGAGGAGGAGCAACATTGAAGTCTTTGGGGGTGCTGTTGTTGATGTTATTGCCGTTGTCTGTTCGTGCGGCAACGCTGAGTGGGTTTATTGCGGATCGGAGCAATGGCGAGTCGCTGCCCTATGCGAACGTGGTGTTAAAAGGGGCAGACAGGCCCATTGGTGCGCTGAGCAATGTGGATGGATATTACGCCATTCAAGGGGTGCCTGAGGATATCTCCTATGTGTTGACCATCTCTTATATTGGGTATATCAGTTTCCAGGATACGCTGAGTTTTAGAGCGGGGGAAACAAGGCGGCTCGATGTGCAACTCAAGCCCGAGCTAATAGTCGTGGAGGAGATCGTGGTGGAGGGCAAGCGCGAGGAGGAAGAGCAGCTCATTCAGCCGGGGTTTGTAGAAGTAGAAACGGCAAAAATCCGCGAGATGCCAGCTATTGGCGAGGCGGATATTTTGCGCTCATTACACCTTTTACCCGGTATTCAGGCCGCGTCGGATATCAGTTCGGGACTTTATATCCGCGGTGGAGGACCAGATCAGACCTTGATTTTATTGGATCAAATGCCGCTTTACAATCCATCGCACGCATTTGGCTTTTTTTCCACCTTTAATCCCGATGCCATTCGGGATATGAGTTTGCACAAAGGGGCTTATCCGGCGAAATACGGCGGTCGTTTGGGATCTGTGCTCGACGTACACAATAAGGACGGCAATCGCAAGGGATTTGATGCCAGCGGTGGAATAAGTCTTATTGCCGCGCGTTTGACACTTGAAGGCCCAACGCCAAAGGGGTCGTGGATGGTGTCGGGACGGCGTACTTATATCGATCCTTTATTGTCTTTTATCCGGGATGAAGACACAGATGTTCCCACGTATTATTTTTACGATTTGAATGCCAAGCTCAATCAGGATTTTTCGGATAATGACAAAGTGCAGATCAGTGGGTATTTTGGCCGAGATGATCTGAGTTTTGATGTTGACGAGGATTCATTTTTTGGCATTCGGTGGGGGAATACGGCTTTTCTGGGCAAGTGGACGCATGTGTTTTCGCCCGCGCTATTTGGCAATTTTGTGGTGGCGGGTAGCGATTATGCCAGCAAGATAGAACTGAATATTCTCGATACGCCCATTTTGCTTTCCAACAGTATTACCGATTTTACTATCAAAGGCGATGTGGATTGGTTTGCCGCGCACGACCACGCCATCAGCGGGGGCTTTTTGGCGACGCACTACGATTTTAAATTTTATCAGGAATTTAATCGCTCAAGCCAATTTGACCTGCGTCTAACCCCCAATTTGTTATCGATGTATGTGCAGGATCACTGGCAGCCCGGCTCTGCAACAGATATTCGCCTGGGCATGCGGAGCAGTTATTTTAGCGCTGGTGATCGCTTTCATGTCGAGCCGCGTTTGTCAATGAGCTACCGCAAGGGTAACTGGCGTTGGAAGGCGGCTGGCGGCTCATTTCACCAGTATTTGCAATTGGTGACTACCGAGTTGTTTAGCGGCGGTGATTACTGGGTGCCACTGGATGAGTCGGTGAAACCCGGACGGTCCTGGCAGGGTGTGGCGGGTGTGGAGTGGGAACCTTCCGAGCGTTATCAGGCTACTGTGGAAGCCTATTATACCGATATGGCGAATCTGATTGTACTGGACAATCGCATCGCCGCAGATATCGATGCGAAGAACGTAGAGGATACGTTTGTGAGTGGAGGAACCGGGTATGCAACTGGTGTCGAAGTCTTTTTACAGCGCCGTACCGGACGATTGACGGGATGGATAGGTTATACGCTGGGATGGACGCGCCGCACATTTGCCGAACTCAATCAGGGCAAGGCATTTCCCCCCAAATACGACCGACGCCACGATGTGTCTTTTGTGAGCAATTATCGCCTGGGCCGGTGGTCATTGGGGGCGAATTATGTCTATGGCACGGGACAGGCATTTACACCTGCATCTGCGCGTTATTCATTGCGTTCGCCCGCAGTGCCCCACCGTCAAATAGAAAACCTGGTGCTTCCCTCAGACCGCAATAGTGCTCGCTTGTTGCCCTATCAGAGATTGGATTTAAATGTGAAGGTGCGGTTTCGAGCGTTTGAGGTGAATGGGGAATTTTACGTCCAGGTGTTTAACGTATTTAATCGGCGCAATGAGTGGTTTGTGATTTTTGATGAGTCTGATCCAGATGTGGTCAAGATGTTGCCAATCGTGCCGACTCTGGGGATCAATTTTAATTTTTAAGAGGGGTATGATGAAATATTTCGTTTTGATGATGGGCTGCCTGATCGTGCTGGTGGGATGTGAGGCCGAGCGCGATCCGTCAAGTCTTTTTGGTCCCGATGCTTCGGGTGTTCTGGTTGTGGATGCGTTGCTGATTGTCGATAAACCCCTACCACAGGTGTTGATCAGTGAGACAGTAAAAGCAAACGCGGGGTATTTTGAACGTTGGGAAGGTGTGGGCGATGCCGAGGTCGTGATCACTCAGGGGGAACAGACGTTTTTGTACAGGCCGGGTTCAGCGAGGCGTTATCTGCCCCCACCCAATGCCCCGCTCGTTTTGCCAAATACAACTTATAATCTGCGCGTGCGATCACAGGGCAGGGAAGCCACAGCACAGACGGTCACACCGGGCAGATTCGATATTCAAGAGGCGGCATTAATAGATGATGAGACACTTGAGGTCATCCGTCCATTGAACAGATATGAAGATGGCAATGTGGAGGAGAATCGCGTTGTCTATCAAGATGGCCTTCTGGAAATGCGATTTGATCCGCTTCCTGTCAGTGGCTACCATATTGCAATTGAGAGCCTGGATCCGGAATCGGATTTTGTGGTTTATTCCGATTTGGTCGATGACGATGAGAGGGCGGATTTTGAACGATACGGCAGTTCACCGGCATTTGAGGGTACAGATGGCATCGTGCGCTTCCCCTGGTTTGCGGTGGCATATGCCGGGCCTCATGTCATTCGCATTTATGCGGTTGACAAGAACTGGTTTGATTTGATTCGCTCTGTGCCCGAGTTTTTTCAAGATGATGATGGCAATGCGTTTCAGCCCGGCGGCCTGGCGGGCGACAATTTTGAGCGTCCGCTGTTTCACGTTGATGGGGGTATAGGGATTTTCGGATCGGCGTCCGTGGATTCGGTGGGTTTTGTGGTGCTGCCCCGCCCTTCGCAATAAAGGTTATTGCACAAATATATCTCCTTGGGCATCGGTCTATAACCGATGCCCTTTTTCTTTGCTTGACGCGGGCATTTGTGTTATGATTTCTATACTATAAAGTTTTTGAGGAGGAGAAAAATGACGCCAGAAGAACAGAAAGCATTTTTTTATGATCAGGGCTATCTCGTAGTTGAAGATGTGGTGTCGCCCCAGGAGTTGGCCGAGTGTGAAGAAGAGATTCACAAATTACACGTACTGGCAGCAGATTTGGCCGCCAATGGCGATAAGCGTTCGGGTAGTTTTCAGCGCGAGCCTTATGCAAGGGACAAAGAGCAAGATGGCTTGCCCGTGTTGCGAAAGATTGAGCAGACGCGCGATTTTTCCAATGTGTTCAAGAATTTGGCGGCACATTCCAAACTCGTACCCGTGGTTCAGAATCTGATTGGACCCGATTTGTTGTTGTTTCGCAGCACGCTTATGCTCAAGCCCGCGTTTCACGGGTCCTCGCATGGTTTTCATCAAGATTCGGCGTATTGGCCGATGGAGCCGCCAGCGCTTGTCACGGTGAGTATTGCATTGACAGATGCCTATTCTGAGAATGGTTGTATTCGGGTGATTCCCAAAAGTCACAAGTGGGGTATGCAGAAATGGGGCGATATTGCGCGGCCTCAAGATGCAAAGTTGACAGATCGAAAAAATTTGGATACTTCACAGGCGATTGAGGTGCCGCTCAAAGCGGGAACAGCCCTTTTGTTTCACAGTTTGTGTGTACACGGTTCTGGCCCCAACAATTCACCTCGTCCGAGGCATACGGCACTCTACGCCTATTTTCCACCCACTGTGCGTTATATGGCGCGGGGAAGGGATTCATCGCGCACATTTCCGGTGATTGCCGGGTTAGAAGGCAGGGAAGAAGTCACGATGGTCGCCGAGTCGGCGGCTTAATAATTAAAATATTAATCACAATAACCGGGAGGTTCTGCGCGATGTCTAAAGAAAAAATTCGGCTCGGTTTGATTGGATGTGGCGGCAATATGCAGCGGGCGCATTTGCCTCGTTTGAAAGCAGATGGGGGCGTGGAGATTATCGGGGTGGCCGACCCCGATGAGAGCCAGGCGGAGGCATTGATGGCAGCTTGGGGGAGTGAGGTATCTTTTTATGAAGATTATCGCCAACTGGTGCGAAATGAGGCGCTCGATGCCATGCTGATCAGTTCTCCCCATGTGCTGCATTATGAACACGCCCGCTTGTCTTTGCAAAAGGGATTGCACGTTCTGGTCGAGAAGCCCCTCACTGTTGCGTCTCGACAGACCAAGTCGTTGATCAATTTGTCGGATAAATTGAAATTGTATCTGGTGGTGGCCTATCAACGCAATTATATGGCTCCCCATGTTTATGCGCGTGAATTGATAAGGCAAGGTGAATTGGGAGAGTTGCGCGGTGTGGTGGCTTATGTGACACAAAATTGGGGAAGTATTCGCGGCTGGCGTTTGGATCCCGAGTTGTCGGGGGGCGGCATGTTTATGGATACGGGTAGCCATCTCGTTGCCTCTGTGTTGTGGATTACGGGATTGGAGCCTGTGGAGGTCTCGGCCTTTGCGGAGAACGCGGGAAAAGCCGTGGATACCAATATGGTGGTCAATGTGCGTTTCAAAGGTGGCGGGGCGGGTACGCTGAATACCTTTGGCAATGCGGCGCATCACGATGAGCGAATCGCCATTCACGGAAGCAAAGGCTGTCTGGTGTTCCATTTGCACCGGTGGCAGGTGCAGTCGGTTTTGCTGAATGACAAACCACTCGAAATTCCGCCACATATCCAGGAGACGACGCCCGATCAGGCATTTTTTGATCTGATCCGCAACGATGGCGTGGGGTATTCGCCGCCGGATTTCGCTTTGCAGGTCGCCCGCTTGTCCGAGGCCGCTTATCGCTCGGCTTCTGCAAAGAAGGCTGTGAAGGTGTCGCGGTAATGCGCCGTGAGCCGCCTTGCGTGGTCGCTATCGGTGCCGTGTTGTGGGATGTGTTTTCCGATGGCGAGCGATTGGGAGGCGCGCCGGCAAATTTTGCCGTGCATGCGGCTGCTTTGGGTGCGCGTTCTGCCATGGTGAGTTGTGTGGGAGACGATGCGCGGGGTAAGATAGCACTTGAGATTTTGAGTGGACGAGGGGTGGGGACAGATGCTGTACAGGTGCATGCCCATCGGCCAACGGGTAGCGTGAATGTGACTTTTGTAGATGGGCAACCAGCTTATGAAATTGTCGAAGGCGTGGCGTGGGATGCGATTACCTGGTGTTCAGAATTGGCACCGATCGCGCGTTCTGCTCACGCCTTGTGTTTTGGAACGCTAGATCAACGCGACGCGCAGAGCCGTCGGACAATTACAAATTTTTTGGATGCGGTGCCGCCGGATTGTCTGCGCGTACTCGATGTCAATTTTCGACAGCACTATCACACTGATGAGATTGTGCGAGAATCTATAGCACGCGCTGATGTGCTGAAGTTAAATGACGAGGAAGTGGTTCTGCTGCGCGATTATGTGGGGGGGGAAGAAGATGTGGATGCTTTTTTGACAGATATTTGTGTGCGTTTTGACCTGCAATGTGTGATTTTGACACTGGGAGAGTACGGGTGTCGGATTGTGAGTGAGGGGGGAATTTGGCAGGCGGTGGGGAAAAGACAACAGGTCGTGAATACAGTAGGTGCTGGCGATGCTTTTACGGCGGCATTTGTCATGCATTTACTCGCTGGGGCACCAATGCAGATATGCGCTGAGCAAGCCAATGCCGTTGGCGGTTTTGTTACGACACAGGACGGGGGGATGCCGC
>JAPPIE010000057.1 GCA_028874765.1 Gemmatimonadota bacterium
AGGCCACGTATCTCATCGAACGCATGATCGATGTGGTGGCGCACGATCTGGATCTGGATCCCCTGGAGGTTCGGCGCAAAAACTTTATCGGTAAAGATGCTTTTCCCTATGAAACGGGAACTGCTGTGGCTTATGATAGCGGCGACTATACGGCCGCGCTCGACAAGGCGCTCAAGATCGCCGATTACGATGCTTTACGCGAGCAGCAGGCCAATTTGCGCGAAGCGGGCCGGTACCTCGGTATTGGATTTTCTACGTATGTGGAGATTTGCGGTATGGGTCCTTCGGCTGCGATGCCTGCGGGTGGTTGGGAAAGCAGCACTGTGCGCGTAGATCCCACGGGTAAGGTAACCGTGCTCACGGGTGTATCGCCCCACGGACAGGGGCAGGAGACCACGTTTGCCCAGCTTATTGCCGATGGTTTGGGCGTTGATATCGACGATATTCGCATTATCCACGGCGATACCGATACAGTGCAATACGGTATTGGTACTTTCGGCAGCCGCGCGACGGCTGTGGGTGGTACGGCGATGGTTCACGCGATGGGTAAGGTGAAAGACAAAGTGGTCAATATCGCCGCGCATCTGCTGGAGAGCAATCCGCAGGATATTGTGATTGAAGACGGCAAATACTGCGTTCAGGGTGCGCCCGAGTCGGGTCTCACTTTGGGCGAAATCTCGATGGTGGCTCATGTGGGTGTGGAACTTCCGGAGGGAACAGAACCCGGTTTGGCTGAGTCGCACTTTTTTGAGCCGCCGAATTTTACCTATCCCTTCGGTACGCACATCGCTGTGGTCGAGGTGGATGCCGATACGGGTGAGGTCGAGATACAGCGTTATATCGCCGTTGACGATTGCGGGAATATTATCAATCCGTTGATTGTTGAGGGCCAGGTACACGGCGGTATTGCACAGGGTGTGGGACAGGCCCTTTACGAGGAAGCTATTTACGATGAAAGCGGGCAGATGATCACCGGTTCATTTATGGATTATGCCTTGCCAAAAGCGCACAATTTCCCGCGCTTTGAATTGGCAAATACGGTTACGCCTTCACCCGTTAATCCGATGGGTGTCAAAGGTGTGGGCGAAGCGGGTACGATTGGTTCTACGCCCGCGATAGCCAATGCGGTGATTGACGCGCTAAAACCTTTTGGCGTGCGACATATCGATCTGCCTTTGCGCCCCGAAAAACTCTGGAAACTCATGCAGGAGACTTGAACTATGACCCCCTTTGATTACCACGCACCCAAAACTATGAGAAGCGCGATGCGTCTGGTGCAGGAGTTCGGCGACGATGCCAAAGTACTGGCGGGCGGTCACAGTCTGATTCCGTCTATGAAATTGCGTCTTGCCGCGCCTTCGGTCGTTATTGATCTGGGTGGCGTTGCCAGCTTAAAAAGAGTGACGGCGGGCAATGAGACCATTACCATTGGCGCTCTGGCCACGCATTATGCTGTGGAAAGCCATCGCCTGTTGCCTTCAAAATGTTCACTTTTGCCCGAGACTGCAGCAGAGATTGGCGATGCGCAGGTGCGGAATCGGGGCACTGTGGGCGGGAGTATTGCCCATGCCGACCCGGCTGCGGATTGGCCGGCGACTATGCTCGCCCTCGATGCACAATTGGATATTGCCGGTCCCAATGGTGAACGCGCGGTTGCTGCGTCAGATTTTTTTGTGGATCTCTTTATTACGGATTTGCAACCGGGTGAGGTCCTCACGGGTATTCGCATTGCCACGCCGCCCGAGAATTCGGGTGGTGCGTATGTCAAGATGCGACAATCTGCGTCCGGTTTTGCCCTTGCAGGCGTTGCGGCTCAGGTGACGCTGGATGATGCGGGCAACTGCGCTTCTGTGGCTGTAGGTGTTACAGGTGTTGCGCCTGCGGCGTACCGCGCACAGGCGGTCGAAGACGCGCTTGTGGGTCAGGGTATTGACGCTGTTGCCGATGTGGCGGCCCATGCGGCTGATGGCGTAGAGGAATTTCAGGAAGATCACCACGCTTCTGGCGATTACCGCGCCCATTTGGCATGCGTGTTTGCCCAACGGGCATTGAGCCGGGCAATTGAACGCGCAGCTTGATTTTACAGCCCCCTTCTCTTTCGGGGAAGGGGGCTGTATTTTTTTAGGAGACGTTTTGAAACTCTCTGGTACACACACGATTGGCGCGCCGGTTGAACGCGCTTTTGAATTGCTTATCGATCCCGAGGTGCTCGCTCGTTGTATGCCCGGCTGCGACAAGCTGGAACACAGGGAAGATGGGGTTTACGATATGGCTGTTTCCGCAGGTATTGGTCCCGTTCGCGGCAAATACACGGGTAGTGTTACGCTTTCAGATATTCAACCGCCCGAGCGCTATACGATGGTGGTCGATATCAAGGGCACGACGGGATTTGTCAAGGGGGAGGGCGTTGTGGAACTCGCCCCTGAGGGCGAGAATACGCGGATTTCATTTGAGGGCGATGTGCAAATCGGTGGGCCAATCGCTGCTGTGGGGCAGCGCATGCACGCCAGTGCTGCCCGTTTGATGACGCGGCAACTCTTTGGCGCGATTGACGCGGAGGCGCGTGCAGTCTCCTGAAAGAACAGAAAATATCCCTGTCGCCCATTTTTCGCGAGCTATATAACATGTCGTTTATTGATTGGGATAAATATCCCGCTAACGAAGTCGCGCCTGGCGTGCGCATTCGGACGCCTTATGGGGAGAATTTGATGCTCTCTCGCGTTGAGTTTGATGCGGGTGCTGTCGTGCCGATGCACAGCCATCCCCACGAGCAGGGGGGGATGATGCTTGAGGGGAAGATGAAGTTCACTATTGATGGGGAAACTCGCACTGTTGAACCCGGCGAAGCTTTTCTGATTCCCGCCCATGTGCCACACCGAGCCGAGGCAGTAGATGGTCCCTGTGTCGCTCTCGATATTTTCTCGCCAATTCGCGAGGATTATGTCGAGCTTGCCAACCGCTATATTCCGTCCAAAGACAAAACGTAATATCTTCTATTCACGGATCGCCTATCTTGTCTTTCTTTTTTTTTAGCGCTTTTAAGACCTGTTCGATATTTCTGATATTTCTGCTGGGACAGCTTTGTAC
>JAPPIE010000120.1 GCA_028874765.1 Gemmatimonadota bacterium
AGGCCACGTATCTCATCGAACGCATGATCGATGTGGTGGCGCACGATCTGGATCTTGATCCTCTGGAGGTGCGGCGCAAAAACTTTATTGGCAAAGATGCTTTTCCCTATGAAACGGGCACTGCTGTGGCTTATGATAGTGGCGACTATACGGCGGCGCTCGACAAGGCACTCAAGATGGCCGATTACGAGGCTTTGCGCGAGCAACAGGTCCAATTGCGCGAAGAGGGTCGATACCTCGGTATTGGATTTTCCACTTATGTGGAAATTTGCGGTATGGGTCCTTCGGCTGCGATGCCCGCTGGTGGATGGGAAAGCAGCACTGTGCGCGTAGATCCCACGGGTAAGGTTACTGTGCTCACGGGTGTATCGCCCCACGGACAGGGGCAGGAGACCACGTTTGCCCAGCTTATTGCCGATGGTTTGGGCGTTGATATCGACGATATTCGCATTATCCACGGCGATACCGATACAGTGCAATACGGTATTGGTACTTTCGGCAGCCGCGCGACGGCTGTGGGTGGTACGGCGATGGTTCACGCGATGGGTAAGGTGAAAGACAAAGTGGTCAATATCGCCGCGCATCTGCTGGAGAGCAATCCGCAGGATATTGTGATTGAAGACGGCAAATACTGCGTTCAGGGTGCGCCCGAGTCGGGTCTCACTTTGGGCGAAATCTCGATGGTGGCTCATGTGGGTGTGGAACTTCCGGAGGGAACAGAACCCGGTTTGGCTGAGTCGCACTTTTTTGAGCCGCCGAATTTTACCTATCCCTTCGGTACGCACATCGCTGTGGTCGAGGTGGATGCCGATACGGGTGAGGTCGAGATACAGCGTTATATCGCCGTTGACGATTGCGGGAATATTATCAATCCGTTGATTGTTGAGGGCCAGGTACACGGCGGTATTGCACAGGGTGTGGGACAGGCCCTTTACGAGGAAGCTATTTACGATGAAAGCGGGCAGATGATCACCGGTTCATTTATGGATTATGCCTTGCCAAAAGCGCACAATTTCCCGCGCTTTGAATTGGCAAATACGGTTACGCCTTCACCCGTTAATCCGATGGGTGTCAAAGGTGTGGGCGAAGCGGGTACGATTGGTTCTACGCCCGCGATAGCCAATGCGGTGATTGACGCGCTAAAACCTTTTGGCGTGCGACATATCGATCTGCCTTTGCGCCCCGAAAAACTCTGGAAACTCATGCAGGAGACTTGAACTATGACCCCCTTTGATTACCACGCACCCAAAACTATGAGAAGCGCGATGCGTCTGGTGCAGGAGTTCGGCGACGATGCCAAAGTACTGGCGGGCGGTCACAGTCTGATTCCGTCTATGAAATTGCGTCTTGCCGCGCCTTCGGTCGTTATTGATCTGGGTGGCGTTGCCAGCTTAAAAAGAGTGACGGCGGGCAATGAGACCATTACCATTGGCGCTCTGGCCACGCATTATGCTGTGGAAAGCCATCGCCTGTTGCCTTCAAAATGTTCACTTTTGCCCGAGACTGCAGCAGAGATTGGCGATGCGCAGGTGCGGAATCGGGGCACTGTGGGCGGGAGTATTGCCCATGCCGACCCGGCTGCGGATTGGCCGGCGACTATGCTCGCCCTCGATGCACAATTGGATATTGCCGGTCCCAATGGTGAACGCGCGGTTGCTGCGTCAGATTTTTTTGTGGATCTCTTTATTACGGATTTGCAACCGGGTGAGGTCCTCACGGGTATTCGCATTGCCACGCCGCCCGAGAATTCGGGTGGTGCGTATGTCAAGATGCGACAATCTGCGTCCGGTTTTGCCCTTGCAGGCGTTGCGGCTCAGGTGACGCTGGATGATGCGGGCAACTGCGCTTCTGTGGCTGTAGGTGTTACAGGTGTTGCGCCTGCGGCGTACCGCGCACAGGCGGTCGAAGACGCGCTTGTGGGTCAGGGTATTGACGCTGTTGCCGATGTGGCGGCCCATGCGGCTGATGGCGTAGAGGAATTTCAGGAAGATCACCACGCTTCTGGCGATTACCGCGCCCATTTGGCATGCGTGTTTGCCCAACGGGCATTGAGCCGGGCAATTGAACGCGCAGCTTGATTTTACAGCCCCCTTCTCTTTCGGGGAAGGGGGCTGTATTTTTTTAGGAGACGTTTTGAAACTCTCTGGTACACACACGATTGGCGCGCCGGTTGAACGCGCTTTTGAATTGCTTATCGATCCCGAGGTGCTCGCTCGTTGTATGCCCGGCTGCGACAAGCTGGAACACAGGGAAGATGGGGTTTACGATATGGCTGTTTCCGCAGGTATTGGTCCCGTTCGCGGCAAATACACGGGTAGTGTTACGCTTTCAGATATTCAACCGCCCGAGCGCTATACGATGGTGGTCGATATCAAGGGCACGACGGGATTTGTCAAGGGGGAGGGCGTTGTGGAACTCGCCCCTGAGGGCGAGAATACGCGGATTTCATTTGAGGGCGATGTGCAAATCGGTGGGCCAATCGCTGCTGTGGGGCAGCGCATGCACGCCAGTGCTGCCCGTTTGATGACGCGGCAACTCTTTGGCGCGATTGACGCGGAGGCGCGTGCAGTCTCCTGAAAGAACAGAAAATATCCCTGTCGCCCATTTTTCGCGAGCTATATAACATGTCGTTTATTGATTGGGATAAATATCCCGCTAACGAAGTCGCGCCTGGCGTGCGCATTCGGACGCCTTATGGGGAGAATTTGATGCTCTCTCGCGTTGAGTTTGATGCGGGTGCTGTCGTGCCGATGCACAGCCATCCCCACGAGCAGGGGGGGATGATGCTTGAGGGGCGGATGAAGTTCACGATTGATGGGGAAACTCGCACGGTTGAACCCGGAGAAGCTTTTCTTATTCCCGCCCATGTACCGCACCGGGCCGAGGCAGTAGATGGTCCCTGTGTCGCTCTCGATATTTTTTCGCCGATTCGCGAGGATTATGTCGCGCTCGCCAACCGCTATATTCCATCCGAAGATAAAACGTAATATTTTCCATTCACGGATTGCCTATCTTGTCTTTCTTTTTTTTTCGCGCTTTTAAGACCTGTTCGATATTTCTGATATTTCTGCTGGGACAGCTTTGTAC
>JAPPIE010000143.1 GCA_028874765.1 Gemmatimonadota bacterium
TACTTAAACCCGGGCGGCGAAGACACCCTGCTCTTATGCGATACATGCGGTTATCAGGCCAATCGACAGGTGGCGACATATAAACGGGAAGCCATTGAAGCGGAAAGTGAAAAACCCCTGCAAAAAGTGGCGACTCCCAATTGCAAAACCATTGAAGAAGTCGCGTCGTTTTTGAACGTACCGCAAAGCAAAACAGCCAAAGCCGTATTTTTAATCGGCACAATAAATGGCGAAGAAAAATTTATTTTCGCCGTATTGCGCGGCGACCGCGAATTAAACGAAACCAAACTCGCCAACGTGGTAAAGGCGCAAGCATTGCGTCCGGCAACAGATGAGGAAATCACCGCAGTCGGCGCAGTCCCGGGATATGCATCGCCAATGGCTGTGAAAAATGCCATTGTAGTCGTCGATAAAGCCATCGCAAAAGGGACAAATTTTGTATCGGGCGCGAATGAGGAAGGATATCACTACTTAAACGTCAATACCGGACGCGATTTTGATCCCGACATCGTCACCGACCTCGTCGCCGTAGAAAAAGGCATGCCCTGTCCAGAATGCGAAACCCCGCTCAACAGCACGCGCGGCATTGAAGTGGGCAATATCTTCAAGCTCGGCACAAAATACAGCGACAGCATGGGCGCGAAGGTCCTGGATGAAAACGGCAAAATGCAGCCCCTCTTCATGGGGTGTTATGGCATCGGCGTGGGCCGATTATTGGCGTGTATTATCGAAGCCCATCACGACGACCACGGCATTATCTGGCCGATATCGGTCGCGCCCTTTGAGGTGCAAATCGTAGTTCTGACGGGCAGAAAACCCACAGGAGAACTGGAAGCTGCCGAAAAATTGTACGGGCAACTAAAAGCCGCGGGCCTGGATGTCTTGCTCGACGACCGCGATGAACGCGCAGGCGTAAAATTCAACGATGCGGATTTAATCGGCATCCCCATACGGTTGACCGTGGGATCGCGTGGCTTGGCCAATGGACAGATAGAGATGAAACTGCGCCATGAGAATGACCGCACAGATGTGCCTCTGGATCAGGTAGTGGAACGTGTGAGGAATGAAGTAAAAAGTATGAAGTGTGATGGGTAATACCCCGTAGGGGCGACCACAGGGGGTCGCCCAGTGGCGGACCAACAACTAAAACCCAAAAGGTCTTAAAATGGCAACAACCGAAGACACACCAACGGATTTTATCCGAGAAATTGTTCGCAAAGACGTAAAAAATGGCAAACACAAAAAAATTGTAACGCGCTTCCCGCCAGAGCCAAATGGCTATCTGCACATTGGCCATGCCAAGGCTTTTTGTCTGGACTTTGGTCTCGCCGAGGAATTTGACGGACAGTGCAATCTCCGGTTTGACGACACCAACCCGGACCGGGAAGACACCGAATACGTCGAGTCTATCCAGGAAGATTTGAAATGGATGGGCTTTGACTGGGGCGATGGGTTATACTTTGCCTCTGACTATTTTGACCAACTCTACGATTATGCTGTGGAACTCATACAACAGGGAAAAGCCTATGTTTGTGACCTGAGTCCACAGGAAATACGCGAATACCGCGGAACAGTAACAGAGCCGGGGAAAAACAGCCCCTACCGGGATCGCACCGTGTCGGAAAATCTCGACCTATTTGAGCGAATGAAAAATGGAGACTATCCCGATGGCGCGTGTACACTGCGCGCAAAAGCCGATATGGCATCGCCAAATATGAACATGCGCGATCCCGTCATGTATCGGATCAAACACACATCACACCATCGCACGGGCGACAAATGGTGTATTTATCCAATGTACGATTGGGCACACGGGCAATCCGACGCCATAGAGCAAGTCACGCACTCGCTGTGCAGCATCGAATTTGCAGAACACCGCCCCCTGTACGATTGGTACATCCAGCAACTGGAGATCTTTCCCTCGCGGCAAATTGAATTTGCGCGGTTGAATATCACCTACACACTGACCAGCAAGCGCATGCTGACCCAACTGGTCGAACGCAATCTCGTAAACGGATGGGACGACCCGCGCATGCCCACGCTCTCGGGCATGAGACGGCGCGGGATACCGCCGCAAGCCATTAAAAATTTTATCTGGCGCGTGGGAATGAATCGGCGGGATACAACTGCGGAAATAGATTTGTTTGAATTCTATATTCGCGAGCACCTGAACAAAGTCGCGCCCCGCGTAATGGGCGTGATCGACCCCTTAAAAGTGGTCATTGAAAACTATCCCGAAGGCGAAGAAGAGACATTTGAAGCCATGATCAATCCCGAAGACCCCGATGCCGGCACGCGCACCGTGCCTTTTTCGCGGGAATTGTACATTGAGCGGGAAGATTTCATGGAAGATCCCCCGCGCAAATTTTACCGCCTCGCGCCCGGGCGAGAGGTGCGACTGCGCGCAGCGTGTTATATCACCTGCCAGGATGTCGTGAAAGATGACGACGGCAACATAATCGAACTCCGTTGTACCTGGGATCCCGAAAGCCGCGGCGGCACAACACCCGATAAACGCAGGGTTCGCTCGACATTGCACTGGGTATCGGCAAAACACGCACTGAAAGCTGAAGTGCGATTATTTGATCGGCTATTCATGACGGAAAACCCAATCCGAACAGAAGAGGGAAAAGACTTCACAGACAACTTAAATCCCGACTCATTGGAAGTGCGCCCCACCTGTTATGTCGAGCCGAGCATGAAAGGGGCAGAAGTTGGCAGCGTGGTCCAATTCGAACGACTGGGCTATTTCTGCATCGATACAGATTCTTCAGATGAAAAACTCGTATTAAACCGAACAATCACCCTGCGCGACACATGGGCGAGGATGAGAAGTGGGAAGTGAGAAGTGGGAACAACCGTCATCGCGGCATAGTGTTGTAGGGGACGGCCCCCGTGCCGTCCCTTTGCGCCCGAGAAGGGTTCTGTCTGACCACCGATCGCTAATTTCTAAAAAGAAAGTTGCCAGTAATCGGCTAAAAATTTATATTTAGCCCTTCGACACAGTATTGCCCCTTCGTCTAATGGCAAGACACTGGATTTTGGTTCCAGGTATCGGGGTTCGAATCCCTGAGGGGCAACCAA
>JAPPIE010000159.1 GCA_028874765.1 Gemmatimonadota bacterium
GCGCAGACAAATTGATGTGGGCGACGGATTTTCCCTGGATTTTGGAAGATCCGGGATATGATAAGCTGGTACAGGTAATCGATGAATTACTACCGGATTTGAACGCGCAGCAAAAAGCAGAGATTATGGGGGGAACGGCAAAACGGGTTTTGGGCTTTCCCGACCTGGCGGATTGACCCTTTTGAAATTGACCTTGTATTGTTCGAGGGCCTCGAGCGCCTTGTTATCGGGATGGGGATATATATCGCGGGATTTCCCAAAAGACGCAACAGCTTCTACCCTCTTGCCCTGTTTTTGCAGCAGGCTACCCTTCAAGTAGTATAGCCGCGCCAAAGTTTGCTTTTTCAATGCCTCGTATTTGAGGGTCTCCGCCTTATCTAACCATGTCGAGACCTGTTCCCAATGCGAGCTATTCCCGTGCTCTATCAGTGTGCTGGCCATGCCGATGAGGCAGGCATAGCTTTTCTCTGCGAGACGGAATAATTCCTGCATTGAATTGAGAAGCCCCGAATCGCCCGAAAAATAAATCAAACCCAAATATCGCCCGTACTGGGACAACAATCCGTTTCGCCGCACGCGCTCCCAGCGATCAATGGGTTGCAAATGCACCAGATAGGTGAAATATTCCTCTCCACGCGGATGGCGTTTTATTTCTATGGTACCCGGCTCACTATCTTTAACTGCCTCCATGAGAAAACCATAGATCCGTCCCTGGCGGTTGGGAAAAATGTCGAAATCCATGGGAAAAAAGAGGGCGCGTTCTGTCGAATCGGTGAATTGTTCCAAAACCTCCTTCTTCTTTTCTTTTGGTAAAAATGGATCGTAGAGGCGTTTGCCATATACGAGTCCCTGAAGATTGTACAACGCCACATCTGGACGGCGGTTCTCGATGTATTGATAATAGCCCATCGGCCCGGTGGCATCGCCGAATACGAACAGGACCGCGTCCTCCGGCAAAATATCCAATTGCATGTCCGCATAGTGCTCGGCAAAGTCGCTATCGGATCGGTCATTGGCTCGCCAGTGTTCGTGCATCGACCACGCAACCATCGCCGTGCCCACCAGCGCTGCCATACCAATTTTGAGTCTCGGCCTCTGGGCAAATTTGGAAGGCAACCGTTCTGCCAACCAGTCGAGCACAACCTGCAATCCAACGCCCAGCCACAAGGCCGCTATGCCGTAACACAACAGAGAGTAGGGACGGAAGATCGCGCCCCAGAAAAAGTCAAAATCAAAACCCAGCAGGGCGATCAGCACGATGCTATTGCCCAAAAATACCAGCAATCCCGAACCCGCTTTTGCGATCTGCCGCCGCTGAAACAGAATGATCAGGCCGAACACAGCGAGTGCAAATCCCGGCAGCGTCAATTGCCATAAAAATTCATTGCCAAGCCATTGCATGAACCCGAATCGGTCACTCCATCCCGCGCTGGGGCTGGCATCTATATGGGCATAGCCCTGCCGGCTAAAATAATGCCAAAATTCTTTCAGAGTATCGAGAGAGCCGTAAAAATTGATCAGGGGATCTTGATGCGACCGCCAGACCATCCATGCATAAGGCAATGCCGCACACGGCAGGGAAACTCCAAAAAGTAGCGGCAGTTTCCGATACAAGGTGCGCCAAATCGGAAAGACCAATAGCATCAAACCCGGCGTTGAAAGCACCATCAGCGGCCAGTGGTTGGTCAGGCTCAATCCATAAACGACAGCTGCGGCAACCCAGATCCCGGTGCGGTGCGGCTGGCGAACGCCGTATAAAAGCAACGCATAGAGACCAAAAAAGAACAGCGCATTGAGCGTATAAACCTCGGTAATAATAGCCTGAGACCAGAAATGCTCAGAAGCGGCAAACAGCCAGGCGGCAGTCATGGCTGGGGTTGGCGATGCGCCCAACAAACGGGCACATACATAAACGCAGCCGCAGGTAAGCGCACCCAATACCGCGCTGGACAAATGACCGAGAAAAGCGACACTGCCAAAGGGCAATTGCGTAAACAGATAGACGATAAGGGTATAGAACGGATAGCCCGGCGGATGTGCCACGCCGAGATGTGCTCCAGCCATGAGAAACAAGCCGTCATCTTCCAGAACAACAGTGCGCGGCATAGTAAGCACATAAAGCACGAGCGGACCAATAACCGATGCGGCCAGTGCGATTCCATCGCGCAAGGGATTAAATGTTCCATCCTGGGCATGCACGCGATTCATTGCGTACCGTCCTCCTGTTCTTCTGGGCGTTCGTCTGTCATCTCGCGAAACGTCCAGAGGGAATTGATAAAATAGTTAAACAATGTGGCCGGTGCAATCGCGCACCCCTGCAAAATGACCGATTGCACCGCTGGAAAAAGGAAGGAAAGCAAGACAAATGTGCCATAACTCAGCACGAGAGTCACCAGTGAAACGAGATTAAACTTCAAACCCCGATCGCGCTTTCTCCCCGCCAGTGCGCGATCGCGGAAGGTCCAGTAGTTATTGAGCAGAAAATTTGAGATAATCGACAGCTCAATTGCAACTGGCGATGCGAGCAACTTATGCACACCGAGATTGAGTAAGAATTGAAACGAACCGAGATTGACAAATACCCCCGATAACCCCGTGAGGGCAAATTTGATAAATGTGCGAGACATAAATTTTCCGATAAATTAGATTTTCAACTGATCAAAGTAACAACGCGCCTTCGAAAAATCAAGCGCGAAATTCCCAAAAATCTTCTCTCGCATTTACCAGAATACACAGACAACTTGATACGGTTGACCCGATCGTGAAACGAATCGCTAAAATTTTGCTCCTCTCCATATTGTTACTCATTGCGTTGTCTGTTGCGCTATCCATCTGGAGGAAACCGATGCCCGATCATCCTTTTATCAAAAAAAACGCGGGTGTTGAAGTGATCGCACACCGGGGAGGATGGCGATTGTGGCCCGAAAATACACTGTATGCTTTTCAACACGCTGTAGATCTCGGCGTGGATATGCTGGAAATGGATATTCGCAGTACAAAAGACGGCCATATCGTGGTCTTTCACGATGAGACCGTAACGCGCACGACCAATGGCAACGCGCGCGTAAATGATTTGACACTTG
>JAPPIE010000151.1 GCA_028874765.1 Gemmatimonadota bacterium
GCGCAGACAAATTGATGTGGGCGACGGATTTTCCCTGGATTTTGGAAGATCCGGGGTATGATAAGCTGGTACAGGTAATCGATGAATTGCTACCGGATTTGAACGCGCAGCAAAAAGCAAAAATTATGGGGGGAACGGCAAAACGGGTTTTGGACTTTCCCGACGTGGCGGATTGACCCTTTTGAAATTGACCTTGTATTGTTCGAGGGCCTCGAGTGCCTTGTTATCGGGATGGGGATATACGTCGCGGGATTTCCCAAAAAACGCGACAGCTTCTACCCTCAGGCCCTGTTTTTGCAACAGACTTCCCCTCAAATAGTACAGCCGCGCCAGGGTTTTCTTTTTTAATGCCTCGTGTTTGAGCGTCTCCGCCCTGTCTAACCACGCCGAGACTTGTTCCCAGTGCGAGCTATTCCCGTGCTCTATCAGTGTGCCGGCCATGCCGAGGAGACAGGCATAACTACTCTCTGCGAGACGGAATAATTCCTGCATTGAATTGAGAAGCCCCGAATCGCCCGAAAAATAAATCAAACCCAAATATCGCCCGTACTGGGACAACAATCCGTTTCGCCGCACGCGCTCCCAGCGATCAATGGGTTGCAAATGCACCAGATAGGTGAAATATTCCTCTCCACGCGGATGGCGTTTTATTTCTATGGTACCCGGCTCACTATCTTTAACTGC
Source organism: Gemmatimonadota bacterium (assembly GCA_028874765.1). Classification (GTDB taxonomy): domain Bacteria; phylum Latescibacterota; class UBA2968; order UBA2968; family UBA2968; genus VXRD01. The sequence goes on from JAPPIE010000151.1 coordinate 685, forward strand.
CTCCATGAGAAAACCATAGATCCGTCCCTGGCGGTTGGGAAAAATGTCGAAATCCATGGGAAAAAAGAGGGCGCGTTCTGTCGAATCGGTGAATTGTTCCAAAACCTCCTTCTTCTTTTCTTTTGGTAAAAATGGATCGTAGAGGCGTTTGCCATATACGAGTCCCTGAAGATTGTACAACGCCACATCTGGACGGCGGTTCTCGATGTATTGATAATAGCCCATCGGCCCGGTGGCATCGCCGAATACGAACAGGACCGCGTCCTCCGGCAAAATATCCAATTGCATGTCCGCATAGTGCTCGGCAAAGTCGCTATCGGATCGATCATTGGCCCGCCAGTGTTCGTGCACCGACCACGCAACCATCGCCGCGCCCACCAGCACGACCACAGCAATGCTGAGTCCTGGTCCACGGGCAAATTTGGAGGACAACCGTTCCGTCAGCCGATCGAGAACAACCTGCAATCCAATGCCCAACCACAGAGCCGCTATACCGTAACACAACAGAGAATAGGGGCGAAAAATCGCGCCCCAAAAAAAATCAAAATCGAAACCCAGCAGGGCGATCAGCACAATGCTATTGCCCAAAAACACCAGCAATCCCGAACCCGCTTTTGCGATCCGCCTTCGCTGAAACAGAACGATCAGACCGAACACGGCGAGTGCAAATCCCGGCAGCGTCAATTGCCACAAAAATTCGTTGCCCAGCCATTGCATGAACCCGAATCGGTCACTCCATCCCGCGCTGGGGCTGGCATCTATATGGGCATAGCCCTGCCGGCTAAAATAATGCCAAAATTCTTTCAGAGTATCGAGAGAGCCGTAAAAATTGATCAGGGGATCTTGATGCGACCGCCAGACCATCCATGCATAAGGCAATGCCGCACACGGCAGGGAAACTCCAAAAAGTAGCGGCAGTTTCCGATACAAGGTGCGCCAAATCGGAAAGACCAATAGCATCAAACCCGGCGTTGAAAGCACCATCAGCGGCCAGTGGTTGGTCAGGCTCAATCCATAAACGACAGCTGCGGCAACCCAGATCCCGGTGCGGTGCGGCTGGCGAACGCCGTATAAAAGCAACGCATAGAGACCAAAAAAGAACAGCGCATTGAGCGTATAAACCTCGGTAATAATAGCCTGAGACCAGAAATGCTCAGAAGCGGCAAACAGCCAGGCGGCAGTCATGGCTGGGGTTGGCGATGCGCCCAACAAACGGGCACATACATAAACGCAGCCGCAGGTAAGCGCACCCAATACCGCGCTGGACAAATGACCGAGAAAAGCGACACTGCCAAAGGGCAATTGCGTAAACAGATAGACGATAAGGGTATAGAACGGATAGCCCGGCGGATGTGCCACGCCGAGATGTGCTCCAGCCATGAGAAACAAGCCGTCATCTTCCAGAACAACAGTGCGCGGCATAGTAAGCACATAAAGCACGAGCGGACCAATAACCGATGCGGCCAGTGCGATTCCATCGCGCAAGGGATTAAATGTTCCATCCTGGGCATGCACGCGATTCATTGCGTACCGTCCTCCTGTTCTTCTGGGCGTTCGTCTGTCATCTCGCGAAACGTCCAGAGGGAATTGATAAAATAGTTAAACAATGTGGCCGGTGCAATCGCGCACCCCTGCAAAATGACCGATTGCACCGCTGGAAAAAGGAAGGAAAGCAAGACAAATGTGCCATAACTCAGCACGAGAGTCACCAGTGAAACGAGATTAAACTTCAAACCCCGATCGCGCTTTCTCCCCGCCAGTGCGCGATCGCGGAAGGTCCAGTAGTTATTGAGCAGAAAATTTGAGATAATCGACAGCTCAATGGCAATTGGTGATGCCAGCAACTTATGCACACCGAGATTGAGTAAGAGTTGGAACGAACCGAGATTGACAAATACCCCCGATAAACCCGTGAGGGCAAATTTGATAAATGTCCGGGACATAATTTTTCCGATAAATTGGATTTTTAACTAATCAAAGTAACAACGCACCTTTGAGAAATCAAGCGCGAAACTCCCAAAAATCTTCTCTCGCATTTACCAGAATACACAGACAACTTGATACGGTTTGCCAATAGTGAAACGAATCGCTAAAATTTTGCTCCTCTCTATATTGTTGTTTACTGCACTGTGTGTTGTGCTATCCATCTGGAGAAAACCGATGCCCGATCATCCTTTCATCAAAAAAAACGCGGGTGTTGAAGTGATTGCACACCGGGGGGGATGGCGATTGTGGCCCGAAAATACGCTATATGCTTTTCAACACGCGGTAGATCTCGGCGTGGATATGCTGGAAATGGATATTCGCAGTACAAAAGACGGTCATATCGTGGTCTTTCACGACGAGACCGTAACGCGCACGACCAATGGCAACGCGCGCGTAAATGATTTGACACTTG
>JAPPIE010000237.1 GCA_028874765.1 Gemmatimonadota bacterium
AAGAGTTTGAAGACAAATGGTCTAAACTCGCCTTAATACTCGAATATACCGACAAGGTATCGAGATACAGGGGAAGAAAATCATCGTTCAGGCGGTTTTTCCCCCTCGCCCGTCCATATCTCGGTATTCTCATCGAAATCATGATCGCCTCCCTTGTGCTGAATCTCTTTGGCCTTGCCTCGCCCCTGTTCACCCAGATGATCCTCGATCAAGTCCTCGTTCACCAGGATAATAGTCTGCTCAATCTCCTGCTCTTAGGCATGATCATCATCGCCTTATTTCGAATCGCCACATCTTCGCTGCGCAACTACCTGATTGGGTATGTGGGTGCTCGCATCAGCATCTCGATGTTATCACATATCTACCATCATCTTCTCCGTTTGCCCATGCGATTTTTCGCCCTCCGCAGAACCGGGGACATCATGACGCGATTTCGAGAGAGCCAGTACTTGAGGAGCTTGTTGACCGAAACGGCTATTTCAGCCGTTCTTGATGCAATCATGATCTTTGTCTATCTGGGCCTGATGTTCTATTACCACACCACTTTGACATTTTGGGTTCTGGCATTCATACCGTTTAGCATTATCCTGACTTTAATCTACACCCCAATCCTCAAATCCATCAACCAGCGCTCTTTTCTCGCCCGCTCGGAATGGTCATCCTTACTCATTGATTCCCTGCGCGGCATTGAAGTCATAAAAACCCTCGCAGTCGAAAAATCCACGCGGTGGTCATGGGAAGAACGCTTGACCCGGGAAATCAAAATTGGTTTTACCGCGATTAAGACAAACATGCTATTTGGATCTTTGGGGCAGTTGAACAGTGTCTTAGGCAGCACAGTCGTGCTCTGGTATGGCGCGAATCTCGTCATTCAGGGCGACTTATCCGTCGGTCAGCTAATCGCTTTTAATATGCTCAGTGGCAGTGTATTGGGACCGATTATGGGACTGATTAACCTGTGGCCGGAGATTCAACTGGCGAAATTGGGACTGGACCGATTAAACGACATCTACGATATGCGAACCGAGTCATCGCGCAATCGCAACTATTCGGTTCAACTCACAGACGTAGAGGGACATATCAAATTCGATGACGTATTCTTCCGGTATGGATCGGGATCGACAGTGCCCTATGTCTTAAGCGATATAAATTTGGACATAATACCCGGCCAGAAAGTAGCCATAGTAGGCCGTAGCGGTGCGGGCAAGACAACGCTAATAAAACTCATACCCCGACTATTTGATCCCACAGAGGGATGCGTCACCCTCGATGACACAGACCTGCGCGAGTTTGATCCCGGATGGTTGCGGCGTCAGGTGGGGATGGTCTTGCAAGAACCCGTCATGTTCAATGCCACCATCGCCGAAAATATCGCCATAGGGGTCAAAGATGTCGATATGGACCGTTTGATGGAAGTATCCAAACTCGCTTATGCCCACGACTTTATCAAAGACCTGCCAATGGGATATGAAACCAAAATTCGGGAACAGGGTGTGGGACTCTCCGGTGGTCAGCGACAACGCCTGTCCATTGCCCGGGCACTATATGGCGATCCCAAAATTATCATCTTTGACGAAGCTACAAATGCCCTGGATACAGAGTCCGAGCGAGCGATTCAGGAAGGGTTAGACACCATGTTGGAAGGCAAGACCGCATTTATCATCGCCCACCGGGTGAGCACGGTAAAAGATGCGGATTTGATCCTTGTACTGGATGAAGGAAATATCGTCGAACAGGGAACGCACGATACACTCATCGCAGAACAAGGACTTTATTACAACCTATCGGGACAACAATTGCAGGTCGTGTAAATGGAGTTTCAATGGCCGAAGCCCAGGTTGAAAACCCCACCGAAACCGAAACTGATCTGGCCGAAAGCACTATTGAGTTTTTAGGGTCCTTACACCCCTTTTTCAGCCGCGCACTTATTTATGTTTTGCTGCTTTTTATTGCCATCTCCATAGCATGGGCCTGGTACGGTCAGGTCGATATTGTCGCAACAGCCCCATTTCGTCTGGTCCCACTGGGAAAGGTTCAGAACATCCAGGCACCGCGTTCTGGTGAAATCCAGGAAATTGCTATCCATTCGGGGGATCGTATTGCCGAAGAACAGATATTATTCAGACTGCGTTCGCAAGAAACCCTCAACGAGTTTCGCGAATTAGAACAAGCAGAGATCGCATTCAAAAAAGCAGAATTTGATTTGCAACAAACCCTACCGCAAAAAAGAATTTTGGCAAAAGAGACCATCTCTGCGCTTGAGCATCGCGTTCACGTCATGCAAACCGCGATGCAGACCTACCGGAAAGCACTTGAAAATCATACAGAAACGTCTCAGCCCCCCGACATTGATATCGAAATACAGTTCCGTTCCGCAGAAGTAGAACATTTGAAACAACGATATGAGCAAAATCAAAAATTGTATGAAAAGAGACTCATCAGCCTTGCTGCACTAAATGAAGCCAAAGTTCGCTATCTGAGCGCGCTGGCAGAACTGCCAGCGCGGATGGCAGAGGTCAATCGCTATGAGGTTTCTCTAAAAGACTTAAAACGCCAAATTCTCGAAGAACGACTCGAACTCGAACGCACGCGAGCTAATTTTCAGAATGCTTATGATATTGCAACAATCAGACTCAAACAGGCAAAACAAGCGGTTAATCGATCCGTTGATGCAGACATCGATTTAATTCTTGCACCCGAATCGGGAATCATCACACAAGTTCTGGTCAATACACCCGGTCAAGTAGTCAATAAAGGCCAGACACTGGTAACCATTGCACCGGCTTCGACACCGATTGTGGCCGAAGCCTTGATCTTAAATAAAGACGTGGGCCTGCTGTCATCTGGACAAAAGGTAAAGCTCAAATTTGAAGCATTTCCATTTCAGGACTACGGCATCCAACACGGCTATTTGAGACAGATTTCACCTGACGCAATGGGCGATGAGGGTTCGGGAACTGTGTTTAGAGGAATCATTGAACTGGAGAACACCACCATTTTTGTCCACGGCGCATTAGTTTCTGGTTAGGGATTTGCATGTAGGAGATAGCAAGGAAAGAAAAGGA
>JAPPIE010000025.1 GCA_028874765.1 Gemmatimonadota bacterium
CTGGTCGTAATCGGAACAGTGAGCCTGCAAGCCGTGAAAGCGGCAAAAATGAACCCCGTGGAGGCATTGCGATATGAATAAACGATCAGAAATAGAAAACGATGTACAATTGATCCACATGATCAAAGCCGGCGACAAAAGCGCGTTTGGCAAACTCTACTATCTACACCAGAATCGCGTGCGCGCCATTGTCGGGCGATATGTGCAGGACCGCGACGAAACCGAAGACCTGATGCAGGTGGTATTCATGAAAGTCTTCCAGAGCCTGCGCCATTTTCGCGGCGAATCGGCATTCACAACCTATCTGACGCGCATTGCCATCAACGTCGGGCGGTCACACCTCCGGTCCCGGCTATCCCGAAAAAACGGCATGGAAACCATAGCGCAACACATGCCCGAACCAATCACTCTGACAACGCCAGAAGATAGCATCATAAAAAAAGAACGCCATCAACGCTTAACACAGGGCCTGCGCACATTGCCCAAAGAGCAACAACGCGCAATGTGGCTCCGCTACATAAAAGAACTGTCCTACCGCGAAATCGTATGGGAAATGCAAGCACCCCTCGGCACCGTAAAAATCTGGCTCCACCGCGGGCGCCATCAGTTAAAACGCGCGTTGGAAAAACAAGAGGTCGGAGGTTGGGCGGGCTAACTGCTGGGACGTCACAGGAGATAAGACCATGATCAAAAATTATCTAACCGTTGCGATCCGCAATTTGATGCGGCACAAATTGTACACCTCCATCAATGTACTGGGCCTCGCCATCGGGCTGGCATGTGGCATTTTGATCCTGTTGTACATCCAACAGGAATTTGCAGTAAATCGCGCCCACACACTGGGCGACCGCATTTACAAAGTGATTCGAGAAGAGCGCAGCACACAAACAACTTACAGCAGCGGCACATCAGGCGCACTCGGTCCCGTATTAAAAGAAACATTTCCCGAAGTAGAAACAACTGTGCGTATCTGGCGATGGACTGTATCTGTACAATACGGCGAGCGCAAGGATCGATATCTCCTTGCGCTGGTAGATGACAACTTCCTGGACGTATTCGATTTTCCCCTCATAAAAGGCGACTTAGAAACCGCGTTTCGCACACCCTACTCTGTGGTCATTACCGACGACATGGCGCAACACTTGTTTGGCGATATTGATCCGATGGGGCAAACACTTTCAATCGACAGTCGCAGTTTCCCAGGCGAGTACACAGTTACCGGCATCGTAAAAGCACCACACCTCTCATCTGGCTTTTATTTTCAAATACTCTCAACCACAATACCCTCCGTAGAAGAAACGCAAGAGGTGTGGACAATGTGGCGCCCCACGCAATCGTGGCGTCCGGTAAACACCTATGTGCTATTAAAAGTGGGACAAAACGCAGAAAGCCTACAAGCGAAAATGCAGTCGTTGATCGTGCAGTATCTGGGGGATGAAGTCGCGGCTGAAAATAAGTCTCGTTGGCCTCATTATCCCCTTCAGCCATTGATCAAACAGCATATAGGGAATGACGTTGCCTCAAAAAACACCTACCATCTACAACCTCTGCATCGCGTGTACCTGTATGGCGAATCCGATTTTAACCCAACTGCCGACAGCCCCGTGCAACACATTTACATGCTGGCAGCTATTGGGCTGATCCTCGTGGTCATTGCCTGCGTGAACTTTACAAATCTGGCAACTGCACGCGCTGTCACCCGCAAGCGCGAAGTCGGCGTGCGAAAAGTCGTTGGCGCGCATCGTCCACAACTGATGGTCCAGTTTTTGAGCGAATCCCTGCTTTTAACCTGTTCCGCCCTGCTGATTGCCCTCGCACTGGTTGAGCTATGCCTGCCCTTATTCAACCAATTCGTGCGCGGCGATCTACACCTCAACGCGGCTACAGTAATAATAGGTACACCGGCAGTACTGGCACTAACAGTGTTGGTCGGACTGCTGGCGGGATGGTATCCAGCGTTTTACCTCTCATCCTTTCGCCCGGTAACAGCATTAAAAAGCAGTGCGTCTTCCTCCCCGGGTTCCACAGGACTGAAGAAAGGACTCGTGGTTTTTCAGTTTGGCATGTCCATCTTACTGGTGATCTGTACCCTGGTGGTTTATCAGCAACTGAAATTTATAGAAACCAAAGACATGGGCTTTGCACGCGATCACATTGTGAGTTTACCCATTTTTGTCCCTGACTTTTCCGGAGAGCCAAACCCACAAAAACGCCTTTCAGCACGCCACCAAATGGTCAAACAGGTCTTTCTCGAACACCCCAATATCCTCAGCGCATCGGCTCTGCGATACGAAATCACGGGATACAGCGGACGACTGCGACTCGCCTGGCCCGATGGGGACCGAACAAAAGAACAGACATTTCGCATAAACGAAGTTGATGATTCATTCTTTGAAACATTTGAAATCCCCGTGCTTCGCGGTCGCGCCTTTTCAGCCGATGTTGCCAGCGATACATCTCAGGCAATTATCTTAAACGAAACAGCCGTGCGACTCCTCGGCTGGGAGGACGACCCGATTGGCAAACAGATTGTGTTACCAGCGTATGACAACCTATCCTTGACAGTAATAGGCGTCGTAAAAGATTACCACAATTTGACACTACGAGAAGAAATCGCCCCCATGGGGTTTTTGGCCCGCTGGAAGATGTTTTATTCCCTGGCTTTACGCATCCGACCAGAAAACACCGCGCAAACCCTGTCCTTCCTCGAAACACAGTGGAAACGCTTTGTCCCAGACGCGCCCTTTGAATATCACTTCCTGGACGAACTCATAGATTGGATCTATTTCAACGAACAACTCACCGGCAAAATGCTCGGAATATTTTCATTACTGGCAATTTTCGTAGCCTGTTTGGGACTGTTCGGACTGGCCGCATTCATGGTTCAATCTCGCACCAAAGAAATTGGCGTGCGAAAAGTCCTGGGCGCATCCACACCGCATCTGGTCATGCTACTCTCGCGCGAATTTATATTTCTCGTTCTTCTCGCCAATCTCATCGCCTGGCCAACCGCCTACTATCTGATGCGCGACTGGCTCTCCGGGTTTGCCTATCAGACAGA